>DASYRR010000321.1:0-4720 GCA_036004125.1 Pyrinomonadaceae bacterium | reverse complement strand
TTGCGGATAACAGGAGAATGAAGGGGAAGACATAAAGCGGTTGAACATTCGGCGCAACTAGTGGAGAAATCACTGCGGTAGTAATACCAACCAGCATGCCCCAGAAGTAGCCGTGTCCATTCAAACGCCACCAGTACCACTTCAAGACGTTTGCGGCTGTATAACCTCCGAAGAGTCCACTGACAATCCATTGGGTGATCTGATTTATGGACGACAGAAAAAAGCCGACGCAAATACCAGCAATGAGTACTAGTACTGAGGCTACATAACTAGCGCGTATCAATGTTCGATTCTCCGCACCAGGATTGAGGTAATGTTTGTACAAGTCATTCACCAGGTAAGCGGCTCCCGCATTTACAGTAGCGCTAAAAGTCGACATGAACGCCGAAAGCAAACCAGCTAGTAGAATTCCGAGAAGACCTGCGGGCAGGAAGTTATTAATAACGTAAGGCAACACGAGTTCGAAATCCGGCTGGCCTCCCGTGTTCTTGAATTCAGGGGTGACGTAAGCAAGACCAAGAAGCGTGATCCCACCGATTAAAATCCAGCGCGGAACTAGACAAACGGAAACGATCGCGCTCATTAGACTAGCTTCCCGAGGATTCTTCGCGGCCAGGATGCGCTGCATGTCGTAATTTGGTGCTGAACCCGCGATGCTAACGAGCACGCCTTTACACACCATCAGCAGAAAAAAGAGAGCAAACATCGACGCCATTCCATCTTCGATTATTCGCTGATTCATGGCTGGCAGAATTGGAGACCAATCCAGGGCCAGGTGAAAGCTGAAGACATCACGCCAGCCCGCAGGCGTTAACCTGTCGATCGCATTGGAGTCAACTTTTTGGGTTGCGACGATTGCGATGACGACGCTCGACATCGCCATCAACAGAAACTGCACAAAGTCAGTCAGCACAACGCTCAGCATGCCGCCCAGTACAACATAAATAGCTGTCACGCCCATGATCAGGATTGCATATGTGTTTGGCGATAGATCCCAGGGCAGAAAAACCTTGCAAAACTTGCCCATACCCTGGAAGTCATAACTGATAAAGCCGATGACACTGACAAGGGCGAAGATCACGATAACGGCACGCGCAAGTTCGCCGCCGCGACCAGTACCAAACCGCGTCGCAATCCACTCTGCCCCGGTTCTAACATTCGAACGTCTTATCCACTTCGAAAGATAGACCGCATCGAACACCTGATTAAAAACGGGCCAGAGCCAGGGCAGGAATATCGCCTTCAATCCGTAAACAAAAAGGATGTAGACGAGCCACATCGTGCCGGTGATGTCCCACATGGCTGAGGCATTAGAGATCCCCAGCAGCCACCACGGCATCGACTTGCCGCCGAGAAAATATGAATCAAGATTTCGCGAGGCCCGGCGCGTCACGTAAACGCCCACTGAGATCATTGCGACGAAGTAGAAAATCAACACCACGACGTCGAGGTTGCTAAGTCGCATTTTGTGTCTCTTTCTTAGCGATGAGTTCTTGCTACACAGACGTACACAGAGATCTCACTTTTCAAGACTTGTCTGAGTCAGACGAGTCTGCGCCCCTAGACGGATCGTATGCGACGAACTGCCAATCAGAATCTTGAACTCACCCTTCTCAGCAACCCATCCATTTTGTGCCGGATCGTAAAACGCAAACGAACTTCGATTGATTGGAATCGATACTGTTTGTTGTTCGCCTGCCTTCAAAAACACTTTCCTGAATCCTTTCAATTCTTTTACAGGACGTGGCAACCTTGGCTTGAGATCCTGAATGTAGAGTTGAGCGACTTCAGCACCGTCTCGAGCCCCAACATTCTTGACAACAAACTCTGCCGTCAACTCGCCATCTTTTGTTGAAGGCTTTAGTTTTAGATCGGAGTATTCAAAGCGCGTGTAAGATAATCCAAAGCCAAATGGAAAGAGCGGCTCGATGTCCTTGGTATCAAACCAGCGATAGCCAACCAGCAATCCCTCTTCATAGCGAACAGTAAGATCTTTTCCAGGATAGTTGCCCATTGCGTGTGCGGGGGAGTCTTCCAATCGCTTTGGAAAAGTGCATGACAGTTTGCCAGACGGGTTGACGTCACCAAACAACACGCGGGCCAGCGCGTTGCCACCTTCCATTCCCGGATACCAGGCTTGCAATACAGCGGGAGCTTTCGATAACCATGAGCCCATTTCCATAGGGCCACCACCTAACAAAACGACGATGGTACGTGGATTCGCTTCCAGGAGACGCGCCAATAACTCGTCCTGTTTGTACGGCAACCTCATGTCTTTACGATCGGTGGCTTCCGCATCAAAGTAAGCGCGATGATTGAGTCCACCGACGTAAATGACAACGTCCGCCTGACTCGCGGCTCGCACTGCCTGGTTTGCCAACTCAGGATCTTGCTTTTCGTTGTAACCAATGGCAAACGAAATGTTCGCGCGGCCTCCGATGCGACGCAGGATTCCCTCTAACGGAGTAATCTCATAAAACGTTTTGATTCGCGCGCTTCCTCCGCCGTACGCCTGCAACTGAATAGCGTTTTCTCCTATGACTGCCACAGACTTGATCTTATCCGCATCCAAAGGTAGCGCCTCGTTATCATTCTTCAAGAGAACGAGACTCTCTTCGGCAATCCGACGAGCAGTGGCCTGATGTTCTTTGGTATTCAGAGCGCCGGGTGCACGCCCTTCAAGTATTTTCGTTTCGAGTATCTGTCTTAAATTGCGTCGCGCTTTGTCGTCGAGGACTGACATTGGAAACTCGCCGCTCTTAAGACCTTCACGAAAAGCACCCGCAAGAAAAAATCGATCGTAGGGCGAGATCTCGGTTCCCATTTCCAGATCAAGACCATTGAGCACCGGACCGCGAGTGCTGTGCGTGCCGTTCCAATCAGACATTACCAACCCTTTGAATCCCCATTCGCCTTTTAGGATCTTGTTGAGCAGGTAATCATTCTCAGAACAATACTGTCCGCGAAATTTGTTGTATGCGCTCATTACCGTGCGCACTCCCGCCTCTTGAACCGCTGCCTGAAATGGACGCAGATAGATCTCGCGCAAAGCACGTTCATCCATTTCGACGTTGATCTTGCCACGCTCCCATTCTTGATCATTCGCAACAAAATGCTTTGCACAAGAAGCCACGTCTTCCGCCTGCACTGCACGAATGTAGTTAACCACCATGCGAGAACTCAGGAATGGATCTTCGCCCGCGTATTCAAAATTGCGGCCGTTGAGAGGAGTCCGCATTATGTTCATGCCTGGTCCCAGCATGATTTGCTTTCCGCGTTGTCGCGCTTCTTCTCCGATAACTTTGCCGTACGCACTTGCCAGTTCTGGATTCCAGGTCGCAGCCAACCCAATCAACGCCGGCATAAAACTGGCGAAGTCATCTGTGCGACCCGCCGGTATCCATGTATCGGGCCCGACGTCTTCGCGCACACCATGCGGACCGTCGGAAAGCCAGCGTCGGGGTAATCCGAATCTTGGAATAGCAGCTGTGGTAAATTTCGAATCGGCATGAACCAAGGCTAGCTTCTCTTCGATGGTCATTCGTGAAAGGAGATCGTCAACCCGCGCGTCGATAGGTTTAGTGATGTCCCTGTAAAGTTCGGTGGTACCTTGCGCGTGCGAGCGATTCGTCATCATCAGTGCACACATTGTTAGACAAAAAAAGGCTCCGAAAACAACGGCCCGTGTTTTATTCAAACGGCTCATAGAACCCCCAGTTTTGACATGGTCGAGATGGCTAGCCTGTCCTTTATATAGCGACTCTTCTCGATACTTCTGTAAGCTGGTGCAACAAAGGTGCAAGCAAGCCGCGCTTAGATGCAAACGTGGTGTAGTTATTCGGAGTTTAAGGGCGCGGTCTAGTCTTCATGGCTAAACGCTAGCGGATGCCGGCCAACATCTCGACCAACGCCTCGGGGGCAGACCACTGCGCATTATGATCAGCTGTCAACTTCAACAAGGTCCAGCCTTTGTCCTTCGCCCGTTGCGACTGCGGAAAGAAATCGTCATCCTTCGCTTCCTTGCCCTTCTCGACGGTCAGAATATAGGTAACGGGAAGTTTGCGTGCTGCCTCATTCTTCAACACGATTGGTTCAGTAAAGGTTTTCAACGACTGCGGTACATCGTGTGGGGGAGGCTGATCTGGTTTCACCCACATCGGTACGATGTAATCCCCTTTGGTCATCTGCTTTATCCAATCGTTACGCGTACCCATTATGCTACTAACACTTTCACCGTCATTAGGAACGATCGCATCGAGGTATACGAGGCGCTTAATCCGATCAGGGACGCGATCGGCAACTCCAGTAATCACCATGCCACCATAGCTGTGACCGACAAGCGTGATGTCGTGCAGGTCTTCGTAAAGGATCGCGTTTACTACGTCATCGATGTGCGTGCTCAACCCAATGTCGGGGCGGCTCAAATGCACTCGCTCACCAAGACCAGTCAATTGCGGACGGTACACGTTGAAACCTTTTTCTCGCAAGAGTGCATCGACTCGACGAAAGGCCCACGACCCACCCCACGCTCCGTGGACAATCACAATAGTTGGCTTCGCGTTGGTGGTCGGATTCTGTGTTTGACCGTTGACAGCAACGACCAGAGGGAACATTAAGACGAGGGTCAGTGAAAGAGTACGGAACCTCATAATAGCCTCGTTGGATTTGTTGGGCGAGCGCGCGCATCTTAGCACGAGTCGCAGTACAAAGTGTTTCATGA
>DASYRR010000320.1:0-15389 GCA_036004125.1 Pyrinomonadaceae bacterium | reverse complement strand
TGTCACCGCTTTGGTACAGCGAATCTCGGCATCTATGACGTCCTGTACCAAAGCGGTGACAGGTCCCCGCACTCCAAGGAGGCGCAACCCTTCCAGCTTGTTAACTCAAGTGCCTAAGTTTCTCAGGATGCACTGTCCTGGGTTTCGTTCACACCTAACAGTCGTGGGTGCCTCAACTTCCCATGCGCCGTCCATTCGATGAATCCCACTTCTACGACAATCTCAGGCGTTACCCAATGCACCCGCAGTCGTGGCAGTCCAACGGCCCGAGTGAACAGTGTCTTCGGTATCTCGAGCCGATCTAGTTTCTCGCGCAGCTCCAGCAGCAACTTCGTATCCAATCCCGTTCCGATCTTTCCGGCAAAGCAAAAGTCATCACCTTCGTAATACCCGACCAGTAATGCGCCAAGTCCAACACGCGCACCCTGCGGATCGGTGAATCCACCAACAACGAATGGCTGTTTGAGCTCGCACTTCATCTTTAACCATTGTTTCGATCGACGGTGTTCGTAGACAGAGTCACAGTGCTTTGCAATCACTCCCTCCCAACCCTCCCTTTGCGCCAATTCCCATGGCGACTCATTCTCAATCGAGGCCACACGATGTAATGGCTCATTCAGCTGCAGCCTACTTAATAAGCGCCGCCGCTCGACGAATGGCAATTGGGTTACTCTTTGACCATCAACCCAAAGCACATCGAAAACGTGATAGGCAACTTTGCCTTGTCCCCACGTGATCTCTCCATCAAGGATTAGTTGTTGCTCGGTAAGTTTCGCGATTGCCTGGGCCACCGGCGGAATGTTCTGAGGTAAACGATTGCGTGAGAAAAGTTGGACATCGCCTCCGTTCTTAAACGCAATTAACCGGATCCCATCAAACTTGCGCTCGAAGATCCACTCGGGTCCGGTGAAGCGCTCCTGCGTGAGCGTGGCCGCCATCGGCGGAAGCCATTCTGGAAAGGAGGATTCTTCGGTCATTCATTCACAGATTAACCGAAAGACACGTGCGTGGCCCAGACCCTTTCATTCACAGATCTTGAACCAACTTGTGTAGCCGGATTTTACTGATTCGCTGGCTGGACCAGGTCAACTTGCCACCAAATACGCAGCTTGACCGGTTTTTTCTCCTGCTGGCCCTCGCTGCTTCTCGTAGGTCCAATAGACCTAAATAACCGCGCCTCAAGGGTTTCGTCGTTACCTGAAAGAGACCACCACCTAACGGCATAATCATTGCTGTTGCTCTCGGCGCGCGTGCTGCGCAAACCGAACTCTCCTCGTTGTCCTGCCCCGCAAACATGAACCTCAGAAGGTGCGTGGTTCCAACCACGACGAAAACTTGAGAAGTTTCTTTCAGGGGACATCGAAATGAAAAGACTTGAAATGACAGACATCACGTCTAACCTACTGGCCACGTCTTCAGTCCTATTAGCGATTACTCCTTTTCTGTTGGGAGATCGTCTCGTGTTTATTGTTACCAGCGCACTCAGAGAATGTACCTTCATGTTCAATGAGTTCAGCAGCTACATAACGAAGGTCCTGTCGTAATCTTTCAGCTCTCTCTCCCTTCTTTCGGATCTCTTGTCGATTCGCGCGGCCTAGTCCACAAACACAATCCTTCATCAAACTCATACTAATCACTATTGCGTTTGGTAGTCTGGCAGTTTCTTAATCTGCAAGGCTTTTCTCTGTCCACCTCAGTCAGGCGAGCCGCAACCAAACTTGGACACAGTCAGTACTCACGCGGTAGCGTCGGGTCCGTAACCAACCACAGCGTCAGAGGTGACAACGGACCCGACGCTGCCGCGTGACGCTACTGACTGTGTCCAAGTCGCTTCCGCAAGGCGGTCAAATGAGCGCTGAACAAATCTAAACGTTTGTCTGAACAGAGATGGGACTATAGTAGTAACAATATGTCATCCGCACTCAGTCGATTATCGTCCCTGGCAGAACAGTGGCACGTCGCTGTCGACAAGACATGGGAGACAAGAGAATCTTGTTTCGCTTTTGGAACGCGCGGCGAGACTAGAGTTGTTCTTAAGATAAGCAAGAGACGAAATGACGAGTGGCACGCAGGCGACGTCCTACGATCGTTTGACGGTGGCGGTACCGTCAGAGTTTATGAATCCGAACCAGGTGCCATTTTGCTGGAGCGACTGCATCCTGCAAAGGAATTGGTGGAACTGGTACGCGCGGGCAATGACGACGAGGCTACCGAAATTTTTGCTCAGCTTATGCATCAGATGTCTTACCATTCGCCGCCGTCACATTGCCAAACAATTCTGGACTGGTCGCGCGGTTTCGATCGTTATGTGGAAACTGGTGATCAGCAGTTACCAAGCAGCTTGGTTCGGGAGGCGCATGAATTGTATTTAAGTCTCGCGAACTCACAGCAGAGTGCGATGCTCTTGCATGGCGACCTTCACCATTACAACGTGCTCTTCGATTCAACTCGCGGTTGGTTGTCCATCGATCCTAAGGGACTAGTGGGCGAACTCGAGTATGAAGTTGGAGCGATACTTAGAAACCCAGTGGAGAATCCTGACTGTTTCGCTTCAACCACCGTTGTTAAGCGGCGGCTCAGTCTTTTAACCGCAGCGCTCAATCTCAATTACGATCGCGCGCTGCGATGGTCATTTGCTCAGGCGGTGCTCTCGGCCATTTGGGTCGTCGAAGATGGCTACGAACTTACGCACGACAATCCGTCGCTTAGACTGGCGCATGCTTTAGCGCCACTTATGAATTAGCCGTAATATGACCTACAGTAACGCCAATCTGCGAGTGGTCTCCTATTTACATTCTTCCCTGCGTAACTTCTGCGTTCTCTGCGTCTTCTCAGTAACTCGCGGCGAAACAGGCATTCATTTTTGATTTCTCTGTGCAATCTCTGTGTTCTCTGTGTCTCTGTGGTAAGTGTGTTTGTTGCTCCCTTGATCACCACAGAGACACAGAGAACACAGAGATTGCACAGAGAAGAAGTCAACCAGGCGAATTACACTTTGGTTACCGCAGAACGCAGAGATTGCGCTGAGAGTTCAAACTAGGACATCACCCCAATCTGCGGATACGTTTGGCAATCACGTCACAATCCGTTTAGGATCCACCGTGCGTATATTGGCCGGGGAAAAAGCTATGTTCCGACTTTCTGCAATTCTTTTGTTATTGGTGGGTACAACTATGATTTTCAACGCTTGTAGTAGAGCGAACGCTTCCGCGGTCGCTATTCCGAATCCAAAAATTGACCTGCCGCTCGCCTCGAAAAAAGGTCAGCAAACGGCCGTTTTCGCTGGCGGCTGCTTCTGGGGTGTTGAAGCAGTTTTCGATCACGTAAAGGGTGTTTCAAAAGCTGAGTCGGGCTACGCAGGTGGTTCAGCCGACACCGCCCAGTACTATACGGTCGCCTCGGGATCCACTGGTCACGCTGAATCTGTCCGTATCAACTACGATCCTTCGCAGATCACTTATGGCCAACTGCTGAAGGTTTTCTTCGCGGTCGCGCATGATCCGACTGAATTGAATAGTCAAGGTCCGGACGTTGGTACGCAATACCGTTCTGCCATCTTTTATTCGAATGACGAGCAGAAGCACATCGCTGAGAGCTACATCGCACAACTCAATGAGGCAAAGGTTTTTTCAGATGAGATTGTCACCCAGGTAGTTTCGCTCAAAGCCTTCTATGAAGCCGAGGGTTATCATCAGAACTATCTCGTGAATCACCCCAACGAGCCATACATCGTGTACAACGACATGCCCAAGCTTTCGAACCTACGCCAGCTGTTACCCGAGTTGTACAAAGAGAAGTAAGTCGAGGCTTTGGCGTCTTAGCAAAATCGTTTCATTCTCACCGGGCTTCAGCCCGGTGTTCAGCTTTTTCAAATCCCACAGAAACCGTTTCAACGGTTTACACAGGTACAGCCTAAAACTACGCGCACGAAAACCGTTGAAACGGTTGAGGCTTGTTTCTGATCACATTTTCACCGGGCTGAAGCCCGGTGAGACTGCGAGATCGATCTAAATCCGAGATCTGAGAAGGGTTGTCTATCACTTATCAGGCAGTCTTCTGTTCCTCCAATCCAAGCTCCGCAATCATCTGCTCGCGCATAACAAACTTTTGGATCTTCCCTGTAACAGTCATCGGAAAACTCTCGACAAACTTGATGTGGCGCGGAATCTTGTAATGCGAAATTTGCCCACGACAGAATGATCTGATTTCATCCGCTGTGGCTGTCACTCCGTCATGTAACTTAATCCACGCGCATAGTTCCTCTCCGTAACGTTCGTCGGGGACACCAATAACCTGCACATCCTTTACCTTTGGGTGGCGATAAAGAAACTCCTCAACTTCGCGAGGGTAAATGTTCTCGCCGCCCCGAATCACCATGTCTTTCAAACGTCCAACAATATTGCAGTAGCCGTCTTCATCAATGGTTGCCAGGTCACCAGTGTGCATCCAACCCTCGCTGTCGAGAGCTTCAGCGCTAAGGTCCGGATCATTCCAATAACCGATCATGACGGAGTAACCGCGAGTCATGAGCTCACCGGTTGCACCGGGTGGAACGATCTGGCCATTGGCATCTACGATCTTCACTTCAACGTGTGGATGCACCCGGCCCACAGTTGAGACACGTCGCTCTAAGGGATCGTCCGTCCCGCTCTGAAAACTCACCGGGCTAGTCTCAGTCATGCCATATGCGATCGTGATCTGATTCATGTTCATTTCACGGTTCACGCGCTTCATGAGTTCAATCGGGCATGGAGACCCGGCCATGATTCCGGTACGAAGGGTAGTTAGATCGAACCGCGCAAACTCTGGGTGATCCAGCTCAGCAATAAACATCGTCGGCACGCCATAGAGCGTCGTGCAACGTTCGGCTGCTACCGCTTCCAATACGGACGAAGGATCGAACGATTCAGACGGATAAACCATAGCAGCACCGTGTGTAATGCTTGCAAGGTTTCCCAGCACCATGCCGAAACAATGGTAAAGCGGTACGGGGATGCAGACTCGATCATCAGACGTTAGCCGCATTGCTTCGCCCACGAAGAACCCGTTATTCAAAACATTGCGGTGCGTAAGTGTTGCTCCTTTCGGGAAGCCTGTAGTACCGCTGGTGAATTGAATATTGATTGCATCGTTCGCCTCCAACTCATCGGCCAACTGCGTGAGTCGTTGCTTGTGAAGCGGGTTTGCGAGCGATGGAACATCCTGAAACCGAAACATCCCTCGGATAGTTTCGTCGCTCAAACAAATTATCGTGCGTAGCGAAGGAAGTCTTGCTGCGTTTAGATCTGTGCCTGAAGCGGCTTCGAGTTCCGGCGCCAGCTCTCGAAGCACCGCCAAGTAATCGCTCGATTTGAACGAGGGGGCAGTAATCAATGCCTTGGAGCCAACCTTGTTGAGTGCGTATTCAAGTTCGAACAACCGGTAAGCTGGATTGATGTTGACGAGAATCAAGCCCGCTTTTGCCGCGGCAAACTGTGTAACAACCCACTCGGAATTGTTAGGAGACCAGACGCCTAAACGATCTCCGGGTTTTAGACCGACGGCGATCAATCCAGCAGCAAAAGCGTCTACTCGTTCTTTGAGTTCGCGGTAACTCCACCGAATCCCCTGATGCCTCACGACGAGTGCTTCCCTCTCGGGCCATTGCTCCACGGCCTTATCGAAGTGCACCCCGATTGTTTCACCGATTAACGGTACATCGCTGGCCCCGCGCACGTAACTCTGGGTCAACTTAGCCATAGGTTCTCTAGTAATCTGTGTAATCGGCGTAGAGCGGCAGATAAAACTGGCTCCACAGATTACACCTAACTCAGCTAGAATGCGCGCGCGTCTTTCCTACTATTAACTCATGAGATTCTTCCGCGGCTGACCGTCGCGAAAACCTGGCCTCTTCTGCGTAACTCGGGCTAGAATCCACGAGTTCCTGATACCCGAATGGCTGAAGCTGGAAACGCATTGCAACGTAGTCGTTTCGGCGCAACGATGCGTCGCGACGCGTGGTGGCTCGAACTGCTCCCGGTTGTCCTCGTGCTCGGCGGGTTTAGCGTCTACGCGACGTGGCGGGCCTTTGAAGGAAAGTATTTCGAATCTGATCCGTACCTTTCCCCATTTTATTCTCCACTCATCAAACCCAGTTGGTGGCCCCTCTCTCCGGCCTTTCTGATCCTTTGGGCACCGCTAGGCTTTCGCGCAACCTGCTACTACTACCGTAAGGCTTACTACCGAGCATTCTTTCTAGATCCACCTGCGTGCGCGGTCGGTGAGACGGGCCACAAGTATCGCGGCGAGACTGCATTTCCATTCATACTCCAGAATCTACATCGCTATTTTCTCTACCTCGCCCTCATCTTCTTGATTATCCTTTGGTACGACGCCATTAGCGCTTTCTGGTTTAACGGGCGCTTTGGTATTGGAGTTGGCTCTCTGGTTCTGACTGCCAACATAACCCTGCTTTCGCTCTACACACTCTCATGTCATTCCTTGAGACACATCGTCGGAGGAAAAGTTGATTGTTTTTCGTGTGTCTTATTTGGCGGTCCTCGGCGTACTGCCTGGCGAGGCGCCAGTTTTCTCAACGACCACCATATGCTGTTTGCCTGGCTGAGCATGGTGTCGGTTGGTCTCGCTGATCTTTATGTCAGACTAGTTGCGAGTGGTTCAATTAACGACCTGAGATTGCTGTGAATGAAAAATTCGAAACTCATGAGCATGATGTGCTGATCATCGGCGCAGGTGGTGCCGGTCTGCGCGCGGCAATTGCAGCGCTGGGCCAGGGAGCCTCCGTCGCCGTCGTCTGCAAGTCGTTACTCGGCAAAGCGCATACCGTCATGGCCGAAGGAGGAATTGCGGCGGCGATGGCGAATGTCGATGAGGCAGACGATTGGCGCACGCACTTTCGTGACACGATTCATGGCGGGAAGTTTCTTAACAACTGGCGCATGGCGCAGATTCACGCGCAAGAATCACCAGAACGGGTTCGTGAGTTGGAGCAATGGGGCGCGCTGTTTGATCGCACAAGCTCCGGCGACATTCTGCAAAGAGCATTTGGCGGACACACGTTCAAGCGACTGTGCCACGTAGGAGATCGCACCGGTCTGGAAATGATTCGCACGTTGCAAGACCACGGAGTGCAGCTTGGCGTTGATGTCTATATGGAATGCGCGATTACAAAATTGCTAACGGATGGTGATCGTGTTTCGGGCGCCTTCGGCTACTGGCGTGAGACTGGACGCTTCGTCGTCTTCAAAGCGAAATCCATCGTGATTGCAACAGGGGGAATTGGAAAGGCGTGGCGCATTACTTCAAACTCGTGGGAGTACACGGGTGATGGGATGGCACTCGCCTACGACGCCGGCGCCGAGTTAATGGATATGGAGTTTGTGCAGTTTCACCCTACGGGAATGGTTTGGCCGCCAGGCGTGCAGGGCATTCTGGTAACCGAAGCCGTCAGGGGCGAAGGTGGCGTATTGCGCAATAAGAACGGCGAGCGGTTCATGGAGCGCTATGATCCCAAAAACATGGAACTGTCCACACGGGACGTCGTCGCTCGGGCAATCTACACCGAAGCGCGCGAAGGACGAGGAACTGAACACGGCGGTGCCTATCTCGACATCTCGCATAAGCCGGCCGAGTATGTAAAACGAAAACTGCCAAGCATGTATCACCAGTTTCGCGAACTTGCGGACGTCGATATCACAGCGGGACCAATGGAAGTTGGGCCAACTTGTCATTACATGATGGGGGGCATTCGAGTCGATGCTGAAACTGCACAAGCTAGTGTGCCGGGCTTATTCGCAGCTGGTGAAGCAGCAGCTGGACTCCATGGCGCAAATCGATTAGGTGGTAATTCCCTTTCCGATCTGCTTGTCTTCGGCCGGCGGGCCGGGTTGGCAGCGGGAGAACATGCAAAGCGTTCCGGACCGGTAACAATAGACGCGCAGCAAGTTGTCGTGGGGGCGAAGGAAATGCTTGAGCCATTTGAACGAGCTGATGGCGACTCTCCATATCAGATTCATCGAGATCTGGAAGAAACGATGCAGAACAATGTCGGTATTTTTCGCAATGAGGACGACCTGAAGAAGGGACTCGCAGAGCTTGCGAGATTGAACGAACGGGTGGCAAGGATGAAAGTTGAGGGCTCTCGGCTATTCAATCCGGGTTGGCACCTGGCGCGCGATCTGAAGTCGATGCTGACGGTTTCACAAGCGGTCGCGTTGAGCGCTTTGGAACGCAAGGAGAGTCGTGGCGCGCATAGCAGAATTGACTTTCCGAAGTACGACGATTTCTGGGCCAAACAGAACAACATCATCACGCGAGATGGCAACACAATGAGATTGAAGCAATCGCCGGTGGCGGAGATGCCGGTGGAGTTGAAGGAGATTGTTGGGGGTTAGTAGTCAGTGGGCATGAATAGGTCCTATAGGTCATATAGGTCCTATTCTGACCACAACACGCAAAAACCAATGCCTGACGCAACCTTCAAAATTCTTCGAGGCGACCGCAGCGGCGGCGAGCTGGTTGAGTACCAGGTACCAATCGCTCCGGGAATGGTTGTGCTTGATGCTCTGCATTACATCCAGGGCCACCAGGCACCCGACCTCGCCGTTCGTTGGAATTGCAAAGCCGGCAGGTGCGGCTCCTGCTCCGCGGAAGTCAATGGCCGTCCCCGGCTAACATGCAAGACTCGCCTGGATGCTTTGCCGTTAAGCGAACCGATCACAGTGCAGCCGATGAGGAGTTTTCCAATCATCAAAGATTTGGTGACGGATGTCTCATGGAACTACCGAGTTAATAAGAAGATTCCGCCATTCACCCCACGTTCGAATGTCGAATGGAAGATGGATCAAAGCGACGTGGATCGCGTGCAGGAATTTCGCAAGTGCATAGAATGTTTTCTTTGTCAGAATGTCTGCCACGTCCTGCGAGATCACGACAAGCAAGAACAGTTTGGTGGTCCACGCTTCTTTGTTCGCATCGCTGGCTTAGAGATGCATCCACTTGATGATGTGTCTCGCACTCAATTGCTCAAAGCCGAGCTCGGGATCGGTCTCTGCAACATCACCAAGTGTTGTACTGAAGTCTGTCCAGAAGACATCCATATAACCGACAACGCGATTATTCCTTTGAAGGAGCGCGTGGTTGACGATTTCTACGATCCGGTTCGATGGTTCTTGAGAAAACTGAAGGGTAAGAGAGCAGTGTAAAACAATGTCCGATATGCTTTAGCTTATCGGACACAGGGAAAGAGGCAGCAGATGGAAATCAAACTAAAACCAATTTCACGAGATGGCATTGCATCAGCAATCTCAAAGGCTGAACTCTATCGGTACTTAAACGAACCGGGTGAAGCAGAATCTATCTGTCAAGACATCCTGGCGCTGGAGCCAGACAATCAAACAGCGCTCCGTCTGCTGGGTCTCGCCATTACTGATCAGTTTACCGGGAAGATGTCTGATCGTTATGCGGACGCCGCACGAGCATTTAAGGGTTTGCGAAGCGAGTATGAGCGAGCCTATTACAGCGGGCTTCTGCAGGAGCGAAAAGCCAAGACCCAACTTCAAGCTGGCCGACCACCCCATACGGTGCTGCCAATCTTCGAAGAGGCGATGAGATTTTTCGAAGAGGCGGAAAGGGTCCGACCCCCTGACAACGACGATGCCATCCTGCGCTGGAATCGTTGCGTACGATTGCTGCAAACCCGCGGGGGTGGTGAGTGGGAGAAGCAAATGGAGCATTTTGACGCCAGCGAAGGACCGCCCGTTTAAGGCCCAACCAATCGAATGGACCAAACGCAAGAACTAACCACAAGCTGCCCTGCCCGTCTGTGACGAGCGGATAACAGAATGTAACAGGGCGGGGTGATTTCTTCTCTGTGCGATCTCTGTGTTCTCTGTGTCTCAGTGGTTATCAAGGAGCAACAAATGTACTTACCACAGAGACCCAGAGAACACAGAGATCGCACAGAGAAATCAAATTCAAGCCCTCGCTTTTCCCCGAGTTACTAAGAAGACGCAAAGGCACAAAGAAGACCCTTTTAAAAAGCAGAGTAAAAACCTCCTTTTTCATTTTGTGTCTTGGTGGTTGGTTTTCTCACGTGTTCTTAACTCCACGAGTTTTTACACAGTCTGCTGGAGTAGGATCTAAGACTTTGTGCAACGCCTGCCGCCGATCAAACCAATCTACCAAGCCCAATTTCACCGACTTTACAATTCTTAACATCTTTTTACGCGGTCTTGACACCCATTAACACCGAGCGGAGTATTCTTCTACTCGCATACCAACGGTTCATTCTGCAGGTGGTTATGACGCTGAAGAAAAGAAAGATTCTGGGAAGCTTCAATCGGTTTCGGCTAATGCTGACCCTTGGTGTGGCCGTTTTGCTTCCAGCGGCGGGACTCATCTTTGTTAATTTCAACCAGTTGAGATCTCTTGAACGCGATAAGGTTCTAGAAGCCACCTTCCATCGCGAGTTTAATGAATACCTCGCCATCTCAGAGCAAAAAGCTGCCAAAAAGGCTTACTCGATGTTGGATGAGGCCCGCGCGCTGTACCCGTCTCCTGATGACAGCACTTCCGAGAAAGAAAGAAAACTCGATCTAATTTTGTCGAAGTGTGAATGCTTCGGTCACTTGGTGCTGTTCGACGAAAAAGGAGCGATTGTTCGTTCGCAACCTAAATTAATGAACGACAAGTACTTTCGAAAAGAACACGAGAGCGCTCCGGAATCTTTCACTGGATGGTTCAGGTTGGAGGGCAAGTCACTTTTGGAAGGAATACGTAAGAGAGCACGTCCAACCTTCATGTCGGGCTGGTCGAAACGTGACGATGGCGAGTTCTACTCGTCAACTGTCATTTTTTCTGTGCCCGGAGTCTCAAAAGACCGGGTTGTGTTGGGGGCAGCCACCTTCAATCCGGATTACCTAAAGGAGCATTTGTTTCCACAGATGCTTGAAGAATTGCTTGCCAAGAAGTCAGCTGATCAGGCAGGTAATCCGCTGGCGATGGTTGTCTTTCCAAGTGATGCTGAGGGGTACAAGATAGAACCCTTCGCAGCCTCGAGCGGTTATGGTCATAGTAAACCAGAAGTCTCGCGCAAATTAGATGACCCATTTCGTGGGCTTTCCCTCGGCGTTAAGTTTCAAGGTACGAGCATGAAAGAACTCGGCGAAACATGGATACATCGCAATTTCATCATTTTGGGGATCCTTTCTCTGATGATTATTGCCGGCCTGATCTTGACGAAACACATCGTCAGCAAAGAGATGGCAGTTGCCAGGTTGAAGTCTGACTTTGTTTCTAACGTATCGCACGAGTTGCGTACTCCGCTGGCATTAATCCGGCTGTATGCGGAAACGCTCGAGCTGGGCCGCATTACCACCCAGGATAAGAAAGACCAGTATTACCGGATCATTCGCAAAGAGAGCGAACGACTAACTGCGCTCATCAATAACATCCTCGACTTCTCACGGATCGAAGCGGGACGAAAAGAGTATGAGTTCCGCGAGACTGATATTGCAGAACTTGTGCGCAACACCCTTGATTCATATCGCTATCAAGTCGAGCAACAGGGTTTCGCACTTGAAGAGAGCATTGAATCAAACCTCCCTCGGGTGTGGGTGGATCGCGAAGCAATTGCGCGAGCTTTGGTCAATCTTGTTAACAATGCATTGAAGTATTCGAATCACGAGAAATTCCTCGGAGTGAAACTGTACAAGGAACAAAGTGTGGTGAAACTTGAAGTGGAAGATCATGGGATAGGCATCGCGCGGCGAGATCAGTCGAAGATTTTTGAGAAATTCTACCGGGCCGGCGATCCGCTGGTGCACAACACCAAAGGAAGTGGACTAGGTTTATCGCTGGTTCGACACATTTCCCAGGCGCACGGCGGAGAGATCGAGGTAGAGAGTACGCCTGGAAGAGGAAGCAGGTTCATTTTGTCGTTGCCCCTTGGATCCCCACATTTAGGTCAGGCGGAAGGCGCGGCATAAAGGAGTGTTAACCACGCAGACTCAAAGACACAAAAAGCGAAGGATGATTGAGGACGGTTTTCTGAATTAGTTTTTGTGTCGTAGTGCCTTTGTGGTTAGGAAATCCAGGGACAGTTGAGTAAGTCATTATGAGTACAAAAATTAACTCCCCAAACGGCAAGACGCGAATCCTCATCGTCGAGGATGAACCGGCGATGGTTCAGGGCTTGCGCGACAACTTTGAATACGAAGGCTACGAAGTGATCAGCGCCGAAGATGGTGCGGTGGGTTTGGCTCGCGCCCTTAACGATGACCCCGATCTCGTAGTGTTGGACGTGATGATGCCGAAGATGAGCGGCCTTGATGTTTGCAAACAGTTAAAAGCTAAGAAACCTTCGTTGCCCATCATCATGCTAACGGCACGCGGTCAGGAGATTGACAAAGTTGTGGGCCTCGAACTGGGCGCGGATGATTACGTGACCAAGCCATTCTCGATTCGCGAACTAATGGCCCGAGTTAAGGCAGTGTTGCGTCGCGTGTCTCCGGCGACGCCTGGCGCAGACGTCTATCGGTTTAGCGACGTCGAAGTTAATGTGCGGAAGAATGAGGTGTCGCGCGCCGGTGAGCCAGTCGAACTCTCATCAAAGGAGTTTGCGTTGCTGGCTTACTTCGTCGCGCACCCCGCAGAAACACTGAGCCGTGATCGACTCTTGGATGCGGTGTGGGGTTACGAAAACTATCCAAATACACGAACTGTCGACGCCCACATTGTTCATCTGCGGCAAAAGCTGGAACCCAATCCCGAGGAGCCGCGCTTTATTCTTACAGTCCATGGCAGTGGGTATAAGTTTGTCGGATGAGGTCATGTTTATGAGCCAAGCCGGAATAGCAACAAGTCGAGTTAACCTCCCCCTATCTCCCACTCAACGTCCTCGCTCACTTAGGGCGCGACGAGACGAGTTGGAAGTCAAACTCGCCGAACTTCAAAGGGATTATGCTGAATTGCATACAGCAGTCTTCGAAGCTGGCCAAGTGCATCGCCGTCTTTGCGCTCCTCGTCTGGTTCGTTATGGAGACGTCGAGATCGCGAGTGAAATTTTTGCAGTGCGACACTTACCAGGGGATTTCTTCACCTTCAAAGACGTTAACAACCGGGCAGTACTCGCGCTCGGCGACATCTGTGGCAAAGGTTTGGCGGCCGGCATGTGGACCACGCATCTCGTGAGTTTGGTGGGCGCACGAGCAGCGGTGAAGACTGAGCCGGAGGTGATAGTCGCCGGCGTAAACCGCGACGTATGCCTCACAACTTCGACGGTGCCCCTGGCGAGTCTCTTTGTCGCCCGACTGGACCCCGCTGGAGGAAAGCTGGAGTACTGCAGTGCTGGTCATCCTCCGGCATTACTGCTGCGCTCGAATGGACAATTGGAAACGCTTTCTGACGGAGGCTTGTTGCTGGGAGTGATTCCGAACGCCCCTTACGTGAGAGGTTCTGTCGACCTTGGACCGGGCGATATCCTATTAGCCTATTCAGATGGAGTTTTGGAAACACTCAACAACGCAGAAGAAGAGTTTGGCTTGGAAAGGATTAAGGCAAAGTTCCGGAGCGCCGCACTGACACGAAACGACTCACCGTCAGCTAAACACAACGCCGAGTCAGTTCTGTTTTCCTTGTTAGGTGCTGTTCAGGACTTCGCCGCGAGCCATCCGCTCGTCGATGACCTTTCGTTAGTGGTTATTAAGCGGGATCTGTAAGGAAGATTTTGAGCCGCAGATTTACGCGGATAAACACTGATCTGAAAAAGATCTACTTCCGTTTTTGTTGCACCGATTCTCGGCAAAAGGGCGCCTCCTTGGAGAGCAGTGCGGTAACCTGTCACCGCTTTGGTACAGCGTGCCTTAAGAAACCAGGCTGGAGGTAGACTTCAGAGTCTCGCTGTACCAAAGCGGTACCAAGCTACCGCACTCCAAGGAGGTTCGTTATTATCAGCGTATGACTCGATCCTGGCAGATCAAGTGTCCGTCTTTTTTCAGATCTGTTTATCCGCGTAAATCTGCGGCTCATAATCTTCCGCTCACCGACGAGCTAAATATCTTACAAGCCACACGCTACCGCGATGTGGTACTGACTTCGTTCTTACTTGGGACCACCTAACTCCAGTCTCTCGGAAAAGAATTGCAGTAGACGCGTCTCGATGCGCTGCCGGATTTTGTTGCCGTGATCTCCGCCTTCATAAACCTCAAACACGTGCGGAATATTTCGTTCCGCAAGAGCCTGGGAAAACTGCTTGCTCGCAATTCTTATGTGTGAGAATTGTTCCTTCTGACCATAGTCAATAAATATTCCGCGCAGCCTAAGAAGGTTTGATTTATTCTCGTCCACCATGTAAAGCGGCATCTTCTCACGCCACTTGGCAAAGATAGGCTCATTTTTCTCCACCCGACCGTCGCGCTCTAAATAAGGAAAGTCCACAAAGAACGGAGGGCGCTGCGGATTCGGTGAAAAGGCCGCCGATGCTGCGATCATCGCGAGCTGAAAAAATTCATCAACTGACCCGGGCCTTTCCTTCAACTGATCTTTGCTGGTGAGCCGAAGTGTTTGCAACCACGCGGGGTTTTCTGAAGTGAAATCTCCCTCCATGCCTACGCAGCACGGACTCAAAGCATACACGGCGCTGAACACGTCTGGATGTCTCATCGCGAGCGTAATCGCGCCGTACCCGCCCATCGAATGTCCCGCAATTCCTCGACTCTCTGAACGGGCAATGGTGCGATAGTTTGTGTCGACGTATTGCACCAGATCGCGAAAGATGTAGTCTTCCCAGTTCCCGTTAACAGTCGAGTTTGCATAGAACGCCCCTTTGTAAGAGTTCCAACCGTTGGGAGCAACGACGATCATTTCGTGACTCGCGCCACGCTTGATCATGTCGTCCATGAATGGCTGCAGACTCATGCCCTGGTAGCCGCCCTTGATCCATGCTTGATTGTTAGCCGTGAATCCATGCAAAAGGTAAAGCGTTGCGTACCGTTTCGTGGGCGACGTGTCGTAACCCGGAGGCAGGTAGATGGCCACACTTTGTTCTGCTGGATCACCCAACAGATTGTCTTTGAGCGCAGGTGCAGAAATCTTAACTTCAACCAGTCGACCAGCCGGCGCGGGACTGGCGGCTGTTTGCGCGAAATCGACAGACGCAAGCGAGATGACCCAGACAACAAGGAAGATGAAGTTGGTGAGTATTCGAAACGGCATCGTTGCTCCCTTCTTGACTGACGCAGCGACCAGACGCACAAATAGGTGAATGATGTAGTTGGACTTCATGAATTTTGGAACTAAGCTCACCTTGAATCTCCTTGGAGTGCGGGGACTTGTCACCGCTTTGGTACAGCGAATGAAGACTGCTTCGACGCCCATTACCAAAGCGGTGA
>DASYRR010000319.1:0-9917 GCA_036004125.1 Pyrinomonadaceae bacterium | reverse complement strand
ACCGCTTTGGTACGGCGAGTCTCACCGTCTAGAACGCCCTGTACCAAAGCGGTGACAAGTCCCCGCACTCCAAGGAGGCCCTTCCGCTTTGGCCCAAAGCAAAGAGACGACTGCATCAGACAATATCCGCAAACTGCTGCTCCATGCGACGAAAGTAGTAAATCCCTCCGCAAAGGATAATGACAACCACGGCCACTGAAACCCACAACATTAAGCCTGGCGTTGTTGTGGTCCCAAGCAACGCCCAACGGAAACCTTCTACTACGCCGGCCATTGGATTAAGCCCATATAAAACCCGCCATTTTTCCGGAACGATACTGCTTGGGTAAACAACGGGAGTGGCAAATAGCCAGAACTGCAGAATGAAATTAATTAAGTAACGAACATCGCGGTACTGAACACTCAAAGATGACAGCCAAAGGCCCACAGCCAGCGCGGTGCATATAGCCAGGAAGACAAATCCCGGGAGCATGACGATGCGCCATCCAGGAACGATGCCGTACCAAAGCATCAGACAGACTAGAACCACGAACGCAATGATGAAATCGACAAGACCTCCAAGAACCGCTGAGATTGGAATTACCAGGCGGGGGAAATAGACCTTCGTGATGAGGTTCTGATTACCGACTAAACTATTGCTTGATTCAGAAACTGAGTGTGCGAAGAGTTGCCACGGCAGTAGTGCGCAGAACGCAAAAACTGGGTAAGGAACTCCATCAGACGGTACCTTAGCCAACTTTCCAAAGAAGAGACTAAATACCACCATCATAAAGACCGGTTGGATGATTGCCCAAGCTGCGCCTAAGACCGTTTGCTTGTATCGAACTTTAATATCTCGCCAGGTGAGGAAGTATAAAAGCTCCCTGTACTCCCATAACTCTCTAAAATCTATAGACGTCCAGCGGCTTGGTGGATCGATCCGCAACGAAGGCATTGAGACGTTGGGTTTGCGAACCTGTGAGTGAGTGATATCCATCAACAATCGCCTGCAGGCTTATTTGATCAGCACTAAGCCTTAGCGTTCTCCTTTTCGTAGTACTTCTGTCCGTAGTAGCGCTGATAATAGTAGTAATCGTGAGATTGAACTGCAGTGTTATTCAGCACCACTCCGAAGATCTTCGCACCCACATCTTGAAGCAGTTGTCTTGAACGCCGCACAACGTGGCGAGAACTCTTGCCACCGTGCACAACGAGAAGCACGCCATCCACCATCGAGGCGATCAGCACCCCGTCTGTAAAAGAGCTGACCGGTGGTGAGTCGATGATGACATGCGTAAATCTGTTCTGAAGAGAAGTCAGAAGATTACGCATCTGAGTTGATCCCAACAACTCGGCCGGATTCGGTGGTATTGGACCGGAGGTAAGAATGTTCAGGCCCGTCTTTTCATCTCTCGAGATCATCGCCAACATTTCCGCATCGCTAACATCGTCTGAAAGGACGGAACTAAGGCCGAGCTGTCCCCGAAGACTGAATATCGATTGTAAACGTGGTCGTCGCATGTCCGCGTCGATGATGACGACGTTCGCCCCAGTTTGCGCCAGACTAATCGCGGTATTCACAGCCGTCGTGGTCTTTCCTTCGCCGGGCAGACTCGAGGTAACGAGCAACGACTTTGGCGCCCGGCCCGCCGTGGAAAGCAACACAGAGGTTCTTAGGTGCCGGTAAGCCTCCGCGAGTGGTGAGCGACCATCTACATTCATCAACAGCTCCGGGTTATCGCTTCCGTTGCCATTGCTACTGTCGCGCTTTTGCAAAGCCGTTGCGGCTCCCAAGGCACGATTTCGAGCGCTACTGCCCATCGAAGGAATAATGGCCAACGCTGGCAAATGTAATAAACGCTCGACTTCCTCTGTCGAACGTACAGTGTCGTCCATGTATTCCAAAAACAGCGCGAAGCCAATGCCAAAACCAATTGAGAGAACGAAGGCTACGAAAACAGTCCGAGTGCGATTGGGACCAACCGGGCCTTCAGGAGACAGAGCATAGTCCACAACCGAGATGTTGTTTGGCTTTCCGGCCATCACCACGTCGTTCTCCTTTGCACCCTGGAGAAGACTATTTAGCAGCGTCTTGTTTGTCTCGATTTCCTGCTGAATTATTCGGTAGTTGATTGCGGCTTCGTTTTGCGTCAACGTTTCTGCGCGTTGTTGTTCAAACGCTTTTCGCAATGATTGCTCTCGGGCCAAAGTTTGTTTATATCGTGTTTCCAGATTGGTCAATAACGTAGTTGACTTCCTACTTCTGAGATCTTTCAACTGTTTACTAATTTCCGCTATCTGCTGGTCTACGTCCTTGACCTCCGGTGCCTCTTCAGTGGCTTCCACCAGTAATGAGACACGCTTCTGTCTTAAGTCATTCAGTTTACCTTCTAGATCCGAAGCCTGCTTAGCATCGGAATCGGCGAGAGCATCCGCAGCGCCGGGGGCTCTCGCCGCATCATAAGCAGCCTCCGCAGTCTTACGATCATTCTCTGCTTCGAGTAACTGGCGATTAAGCGCCGCTAATCGCTCAACCACTGTGTTCTGATTTGGATCGAGCGAAATGATTTGATTGTTACGAGCGTAATTCATCAACCGCTCGTCCTGGGCGCGAATATCTTGTTGTAGTTCGGCAATGCGCTTCTGCAGGAAACTACCAGTGGTGTTGTTCGTTTCTGTCCTCTTTTCGAGGTTAGAGTATACGTAGGTTTCAGCTACGGCATTCACAACCTTAGCTGCGACTTGGGGATCAATGTGAGTGTATTTGATATCGATCAGTCGTGTTTCTTTGTAATAACCGCGTGATTCCTTCACTGGTTCGACTTTCAGACCATCCAGAATCATTCCCACAAACGGAGCCAGTCGCTTTGCTTCAACGAGATCTTCACGTGCGATGCTCGGCGCAACAGAACTGCTTGTGAGTGGTAACTGATTGCGGGTGGGAATTTCCAGCGGAGCTTGCTTCTTACTTAGACCAACCATTTCGAGGATCTTCTGACCGGTTGACGGTTTTTGCGCGCTACCCTTGAAAAAGTCCGGGTTGTGTTCCAGATCAAGAGTTCTCACTACCCGGCGCATCAGGCCCGGAGAAACAAGTATTTGAAGCTGAGTATTGAAGTAGATTGGATCGTCACTTGATCCGTAGAAGTATGAATTCTTTCCAGGAACTGGTTGGGTATCCTCTAGATTTACCTGAACCCGAGCCTGAGCTTCGTAAAAGTCTGGTTTGCGTGCGACGTAGACGACGGCAATCATCGTGATTAGTACAATCATGCTGATCACCAACCACAAACGCTTTCTGATTGCTCGCCAGTAGTCGAGCAGGTGAACCTCGTTTTCAGCGTTCGGGTCGACACCGTAGTTGTAATTCAATGGAGGTCTTTCGGCTGCTCGATCAAGCTGACGATCTTCGGTTTCTTTCTTAACAAGCTCTTGAGATGGTTTCATAAATTAAGCCTTAACAGGTCGAAAATTGCGGGGTCGTTCTCCTAAAAACGATCGCGGAAAAACAAAATCCAAATGTTTGTTACGCAGAGGTTGAGCAGAGAAGGAATTGAGACGTACCTACACATTTTCTTACAGCCGGATGAAGTCCTCGCCATTCCTTTACGGAATGATGCGCACTGGTAGCTGAGTTACGGATTGAGCGCCGCCTGTCACCAACCCGCGCAGGAGGCTCCTGCCCCCTGATAATGGAACGTCCACGATGTCGTTTGGCATAAGGGCGAGATCGTCGGCTCGTTTTTTCTCGATTGCCGAAAGGTCGACGATGATCTCCTTCTTGGCCAAACTGCCGGGCTCCTGACGTACAACTCGGATCTTGTCTTTCTTGGTGTCCTGCTTGGCGCCGCCCGCCATCGCTATGGCCTGCGATAGAGTGATAGGTTCCTTCAATGGGATCGTCTGTGGCGTGAAGACATTTCCGACCACGTAGATCTGATCTGCGTCAGGAACAGTAACAATGTCGCCGGCTTCGAGATAAGGATTTGCTTTGGGATCACCAATCATGGTGTCGGCTAGTTTGTAACTCGAAAAGGCTGCAATCTCGTCTTCGTTGTTTGTTCTACAGAGTGACGGAGCTGTTGAGTGCACGATGTTGATTGTTTGGCCTGCCCGTTGGGATGGGCCCTTCGCATACGTCAATAACTCGAGCAAACGGACCCGTCGTCGCAATTCAAATCGACTCTGGTCGTTCACCGCGCCAATAATCGCTACTTGATTTGAATGGTACTCCTTGATGAAGACGTCGACTTGAAGATTCTTGTAGTACCTGGCGTACAAACTGGCGATCTCTTTCGCCAACTCACCTTCGGTCTTACATGCTGCCCGAATCTCACTTTCGATCAGCGGCATGCGAAACATTCCGTTACCTTCAACTCGCACGCCATCGCGCGAGAGATTTGCCCGGTTATAGATTCGAATATCAAGCACGTCGCCGGGTCCAATGCGGTATCGATCATCGTTGGTTACTGCTGCGTTGGGAAGGGCCACACTCGGAGCGGGCTGTTGAGCGAACGTGCTAAAAGACCAGTAAGCAGCCAATATCACGATTAATAAAATGCGTTGAATCATCCTCAACTGAATCATTGCTTAACTCCGTAATGCTCTGGTTGATGTTTCGATATGCTGTAGCTTGTCGTTACGCGATGTCCGATATGCTTTAGCTTGTCGTTGCGATCCATCCCAGAAGGTTCCTGGGTAACGCGCGACAAGCTAAAGCGTATCGGACAGTTATTTCCCTGAAATTCCAATCCGTCTTGATAACAGTGCTTCGCGCATGTGGTTCGGGTGAGCCAGATTCAAAATCGTATTGCTCAAGAGCACTAACAACTCTTCGTGCTCACGTTTGAATAGTCCAGTTAATGGTTGGTCTCCGGTCTTAACAACGACGCCTTCTCTCACCCACTGCCAAAACTGTGTCTGTGTTGTCCAGAATTGCTTTCGGTCGCGACAGATCACCAACGCCGTCTTCTTCCGCTTCTTCTTGGTTTTTTTGAAGGGCTTTTTCGCCTCCAGTGTTTCGTTCTTCTTTTTTGTGCTCATTAAATACACCTCTAGCCTTGCATGTCCTTCCTTGTTAACGAGTCGTTGGAAGCGACCACACACAGTACCCCGTGGGGAAACCTCTTAAGCGAGGCAGCGTCTAGTTATCAAATAGTGTCCGACGAACTTTAGTTTGTCGTCGGTTAACTAGCTGTACCATCGACAAACTGAAGTTCGTCGGACATTCGTCACATCAACAACCTCGAGATCAATTCCGCTCGGCGCTTCACTCCAAACTTCACAAAAATATGCCGCAGGTGAAACTTCACGGTTTGCTCGCTGACATCCAATCGTTTGCCAATCTCGGCGTTAGTTAGCCCTTCCACACAGCAAAGTGCCACTTGCGCCTCCCTCCGGCTAAGCATCGGGTTGTCAGCAACTCTAGCAATGGCTTTATCGAAAACATGGTTTCCGTTGCCGGTGTCGCGGACGCTCGCATAATGGCTAAGCCCCACACCACCACGCTCCTTTCGTCTTGTAATCACCTCGCTCGGGGAATAAACACGATAGACATGGGCGTGGTCTCGTCTACTCTCACCATTTTCGCGACCGTTCTTGTCGATGCTCATTTTCACCAGCAAACCCTCGATGGCGCGGCGCACGGTACTCAAACTCCGAATACCTGTCAGGGTCATCAAGTCTCGGGCTGTAAAGGTTTTTGGGCTGGCTGCTTCCTTGGAACCAGAAAGCATAGCGGAGTAGAGACGCTGTTCGACGGGAGTGTGACTCAGAGCAACCAAGGCCAAGACGTTTCCAGGGTCGGCTTGTTCGCTCTTCTCGACTAAAGGGTAGGTTTTTGATTCTACCGAACCGTCAGTTGGGCGTTTCTGCGGGAGCATCAATGTCTCAGTGAATCAATATGCGGAGGGACGCAGGTCGGGTAGTTTCCAAGCAATCCTCGGAATGATTCCGCAACGCAAAATAGAACGCCTTCTAATTGAAAGTTGTAACCTGCCATTTCCGCTCGCCCAGGGTAAATAAATCTACCCAACGGAAAAGGCCGTCGAATTGAAGTACAAACAGACTAATTGCTCACAGAGAACGTGTCAAGATAGTTGTTTTTGAATGTCCGATATGCTTTAGCTTGTCGGTCAGTGGTCAGTGGTCAGTGGTCAGTGGCCAGTTGTTCCGTTTGTCCGTCTCCGTTAGCCACTGACAACTGACAGTTGACAACTGACCGACAAGCTAAAGCATATCGGACAACAGCTCATCCACCATCTCGCACCACAGATGCCCAATCGTAATGTGCGCCTCCTGGATACGCGACGTGCGCTGCGACGGTACGATAACTGACAGGTCGCAAGCTGACGCTAAGGGTTCGGAACCCGCTCCAGTAAGCGCGATCGTTACACAGCCCAACTCACGTGCCTTCTGGACGGCATTCAAGACATTCTGCGATTTGCCACTGGTGCTAATCGCCACCAACACATCGCCGGACTGTGCCAAGCCTGCCACTTGCCGTGCAAACACCTGGTCAAACCCGTAGTCGTTGCTCACTGCTGTCAGTGCGGAGGTGTCAGTAGTCAACGCGATCGCGGGAAAAGATCGCCGGTTCTTTTCATAACGACCGACTAGCTCCGCGGCAATGTGCTGCGCGTCCGCAGCACTGCCACCGTTTCCGCATATTAGAACCTTCCTGCCATTTCCTAATGCCTGGCAGAGCAGTTGGCCCGATCGCTCAATATCGGTCAGGGTGGTCTCGATTAGGGCTTGAAAAGTTTCAAGATGCTCTTGGAGCGAGTTGGCCAGAAGGCGAGTCGCAGTCGAAGTGTCGAATTTCGCGCTATTACTATCCACGTTGGGTTTCGAAATTAGCATAGATCTTGTTGAATCAGCCACAAGATGAAGACGGAGAAACACAGATCAGAAGGTTTTTCTGAATCTAGATCTGTAGTTCTCAGTTTGAACAGCCTCCGTTCGTTGGTGCTACTCCTAAACTGAACCAGCACCAGTTCGTTTTCTCGCTTTCACTATTATCGAGTTAACCTTTATTATGCGCATCTACCGAGTTACTCACATATGAACCTTTCAAATCCCACGCCGATGCTGCGGCAGTATCAGGAACTAAAGCAGCAACACCCTGGAACCCTACTGTTCTTCCGGCTCGGAGACTTTTATGAACTCTTCTTTGACGATGCCGTCGTTGGTTCACGCGAACTGCAAATCACTTTGACGGCTCGTCACAAGGAATCAGGTAATCCAGTTCCCATGTGTGGCGTTCCGCACCACTCTGCTGCCAACTACATTGCGCGGCTGGTTCGTAAGGGATATCGAGTTGCCATTTGCGAGCAGACCGAAGCAGCAGGAAAAACAAAAAAACTCGTGCGTCGCGAGGTCGTTCGCATCGTCACACCCGGAACACCAATCGATCCACAGTTGCTTGAAACACGCGAGTCGGTGTTTCTGGCGGCGATTTGTAGTTCCGGTGATACCGTCGGCGCCGCGTTTCTTGATATCTCAACCGGAGAATTTCAGGTCACCCAGGAAACAGGTCGCGATTCCTGGACCCGTATTCGTTCCGATCTCGAATCCTTCGCGCCCCGTGAACTGCTTTTTCCGGCGTCGCTCGCCCCACTCATAAAGACCGGGCTCACGGGAAGAGTTCAAACATCGCCACTACCATTGCAGGAAGATCCGACAGTAAAGAAGCTGGAATCAGTTTCCGCGAATGAATATGGAATCGCCTCGACACTCACACCACTCGAAGATTGGCAGTGGCAAAAGGACGATTGTCAAAACCTTTTGCTGGAACATTTCAAGGTTAGAACACTTGATGGCTACGGCCTCCTGAAGAAGGACGAAGCCGTGCGCGCCGCCGGTGTCTGTCTCAGATACGCGCAGGAAACTCAGCGTGCGGCTGCGGCCCATATCACTGACCTGGCTTACTTCGAACCGCAGGATCACCTGGTTCTTGACAGTGTGACTGTTCGCAATCTCGAACTTATTGAATCACTGGCGGGTGGTAGTGGACGTTCACTTTTGCAAGTAATCGATCAAACCGTCACGGGAATGGGCGGACGCCTTTTGCGCTCGTGGTTACTGCGGCCCTGTGTCAAACGAGGAGAAATTGATGCACGACTTGCAGCTGTTGGCGATTTGGTTTCAACTCATCGAGTCAGAGACACGCTGCGTTCGCTCTTGAAGGAAGTTTCGGATCTCGAACGTGTCCTGGGCCGTATTAGTCTTGGCTCTGCGACGCCGAGGGATCTCGTCGCGATGCTACGCTCATTGAATCAAGTGCCTCAACTGCGTGGAGCACTGACCGGCCTGGACTCATCCCTGCTCCAGGTACTCGCTGAGAACACTGACGAACTTCCCGATATTCGATCGCTTATCGATCGAGCTGTCAATGACGACCCGCCAGTGAAGCTGAGCGACGGCGGTACCATTCGCGAGCGCTACTCTGCAGAACTGGATGAGCTACGGTCAGTAAGCAAAAACGCAAAGCAAATAATTGCGGCAATGGAAGCGACGGAACGCACGCGCAGCGGCATTGGCAACCTGCGCATTCGGTTCAATGGCGTCTTTGGTTATTTCATCGAAGTCTCAAAAGCCAACGCCGTTCGAGTGCCATTAGATTACGAACGGCGGCAGACGCTTGCTAATGCCGAACGATTCACCACGCCAGAACTTCGCGATGTGGAAAAGAAAGTTCTGGGCGCCGAAGAACGCATCATCCACCTGGAAACAGAATTGTTCACTGAGCTCTGCCGTCAAGTCGCTGCGGAAACTAAACGCATTCAGATGACGGCGCGAGCGTTGGCCGCACTAGACGCGCTGGCTTCTGCGGCGGAAACGTCAGCGCGGCAAAGATACGTCCGACCGCTGATGCATGATGGCGACGAACTCGAAATCGTGCAGGGTCGGCATCCAGTTATAGAGGTTTTTGCTGAAGAACCGTTTGTCCCCAATAGTCTCTATCTGAACAACTCCACAGATCGGTTATTGATCATCACTGGACCGAACATGGGTGGTAAAAGCACTGTGCTTCGTCAAGCAGCAATCATCTGTATCCTTGCTCAGATGGGTTGTTTTGTTCCGGCGGAAAAAGCGCGACTGCCATTGCTTGATCGTGTCTGGACCCGTGTGGGGGCTTCAGACGATCTGACGCGCGGTCGTTCGACATTCATGGTGGAGATGACCGAGACTGCGGCAATTTTGCACAGCGCAACTCCTCGTTCACTGGTTCTTTTGGATGAGATTGGACGCGGTACAGCAACGTTTGATGGATTATCCATAGCGTGGGCTGTAGCTGAGTATCTTCACGACTCAGCAGAACACGCGGCCAAGACATTGTTCGCCACGCACTATCATGAACTAACGGAACTAGCGGAGCGTCTGCCTGGGGCTCAAAACTATCAAATCACCGCTACCGAACGGGAAGGTGAAGTTGTTTTTCTACACCGTCTGGAACGAGGTCGGGCGTCCAAATCATATGGAATCGAAGTGGCGCGACTGGCTGGTTTGCCGCCCGTTGTCCTGTCAAATGCCCGGGAAGTGTTGGCGCGGTTGGAGCGGTACGAGTTGGATGTTTTTGCGGAGGAGGAACAGCTCCAGATTGAAGAGCCGTTGTCTGCGAAGGCCGCGGCTGCAAACAGCGCGTTGGAAAGAGCGGCCACTCGTGCTGGCCGCCGGAAAGCGGCAGCACAAGCTTCGTTATTTGATTTAGCGAATCAACACGTCATCGAAGAGATTCGGTCAGCTTCTGACACACTGAGCGGCGATGATGCCAAAGAGCTGCTTATGAAGTTGCGGCAGCAGTTGATGTAGCTGCCAAAAAGAACACATGAATAAAGAACCGGTAAGGCAGGGCGCCTCCTTGGAGTGCGGGGACTTGTCACCGCTTTGGTACTGGGGCGTTGTAGATGATGAGATTCGCTGTACCAAAGCGGTGA
>DASYRR010000318.1:0-30996 GCA_036004125.1 Pyrinomonadaceae bacterium | reverse complement strand
GGAACCCGAAGATGCGGATACGCTTAACAATCTTGGGTTCTCGTTGTACCAGAATGGCAACTACCGTGCAGCGGTTGATCGCCTAAAGCGAGCCGCAAAACTCGCGCCAACGGATGAACGAATTCTCAACAACCTGGGTCTCGCGCTCTGTCGTCTGGGCAAAACCGAAGAGGCCTTCAAGAGTTTCACTCGCGCTAACGGGGCGCTCAACGGTAGTTTGAACATGGCCGGAATGATGGAGAGATTCGGAAGAGAGGACGACGCCATCAAGTACTACGAGAATGCTCGCCAGCTCGATCCGAACAATTCCATTGCGCTTCGTCGTCTTGCCGATCTCTATCAACGAGTAGGAAAGGTCACAGAGTCACAAGCAGCGCGTGACGCTCTCGCTGCGGTAACCGGCGGGAACACAACAACCATCGGACAGTAATAATTCGAAAAGGGAAGTTACATGTCGCAAACGACAATTCTCAGTCGCCTGGAAATAGAAAGCATGGGACCACCTCCGCCAGAGGAGCTGGCTGATACCGGCGTTGCCGAAGGTTTTTTGTGTGACCTGGCGTTAAAGCACGTAGCCATGTTGCCCGAACCAACGACATCTGCCATAGCGGAGCAGCTTCAACTTCCAAAGACTCTGACGGAAGATTTATTGCAGAAGCTTTACAGAGAAAAGCTTATCGAAGTCCGTTTGCAGACGACAATTGGTTCCACACGGTATGCAATGCTGGACCATGGCTGGGATAGGTTAGCGCGTTTGCTTTCGATTTGCGGTTATGTCGGAGCAGCCCCGGTTTCTCTTAACGACTACACTCATATGATGCGGCTGCAGTCGATTCCCACGACGCCAGCATCGATGGATACAGTCAGAGACGCATTTCATGATCTCGTGCTACCCGAGACGCTCCTCCAGACTCTGGGCTGCGTCATTAACTCCCGTCGCTCGCTGTTCCTGACTGGATTACCAGGTACAGGTAAGACAGCGGTAGCGGAGCGAATAAATGGAGCGCTGAACGGATTGATTTGGATCCCCTACGCCGTGGAAATCGACGGACAAATCATCCGCGTATTCGACTCACACTGCCACCGCGTCGCGTCGGCTGACTTAACACCTACCGAATACGATCACCGCTGGGTGCTGATCGAAAGACCGTTAGTTGTGGTTGGTGGAGAATTAACGCTCGAAAATGCTGATCTAACGTGGAGCTCAGCAGCCAAATTTTACGAAGCACCGTTTCAGATGAAATCAAATGGCGGCACGCTGGTGATTGATGACTTTGGCCGCCAGCGCGTTGCGCCTCAGGATCTTTTGAATCGATGGATCGTGCCGCTTGAAAGACGCGTCGATTACCTGGCGTTGCATACAGGAAAAAAGATCGAGGTACCGTTTGAACAACTAGTAGTCTTTTCCACAAACCTCGACGAAAAAGACCTGGCTGACCAGGCATTCCTTCGACGGATGGGATATCGGGCACGAGTTGAACCGCCGACCGCCGCCGCGTATTCAGCAATTTTCAGACGTCAGGCGGACAGTCGAGGTATTGTTTGCGAGCAAAGCGTACTCGATCACATTTTGACGAAGTATCGAGTGGAACGGCGACAAATGAAAGGTTGCGAACCGCGCGACTTACTGGACCGCGCCACTGACATTTGTCTGTTTGAAGAGCATGGACTGGCGCTTACGCCACAGATCGTTGACGTCGCGTGGCGTAATTACTTTGGTACGTCGCACACCTTCGCGCCGGTTGCCACACAGGAAACAATGATCGAGCGGACTCTGGCGGATCCACTTGAGTTGTAATCCATAAGAACGGTCAGAACGATCAACTCATGAACCTCTCGACAGCTACTCGTTTGATACTGTTATGTCTGGCGCTAGTCATCTCGTCGGATCACGTGTTCTGTCAAACAAAACAGCAAAGCACGGACAAACCCGCTGAGACTCAGCAACAACCAGAGCAGGTACGGCTGAAGCTGACCGATGGGTCCTACCTAACGGTCGATGACGCGTGGGAAACACCTCAAGGCTTTTGGTATCGGCTGGGCGGCATCACCAATTTTGTGACTCGAGATCGCGTGAAGGCAATTGATCGGAGCTCAAACACCTCAGATGAGCCTGTTACAACTACCGCCAAAGAGTCCAAAAGAAAACGCAATTCAAAAAGGGAAGGCTGGCGGGAAGAGGTACTCATGCACGAGTTTACTGTTCCGACGCAGCAGCCTGCTATGGCCAAACAAACAGGCGAGTTTGAGAAGCCCGCTTGGATCTACCTGAAGGGTGGCGCTCGCGTTGAGGCCGACACCGCTTCCGAGTCGCCTGCTGGTGTCTGGTACACACGCGGACCCATCTCGACGTTTATAGACCGCAGCCGAATAGATCGAATTGAGCTCGAAGATGCGGTAGCCAGTGCCGATCCCAAAAAAGAGAGGGGCTGGAGCACGGGAAATAAGAAGTTAGACAGTCTGATTAGACAAAATGGTTATCGCCATCGAGTTGATCCGTATCTGATCTTTCTCGTCATTGAGCAGGAGTCTCACTTTAATGCGAGAGTGGTCTCGCCAAAAGGCGCGCAAGGCTTGATGCAGTTAATGCCAGGGACTGCTGCACGCTTTGGCGTAAGGCGTCCGTATGATCCAGCTCAAAATGTTTCTGGAGGTACACGATATCTACGTGAACTCCTAAATCGATTCAACAACAGAGTGGATCTTGTCCTGGCTAGTTACAACGCTGGAGAAGGCGCGGTAATGAAGTTTGGACGCAAGGTGCCACCGTATGAAGAAACGCGGAACTACGTGAAGCGTATCAGCTACAAGTATCGACGTAGCGGCACGAGCTCGAAGCCGGCGTTGAATGGCCGCAGTTCGGCTAGCGCCGCCGGAAGATGATCTTCTTAGGTACTCAGTTTCAACGGGAATGGCAAAACTTCTCTTAGTCCGATTCGTTTATGTTGCGGCAATAACGACTGCGCTTCTCACGATAAATGTTCGGGGACAGCAAAACTCAACTGAGCCGCTAACCAATGCGTCAGTTGTAAAGTTAGTCAAAGCTGGGTTCAAAGAGAAAACTATCGTTGCTATCATTCAGAGTCGGCCCAATCGATTCAAGCTGGATACTGAGCAACTCGTTCAGTTAAAGCGACAAAGTGTAAGCGAGAACATCATCCTCGCAATGTTGTCATTAAGCCTACCCGTAATGAATTCGGATGATTGGGGAGACGACGAATTGTTCTTTAATGGCACGAATAAACCTGCGGATGGCGATAACAAGAGTCCCGGGGGCTCAACTGCGGACATTTTTGGTTCGAGCAGTGGATCGAAATCGCAAAGCCGCTCACGAGCTGCGAACGGAGGAAATGAAAACGAAGGCAACATCGGTGGTTCAGCGACGGTTCGCATACTTAGACCACCAAGCGAAGCAGGCGGTGCGCCGGCGAAGCTGGAGAGGACTCCAACACTAACAAACGATGGTGTCATTCGTTTGGTTGAGGCCGGTTTTTCCGAAGGTACGATCATCAAGAGAATCGAAGAATCCCCAGTTGAGTTTGATTTATCACCGGCCAAGCTCGACGAGCTTCATAAGCGCCGCGTAACCGATCCGATTATCGCAGCTATGACAGCCGCGATGAGTGACGAGACGGTCAAGCCAGGTACTCCTCAGCCGGAAAGAGAGAACTAGATACGATGGCGCTGAGCTTTCGTATCCGCATTCTGGATCTGTTGGCATTGTCTGTGGTTCTTACTCTCCTCGTCTTCCTGGCTGCCGGAAGTAATCAAAATCTCACCGCCCAAACGCCCAAACCCTCGCCAACACCAACGGCCATACCAGAAGATCCAGAAATTGATCCGGATGACGTAATCTCTGTTAATACGACTGAGGTGTTGTTACCAATGACCGTGCGTGATGCGTCAGGTAAGTTGGTAGATGGTCTCACACGAAACGACTTTCGAATATTCGAAGATGGTGTCCAACAAGCTTTGAGTGACATCAGCTTGCGACAGGTTCCAGTCGACGTTGTTTTGATGGTTGATGCGTCTTCCTCTGCAGCGCAAAACCTCGAAGATTTTAGTAGAGCCGCAGAAGGTTTCGCCTCGCACCTTGCTAGCGACGATCGTGTGAGTCTGATCCAGTTTGATGATCGTGTGCTGTTGTTGCAGGACTGGACGCGAAGCCTCGTTCAGCTGCGTCGGGCGTTGAAAAGGATTTCACCGGGAATGTTCACGAGGTTTCACGACGCGGTCGTTTTGGCTTCTCGAGATCAAATGCCTCGTATAAATGCTCGCCATGCGATCATCGTGCTGACGGATGGAATTGATAACGGCGGTGGTACGAACTTCCGGACTGCTCTTCGGGGTGCGCTCCAATCGCAAACAGCGATCTACGTAATTAGTAATACTGAGATCGAGCGTGCAGAAAAAGAGCGCGAACTGGCAAACATACTGAGTGGTAGCGATTCAGCGATTAAGTTCAACCAACTTCGCATCCAGGATCTGCGAATGGGCTTGGCAGCGCTTACAACAAGCGAGCTACGTCTTCAGGAACTGACTACGGCAACTGGTGGCCGCCTATATCGGCCGCGCTCTTTCCACGATCTGGAAGCGGTCTACACGGAGGTGGCAAATGAGTTGCGCCACCAGTATGGGCTTTATTATTCACCATCAAACAAGCGACGAGATGGTCAATTTCGGCAGGTCAGGGTTGAGACAAATGAACCAAGTCTGAAGGTATCCGCCCGCGTTGGCTATTATGCGCCGGCCCGATAGGTTCGTCGTCCAAAATGGCACACGCCTGAGCGATGTCGAAGGAAGTGCCGCATAAAGATACAGGCCGGTTCGCCCTCCAACGGTGCTCTCCCACCCCACTTCGAAGACTAACTGTAGAAATAATTGAACTTCTCTCGTTTGTCGATTCTAGGGCATGGTCATTGCCAATGATCTACCCAAATCGGTGGTTACGGGTCTGCCGATCAAGCATTAATTTCTAATAATTCAAACGAGAAAACTGACGGAGGAACGATGCGACCTATCAAGCACGCGGAGAGAGGTTTGACCCTGATAGCGGGAGGGCTTTTCAATGCAATTCAGTCGGTGAATAAGTACAAGCCTAATCCCTCTTTTACCCCGAAGTGGTCGGACAAACCGCTGTTAAAATCATGGCAGAAGAGCAAGCCTACCCTTGGCTGGCCCAGGACTACTGATTCGCTCTGCCCTAACTGCGTGATCGAGGCGCGTGAAGCAATCCTGAGCGGAAAGAAGGATGTCAGTGTCCTTATTAATGAGAAGGTTGGTGAAATCAAGGCACAGATCATTGAGCGCGAGGGTCAAATCTGGATGGTTAAGGATTGTCCTACGCATGGTCATTTCGAAGACATGATGGCGATTGATTCGAAATTCCTTACCCATATCGAGAAGATGTTTCCTGGTCGCGACATCGACTCTCACAATGACGAAAAACTTCATAACCATGGCTCGAGCACAGTGAAGTACGGGCGCGGTGCGGTGCTAACCGTAGACCTTACCAATCGTTGCAACATGATGTGTGACCCATGCTTTATGGACGCCAACCAGGTTGGTTTCGTTCATGAATTGAGCATGGATGAGATCAAAGAGATTCTCGACAACGCGATCACCATCAAGCCGCGCCGTCAGATGTCAGTTCAGTTTTCAGGTGGTGAACCATCTATCTCGCCACATTTCCTCGAAGCGATCAAATACTCGCGCAAAGTTGGTTACAACAGCGTGCAGGCCGCGACGAACGGAATCGAGTTTGCCAAGAGTAAAGAGTTCTGTCGTGAAGCCGCAGCGGCGGGATTGCGCTACGTCTATCTTCAGTTTGATGGAATTGGTAACGACGCGAACAGCCATCGTCAAGTTGGCAACCTGTTTGACGTGAAGATGAGAGCGATTAATAACCTGCATGAAGCGGGTGTTGAAATCGTTCTCGTTACCACTCTTGTCAACGGAATCAACAACGATCAGGTTGGATCGATCATTCGGTTTGCACTCGATAACCCCAAGAAGATCGCGTTTCTTTCATTCCAACCGGTTTCGTTTACTGGCCGCGACGAAGAGATTACCGAACAGCGTCGTTTGCAACAGCGCTACACGCTCTCGCACCTTGCACATGATGTAAAGAATCAGGTTGGGATCACTGAACCAACACGCGATTGGTTTCCGCTCTCATTGATGGGCGCGTTTGCTGACTTCGCCGATCTCGTACATGGCCCTCAGGCTGAATGGGGCCAGGTATCTTGCGGTTGTCACCCGAATTGCGGTGTTGGAACTGCGGTGATGATCGACAAGGAAAACAAAGAGATGCGTCCCGTGCCAGAGTTCTTGAACATTCCGGGTCTTGTCAAAGATATGCAGAAGATCACGGATGCGGCGCGCGGTAAGTGGATGTCGAACGTCATGATGGGACTTACGTTGTTGAAGCATTACAACCCCTACAAGTCTCCTTCACAGTTCACGCTTTACGAGCTCTTCAAGAAGTTCGACAAGTCATTCGGGCTGACCGGCAAGGATTATGGAAAGGTCAGTGGCGACCGCAGCGAGCAAGACATCGAAAAGCGTCGCTCTGATCGTTGGAACTTCCTCTTTATAGCCGGCATGTGGTTCCAGGATCTCTTCAACTACGATTTTCGCCGCACCGAGATGTGCATCATCCCGTACGGTACTCAGGAAGGTGAGATTTCCTTCTGTGCCTATAACACGGGAATTGGTTGGAGAAACATCATCGAAAACATGCACCAGAACGCCACGGTTGCGAAGTGGTATCAGGAGCATGGCCGACACGAGATTTTCGCTGGTGGCAAAGAAGTTGAACTGACTGAGAAAACACACGGCCTGATCCTGAATGAGGTCGACCTGGCGCGGCCAAACAAGCCGCAGATGGAAGGACCGAAAACAGCTCATGAAGAAGCTGTGATGATGCGCCAGCTCTATCAGAAAATGGTGCTGAATAAGCAACTCGAGATTAAGGAAGCCGACAAGCCCGTCCAGATCACAGGATTGAGCCGCAAGAAGGAAGAAGTTGCGGAAGCGGTCTTGGTGTAGGCCAAGTGAGTCTTGAAGAGCCCCGCGGAATGTAACTCTTTCGCGGGGTTCAGCCTGTCAGGGCATTGAAGATTGCAGATTTCGGATTGCAGATTGAATGGATCAGTGCCGTTCGAGCGAAATCTGCAATCTTCAATCTGGTGACTCTGCTTGACCAACCGCGTCGCCGCCGTGTTAAATGACTTCAACAGACCGAATTAAGAAGGAAAGTATAGAAAGAATGGCTATAGTTACCGTTAATCAGGGTGAATCGATTGAGAGCGCGTTGCGTCGTTTTAAGCGCAAGGTCATGACCGAGGAAATTATCAAAGACGCAAAGAAGCACGCGTTCTTTATCCCACCTGGTCAGAAAGCGAAACTGAAGTCGGCACTCGCCCGAAAGCGAAATAAGAAAAAGGGTCGCATGCGGATCCCGCGCGACTAACTATTCTTCCCCAGGCGAACGCGGCTCAGGCCGCGTTCTCATCTCACCAACCGTTTCCTAACAACCGGTCGAGAAGTGGACGCTCCTGAGTGAGCCCGTCCATAGAAACTGTAGTGTGCTGAGAACATCTCAGGTAGTGCGACTTATATGACGCGGATTCTGGTAACAAACGACGACGGCATTCATTCCGATGGCCTTCACAAATTGGAGGAGGCCATGAAGGAATTGGGTGACGTTTACGTCGTGGCTCCCGCCGCTGAAATGAGTGGTGCGTCACACAGTCTGACTCTGGCGCGTCCTCTTCGAATCCGGCAGCTTGATAATCGTCATTGGGCAATCGACGGCACTCCGACTGACTGCGTCACGCTCGCCCTCAATAAGATACTTCCAGAAGCTGAGCATCCGCACATTTGCGTGTCAGGTATAAATCATGGCGGCAATCTGGGTGACGATGCGACCTACTCTGGTACTGTGGCGGGCGCACTTGAGGCTACTATCCTGGGTGTTCCTGGAGTTGCTTTGAGTTTAGTGGCCCGCGATAACTTCGACTTTACCGCCGCCGCAACGATTGCAGTTGCAGCTGCTCGAAAGGTGCTGGACGAAGGCCTGCCCGAAGGAACATTATTGAACATCAATATTCCACAGGGCGAGATAAAGGGTGTGAAGGTAACTCGACAGGGGATAAAGAACGCGCGTCCGGTAATTACCGAACATATCGATCCCCGCGGTAAGCCGTATTTCTGGATAGGCGAGGAATACTTCAGTACCAGTTCTGCCGAAGGCACTGACTATCATGCCGTTGAGCTGGGTTACGTCTCGGTCACACCGCTTCGGAGTGACATGACCGATCATCAAGCGCTAACGGCGATCGAAACCTGGAATTACCTGAAAGACTCCGAACTGCTCCATAAGGGCTGAGCTTTGTGACTTGAGCTTGGTGCTTTGTGGTTTGTCAGTGGCGATCCGGTGCAGTAGCCCGACTGTTAAGAAGGGCTCTGTGATCGTCTTCGAGCCCTCCCTAACAGTCGCTACTGCACCGGACCCTGGCGCAACAAAACAGCTTCAATCAACCGAACAGAGTACAAAGCACAAAGCTCAAAAGACAATTTCGGTGCCGTCAACAAATCGACAACTGCCCGCTCAGCTAAAGGAATATTCCATCCCTCGCGAGCGCATGGTGGCGCGCCTGCGCGAACACTACGGCATTCAAGATCCAAAAGTTTTAGAGGCGATGAGGAATGTACCCCGTCACTTCTTCATCCCGGAAGCTTTACGTGGTCGAGCGTACGGTGATCACGCACTGCCAATAAATGCCAACCAAACAATCTCGCAACCTTTCATCGTTGCGAGAATGACTGAATTACTACAGCTCGATAGCAACAGCCGCGTACTTGAAATAGGAGCCGGTTCTGGCTATCAAACGGCAGTGCTGTCGAAGGTTGCGGCACAGGTTTATGCGATCGAGCGCATTGCAGATCTGGCGCGCGAAGCTCAGGCAAGGATTCGTCAATTGGAGATCTATAACGCGACGGTTAAATGTTTTGACGGTACATTGGGATGGGCTGCGCATTCGCCTTACGACGCTATTCTGGTTGCAGCAGGTGGGCCTACAATTCCCGAACCTCTAATTAACCAGCTGAAAATTGGCGGCCGGCTGGTGGTTCCGGTGGGCGAGTCGCGCGAGATGCAACGGTTGGTTCGTGTAATCAAGACCGAGCAGGGAAAGAAGGTTGAGGATCACGGTGCCTGTGCCTTTGTGCCGTTGATTGGGCAACACGGATGGGCGGAGAAATAGTTTTCATGTCCGATATGCTTTAGCTTGTCGATGAGATTCAGAAAGCGGCGCTCATTTCCAATAACGGTTCCTTATTGATGCAACGACAAGCTAAAGCATATCGGACACTTAAAAACTCATGATTGCAAAAATCATCGAAGTCCTTTCCGGCTTTATCGTGGCAACAATCTCCGCGCTTGGCTACTCTGGTGTCGTGTTGTTGATGGCAATCGAGTCTGCCTGCATACCACTGCCATCCGAAATCATCATGCCTTTCTCAGGCTATCTAGTCTCCAAGGGCGAGATGAATCTCTGGGGCGTTGGTATCGCCGGCGCAGTCGGCTGCGTGCTCGGATCCCTGGTGGCCTACTGGGTTGGTATGTATGGCGGGCGACCGATAATCGAAAAGTATGGTCGTTACATTCTTCTGTCGCGACACGATCTGGATTTGGCTGATCGTTGGTTCGCAAAATACGGAGAAGCCATTGTTTTTGTGAGTAGGCTTCTGCCGGCTATCCGAACGTTTATTGCTTTCCCTGCCGGTGTCGCGCGAATGAATATGACCAAGTTCATCATCTACACGTTTGCTGGTTCATTGCCATGGTGTTTGGGTTTGGCTTATGTCGGCCAGAAGCTTGGTGAACAGTGGAACAAGGACGACACGTTAAAGACCTGGTTTCATAGGTTCGACTTTGTCATCGGGATCCTCGGCGTGCTGGCAGTGACGTGGTGGGTCTGGCGTCACATAAAACACTCGCGAGTCGAGCCCATCGAGTAAATCATTTATTGAGCAAGCGCTTCTCATTCTCACCGCGGCTTCAGCCCGGTGTAAGACGGCTTTATAAGATTAGAACGCCGCAGGCGCGTAGCGCTTGGTTAACTCCGCGCCTGCGGCAATGAATTTTCAGGGACTAGGCGCACCGGGCTAAAGCCACAGTGAGAATGAGAGGTTGTGATCACCGTTCGCTAGATTTCCGACTAACCTGAATCAACTCACAACTGATCCGGGGAGCCCGGACAGTTGCGCTATACTCAACACCTCAAGCTGAACACTCCTAATCTCAGGAACTGAAAGGTCTGTCAATGAAAAAGCCAGGACTAAAGAAACGTCGTCCTCCTGGAGGTGGCGCAGCCGGACGCGCATATCAATTCGGAACCGAACGTGACACTGGTAGAGACAACGCTGAGCCTCCAACACCTACTGATAAACGCGAGGACAAAAGCGGTGCTTCGAAAAAGCCAGAAAGGAAACAGCGAGTTCCCAAGAAGCCTAAGTGATCGATGAAAGGACCCCCACATGAAGGAGTCACTCGTCAAGGGAACGGCGAAAACACTGAAACCTCGCAGTGCAAAATCAAAACCTCTTTCGCGCAAGTCAAAATCGTCACGTCGAAGAATAGTTGGTGGAAAGGCAGTCGCGCGTTTTCTCAACTTCTCGCAACAACGCGACGTCGGTGATGGATCGGATAAGCGAAAGCAACCGACGGTGGCGCCCAGTCGGCAGCTGGTCTGTTGCAGTGCACCATCGGTAAGCAAGCAGCAGAGAAGACGGCGAGCCACGTCAGCTCCATCTCTCGCGGCCGCTTACGCTGAGCGAGAGCGAATGCCGACTACAACTGCACGCACGGTGCCGAGCGGGTGGCGTCCGCTTGGTCCTTTTTGTATTCCTCATGGGCAAACCTACGGCGCTGGTCCGGGTTGTCGTCCATCAATTTCTGGTCGTGTTTCCGCGATGGCAATCGACCCAGGTGATCCGAATCACATTTTGATTGGCTCTGGTGGTGGCGGGGGCTTGTGGGAGACTAAAACAAATGGCGCGGCCTGGTCACCACGCATTGACGATCATCTGTCACTCTCCATCGGCGCGATTGCGTTTAGTTCAAGTGATCCATCGGTCGTGTATGCAGGTACTGGCGAAGGCGATTCAACCCTTGTTGATGAAGCCAACTTGCTTGGCGTTGGACTGTTGAGATCCATTGACGGGGGAGCCACTTGGAGCCACGTTTGTCGGGCGCCGTTCGAGAAGGTTGGGTTCTACGATCTCGCGGTTGACCCGTTGAATGTTGACCAGGTCTTGGCCGCAACGACCGAGGGACTATTTCAATCCTTCGATGGAGGTATTACCTGGACAGAGTGTCGGAATTTAAGAACCTGGGATCTATCAATCCATCCAGTGATCCCAGATGATCCGGAGTCCACTAAAGAAGTATTTGCTGGCTGTAGTGACGGAGTATTTCGTTCGACGGATGGTGCCGCCAGTTGGAGTAGAGTTCAACTTCCTAGTGGTCGCCGGCATTATGAGCGCATCGAGGTATGTCACGCCCCTTCGGATGGCAATGTTGTCTACATCTTCGCCGCTGCTCCAAACCTGACTGACCCGGATAGCAATCCTACGCCTTACATTTGGCGTCGCACGGTACGTGGCGGAAAGTTCGAACGTATCGATAAGTTGCCAAAGGATTTGGTGACAGAGCAGTCTTGGTACGATTGGTTTGCTGCAGTTGCGCCCAACAATCCTGATGTCCTGTACGTCGGCGGTATCAATGCTCACAAAGGAATTCGGTCTGCGTCAGGATCCTGGCGTTGGGCGAACATTTCCGCCAAAAGGTTTGGTACTTCAATCCACCCCGACATGCACATGATCGCTTTTAGTCCCATCGACGCGAATGTGGTTTACATCGGGTGCGATGGCGGCATTTTTCGCTCACCAAATGGCGGGAAGGATTGGGTGTCTCTAAATAAAGGGCTCTGTCTTACGGAAGTAGAATTCCTCGCGCAGCATCCGCAGTTTGAAACCTGGCTGGTCGCGGGAACTCAAGACAACGGCACGTTGCAATATCAGGGGAATGATGTCTGGTATCACATTTCGGATGGCGACGGTGGCGACTGTGGGGTGAGTTCCACGTTTCCCTATACGTGTTACGTAACGTTCTATGGGATGGGTGTGGCTCGCTCGACGAAGGGAGGTGGTTGGAACACGTGGCCGCGGCCGCCACGCGATCTTATTGGCCCACCGGTGATTTCGAGAGACGATTATCCCAATGGCGCCCTGTTCTATTCGCCGCTGGAGGTAAACGGTCGTACGGTTGTGCAAGCCGGCCGGAAGATTTGCATATCGAACGATCGTGGAGAGACATGGCTGAAAGTCGCGCTGAAGCTACAGGCAAACGAACTCTCCTCAGCGTTATGCATTCCGACGCCTAAGCGTATTTTCGTGGGAACGACGCGCGGCCGTCTGTTTCGTTTGGACGCTGCGGCCAAAAGCTGGCGGCAAACACAACTAACGAGACCTGTAATTGGTAACATCAGTGACATTCTCGCAGACCGTACAAATCCAAATCGAATCTATGTGACTTTCACTAGCAGCAAAACAAACAGTCATGTTTTTCGGTCTGACGATGGTGGCAACAGTTGGAACGATGTCAGCGCCGGCCTGCCAAACATTGCGGTGAACGCGATTGAGATCGATCCCGGAAACCCAGACACGCTTTTTATTGCTGCTGATGTTGGTGTCTATCGATCTGAAGACGCCGGCACCTCGTGGACGCCATTCAATGCAGGCCTGCCAAACGTGCTGGTTAAAGATCTCGCATTTCATCAACCATCACGCTTGTTGCGCGCCGGTACGCAGGCGCGCGGTGTTTGGGAAGTACTCGTTGATGCGAAGACGTTGCCGAGTGTTGAGATTTATCTGCGCGACAACAGCGTCGACACAGGACGTCTTTCACCATCTCCTTTTCGTGTCAATGATCCTTTTAACTTCGGGGCTGAGACTACCTGGTGGCAGTGCGTCGACATAAAAGTAGACTCCTCATCCGTCCACACACCTTCGCTGGATGATGTTGATTTCGAGATCTTCGGCGATGACCAAAGCATGATCGGTATTTCCGAAGACGACTTGGATATTCAATTCGCGGCCGGACTGTTGCCAGAGAACCCACAGCGCAACCAGCTGGTCCGAGTTTATGTGCGCGTCAATAATCGGGGGACCCATGCGGCGAAGAAAGTGGTGGTGAAAGTTTTCTTCGCCTCGACGACCTCCACTGTGTTTCCTGACTTGCCACGGAACTTTTGGAAAAACTTTCCGAAGAACGAGGTGTCGTCTACATCAGTCTGGCAACCGATTGCAGATCATAAGATCATTCGCTCAGTTGCAGCAGGGTCGAGCCAAATCGTGGGCTTTGAATGGCTTGTTCCGGCTGCTGCGCCAGATAATATAGGACTCCTGGCTATCATTAGTTCGAGTAATGATCGAATCAAGACAAATGAACTAAACGTCCCGAAGCTAATCACCGCGAACAAGAAGTGCGGACTTAGGAATGTCACCGTTGTTAATCCATTACCCAGCAATGCCCCGGTTGTTCGGGCTGTTCATCTCAACTTGACCGGCACGGGGCGGCGGCAAAAGTTTTCTTTGGTCGCTGCTCAATCAACGCCACCTGTTCTGCGTGCGATGGTTTTGAGCAAACGTCTGGCGCGGATGGCTAAAAACAGAAAACTGAAAAAGGTGAAATTGAGTTCGGACGATAAGCTCGAATTGGCGAGGTTATGTGAGATGACGCCGTCGCTACAGAACGAGCTGGATACCAGGTCCGCTTTCATTCCTGCGAGAGGTGATCTGTTTGAGAATTTAGAACTCACCGATGACCAGTCAGAGCCACTCGTGTTCTTCATAAATCCAAAAGTGAAGAGTGGCGCAGCTTCGGTAATGCAGGTCAGAGCGGATGGAACAGTAGTTGGCGGACATACGTTTCAGGCGATTGGTTTGTAGTAATGTCCGATATTCTTCAGCTTGTCGGGTTGGAAGAGTTAAGCCGCAGAATTTCGCAGATGAACACTGATAAGCTGAGAGATGCTTTAGAATTCTACTTCTCTAAATGGTTATTTCTGATCTGTGTTTATCTGAAAACCAGCGGCTTCATTCTTCCAGACCGACAAGCTAAAAGCATATCGGACATTAAAGACTACCGCCTTAGACTGCGTGAAAATCATACTCCCTGCGGGATATCACGCACCGATTCCTTCCGCTTTCCTTCTATCTTCGAAAAATCCGACCTTAGCTAGGCAATCGCGAGTGGTACGCCTCGTGCAATCTTGGAAAGCGATCGCGCGAGGCGCGTTTCGAGATTTTCTTAGCTAGAGGAACGGAGACAAGAACAATGAGTACCGCGAGCACTTATCTCACGGCAATCCCCATTAATGGGAATGAGGGTCACATTTGGAATCGTCTGCATTCGGAGCGAGAGGACATTTGTGAGGCCATGGTCAAAGTCGCAACACCTAAGGCTAGCAAAGCTTTTTCATTCAACCGCACAAAACTCTCAGACGCCAATATTGCAAACGCGCGTCGCCAATTAATGGAATCGCGTCTACGCAAGGTAGATGACGCGCTCGACCGGTTGATGTCCGGATCCTTTGGTCATTGCAGCAAGTGCGGTAAATCGATCGACGAATCAAAACTCGATCTGGATCCAGCAATGGCATTCTGTACTGATTGTTGGGTGACGGTGCAGGAAGGACCTGGTACTACCGCCGTCGACGACAAACTAGATTCGGTATCCCAGGATGAAGATCTGGCAGAAGGTTTAGCACTTGAGAATCAGCGTCCCTACGACACCATTTGCATCCAAACTAACAACAGCGACTATCGAATCATGTTGCTGGACCCCACAAGCGGCCGCTCACTCGTACAAGGCGGTCGATATTTTTCCGAACCGGTAGAAGCAACAGTCCTTGGATCATCTACTCGCACGTCTGCTTTCAGGGCGGGATGGATCGGTGTCGGATTCCGTCTCGAGATTTGGGCGGACGATAAACTGTTTAGTACGTCTGCAGTTCAAGCCATCCAAGTCGAGCATTCCGTTGGTCAATCGGAGTCAGAATTGACGCTGAGTTGATTCAGATTTCAGGGTTTGGTCCGTAATTAGCCACCAAGACACCAAGGCATGAAAAGTAGTCTTTGAGACTGCTATTCTCATTTTGTGCCTTCCCGGTCTTGTTGGCTCAGTCTTTATCCTCTTTGTCGAATTTGAGTTCCGGTGGCGGACGGACGGCGTTATTGGTGTTGGAGGACGCAAATGTTTTTAGCCTGCCCGTTATCCTTTGTCCCTAAGATATCTTGACAACATCAATTCAGTTGCGTAATGCTCGTTGCCAGCAAAACAGGAACTAGTCCTACGCGCACAACTTTTGATCACCTCGCGACGAGTGCGTAGGACTCATTGTTCGCCTCATTATCGCTACCGTATCCACTCTAAAGGGCGAACAGGACTTTAATTAAATCGAATCCTGCGCTCACAGTTGCAGAACTCGAACATCACACGCTAAGTGCAAATTCCAGCGAATAAACGGACGTGTCCGAGCGATCGTGATTCCTGACTCGTTAGTGCAGAACATTCAAGGAGACGAGCATGGCGTTCGAATATTGTTGTTTTATCAGCTATCCACACGGACAAGAGAACGTGTTGGTTCCAATCGTCGATGATTTCGTGCAGGGCTTAAAAAAGGAACTTGGAGCTCAGGACCGACGACCTCTGTGGTTTGACCAGGTGCTCACGGGTGGCCGGCAGGTAGACGAGGCTATAGGTGCAGGTCTTTGTAAGAGCGCCTGCATGATCATGCTTTACACTCCGCTCTACTTCGACACGGAACATACCTATTGCGCGCGGGAGTTGAAGGCTATGCAGGACCTCGAGGAAGAACGACTCAAGTTTCTGAGTGATAAGAGTGCCGGCCTCATTATTCCCGTTATCTTACGCGGCGAGAAGAGATTTCCCGAGGCAATGAGAAAGAGAAAGTTTTATGACTTTACGCAGTTCCTGTTCAACAGTTCCTCTGACAAATTGAGAGAGAAGTACGCTGCTCAGATCAGTGACATAGCAACTTACATTCTCGAGCGCTGCGATTCACTCGAGTCCGTTGAGGGTTCCTTCAAACATGACTGTAACAAATACTGTTTGCCAAGCGTTGAGGCGGCGCAGAAGTTTGTCCTAAGCGTACTCAAGAAGGAGATTAAGGAAGTAGTCGATCAGTTTCCTGGCAGGAAAGACTCGGAGGCGGCCAAACCATGAATACCGTTCGAGATCGAGGGCAGATAATAACTTTCTATTCATACAAAGGCGGAACCGGTCGCAGCATGGCTCTTGCCAACACCGCCTGCATACTGGCGGAGCAGGAGACTAATCAGAATGGCAAAGGCGTACTCATGATTGATTGGGATCTAGAGGCACCAGGACTGCATCGCTACTTTAAAGGCCGGCTGGCAGCTTCGAGATTAGGGATTGGAAGTTACAACGCTCGCGAGTCTTATGATTCCTCTCAAGGTCTAATTGATCTTTTCTATGAATTGGATAAAGGCGTCGATTCACTCATCAAAGACCAGGGGGAACACGCAGATACCTGTGCGACTGAACAAGCGGCACGAGAGGTTATCGACCGCATCGACCTTTCAACTTTTACCCTGCAAACGACGATCAAAGGACTTAGTTTGCTCAAAGCGGGTCGCTTTGACGCCAAAGATCCGAACGAATACTCAGAACGAGTCAATAAGTTTAACTGGGAATTACTTTTCAAAAAGTCGCCTCACTTAATTCGCGTCCTCGGTGAGACACTAGCCGCCAAGTACTCGTATGTCTTGATCGATTCCCGCACAGGCATCACTGATATCAGCGGAATCACCACGATGCTCCTGCCTGAGAAATTGGTAGTTGTTTTCACGCCGAATCTTCAAAGTTTGACGGGCGGTTTGGAGTTGATACGCAAGGCGACCGATTATCGCAAAGAATCAGTCGACTTACGTCCGCTAACGGTATACCCGCTGGTTTCGCGGGTCGAGGCTAACGAGCCAGAGCTTCGTCATGACTGGCGCTTCGGTAATCAGGAGACCGAGGGGTATCAGCTGGAATTCGAGAAGGTTCTCTCGACTGTCTATGCGGAACAAGTCCACTTGAACCATTATTTCGATGAATTGCAGATACAACATATTCCGCGATATGCGTACGGTGAAGAGATTGCCGTGTTGGTTGAGAAGACTGAGGATAGATTCTCGTTGCGTAGAAGTTATCAGTCATTTGCAACGAAACTGATTGCTTCTCAGGCTCCGTGGCAGGGTGAGATTGACGGGAGTACGGCTTTTGATCGGCGTCAGCGTACGATTTCGGACATAGTGGAATTTGTCATCGACGCAATCAGCTTAAACAAGGTGAGCAGGGAAGTTCGCTTCATGGTAGTCGTGTTGTTCCTCATGGCAGCTGCCGGCATTGCCTATTTTCAATACCAAAGGTCTGTGGCCGCAACCCAATCGGTTCGCGCACAACTCGCGCTTTCTGAATCAAAGAATCAGGCTTTGCAGCAGCAGGTGGCAGAGCTTCAGGATCCGATCAAGGGAATATTGGCTGAGAACAATAAGAGAATTAATGCACTCGTGCAGCAGGTGAGCGAGGTTAGCGCAGCGCGCGATGCAGCGACAGAGCAGGCGCAACAAGCCCAAGATGCCGCAGCGCAAAGCAAGTTGCAGGCTGATAGAGCTCAGCAGGCACAGAAGCAGGTTCAAATCAGCCTGAAGGAATCACAGGCCGACGTTGCGAACGCCGAAGCTTCATTTAAAGATGCAATGACGAAATACACTACTTCGCAGAAGGAGGTGAAATATTTGCAGTCTCAGTTAGTTAAATGTCGTCAATGATATTTCGCACAAAGTTGCTTGCAATCGCAACGATACGAGCGTCTGTGAATCTTCATCTCAGAGGCTTGTGGGCCTGCCCACAAGCTTTTAAACATACGAGGTCTGAAAATGGCTGATAACCCCCAAAAAATTATTCAGAACCTGACGGCAAAGCGTCTCAAAATCCATGGCCTTAATGGCCACATGCTAGTGCTGCCGCCTTTGGAAAAAAACTGCCAACTTAGTAATGACGAGGAGCCGCAGTTTCCCGGACTCAAGCGGTTAGCGATGCAGCATTACATTCGAATCTTAGAGGCGAAGGATGCGGGGTCGTTGGAACCACAAATCAAGACATTGCTCTTCGGATGTTTGTTAGGCGTCGGAATCATAACTTACATCATCTACCAGGTTCTTACGGATGGTGGAAAGAGACCTGCCGATTCGCAGTATCTACGCTGGCTTAAACTTGGGAGTCCAACCTTTCTCCTCATAGCAATCGGCTTAGGTATACTTTTACTCTTCATCTTAAGAAGAGGGGACAAAGGGAAAGAATTCCTGCAATGGATTAGTCGCTGGATCGCTCAGGCGCTCAGCCTGCTCCTAATCCTGACGTTGGGGTTGGTTTTACCATCAATTGCTTTTTACTTTTTTGGTGGCGGACGAGATCTCATCAGCAGTCAAAACTCCCTGGCCAAACTAGGTCGGTCGCTGCAACTGATTTTTATCTTCACAGCCTCGTTACTGCCAGCTTTGCTTTACTTCCTGTTTGACCGGCAACAACTGGGTACTCTCCGGCAAAGATTTGAGCAGCAAATCTTTCGGCTCGATCCGAACGTCGAGTCGCTGTGTGATGTCGCAGCAAAGTATGGAAGACAAATCGATGAAATTTATGGCCGCGAGACTGCCGGTGGTGAAGGCCGCCTCGTGCGTGGAACCCGGTGGCCGATCCTCGTCGCAACTCTGGTCATGACGCTCGGATGGATGCTTACGTTACTGCCCGCCGGACCGCGATCTGACACCGTCCAGCCGGGGCAGTTGCTCGATTTCTTTGTGCCCCAGCAATCCGCTGTTATTTTCGGCTTTTTGGGCGCGTATTTTTTTGTTCTCAACACGGTGCTGCATCGATATGTCAGGGCCGATCTGAAACCCAAAGCATACAGCAGCATCACGGTTCGCATGCTGGTCGTCTTCATTTTGTCCTGGGTGATCGGGCTGGGGTTTGGGACATCCACTGCCGCCCTGATGATCACGTTTATTATCGGAGTGTTTCCCGAGAGCGGGTTGACTCTGATCCGAGAATCAATTCGCAACCAAACTGGATTTGGCAAAATCGTTGGCCTCATCGGATCGCGTACTAAGGAAAAGTATCCGCTAACAGAACTGAAAGAGCTCGACGTGTACGATCGGGCCCGGCTGCTGGACGAAGGTGTTACGAATATTGAAGGTCTGGCGCATCACGATCTGATTGATCTGATGCTGGAAACGCGTATCCCTGTGCCGCGCCTCGTGGATTGGATTGACCAGGCAATTCTTTACCTGCACCTGGAGAGCGGGAATATGGAGGTGGGACATGACGATGAGAACCTGCAAACTCCAAACGGAAAGTTCGCAGATATGGAAGGTCTGCGCAACTTAAACACGTTTTTGCACGACAACTGTATTCGCACGGCGACTGATTTTATTGTCACCTATACAAAGGGAAAAGAAGGCGCGTTGCAAAGCAGAGCCACTGACGATCTGCGCAGCCGACTTCAAGTTCTCTTCGAGAGCCTGGGAGATGATGAATGGCTGGATCATATCCGCCACTGGCGAGCCTCAAGTAGAGTTATTGACCAGATACTGGACGCTTCTTCCGACAGCTTCAGCCAACGCTCGTCTGCCAGCGTCACTATCGCGGATTTCGAATCACAAAACGGAACTTATCATGGCGATTTCAGGGTTGATCGGCGAGCGGCTGACGTTTTGGTGGCTACCCCTGAGCTAAATAAGATCGGCGTGAAGTCGATTGGCGAAACCACGTATAGATCAAGCGACGGCTTAATCGAAACTGTGTCATTTGGACTGGCGCGGATTGTCGTGGAAGAGGAAACTACAGCCGGCCGGGTGATATTCGGCCCCGACAACGCGGAATCGATAGTTCCGCTGTGGGTGATCGAGTCTCTCGGCTTTACAGTTGATCCTGTGAGCAATAGTCTCAAACGCGTTTTGCCGATCCCGTCGAAGAAAAACAAACCGGCTCCGTAACAACCGCATCTTTTTTATCTCAGCCATCGATTTTACTTTCAGGCCACCTTTGTACTTTGCGCGAAAAATGGATGCAATAAATTGCCGGAAGCTACGCATGCTTTGCCACATCTGACGACTTGTGCCTAATCAACTGTTCAAGATAGCAAAGACGTTTCAATAAAGATCCCCGCGCACCGGGCTCGGATAATGCAATTAATTGCGCAAGTAAGAGATTCTCAACCAGCATCTTTCCAGATTCGAACAATTCATTAAGGAATGGCACCGTCATGACTGATAACTCACAAAAAAAAGAAATCCCCATTTCTGCTCATCGCGACATACCACGGAGAAACAGCGACAACGTTCAACAGGCTCAACAGATTCTGCGTGGCCGACAAGCGGAGCCGCAGGAAATGTTGGAGCTGGCGAAGAAACTCAAGGAAGAAACGAAATTTAGCTACGCGCGTCGTCTGTTGGCCCGAGCCATCAACACTGACGGTATCTGCCGTCGAAAAGATTTGCGCCACAAGATCGTTCAGCAGTTGGCGCTCTGTACATACAAGGATGAGGACTTGCCGGCTGACGAACGTCTAGATCGCGCGCTGGACATCTTGTGTCAAATAGCGGATTTCGACACAACCACCGATCAGGAAACGCTCGGCTTGATTGGCGCAATTTTCAAACGTAAGTGGGAAGTGGATAACCAGCGCCAGAATCTGGAGCGATCACTGTTCTACTATTTGCGTGGATATGAGCAGGGTGCGGTCAACGATCAAGGCTACACCGGTATCAATGCGGCGTTCGTTCTCGATCGATTGGCGAGGCTTGAAGGCCAAGAGGCGGAAAAGGCCAGCGGAAAATCTATCGCGGCCAACGAGCGCCGCAAACGTGCCCGAGATATTCGACAGGATATCGTCGATCATGTCGGTCCGTTGGTAACTGATAAAGATCACAAGTGGGTAGCTGATAAATGGTGGTACTACTCTACCATGGCGGAGGCCCATTTTGGCCTGGAGAACTACGGCGAAGCAGTGCGTTGGATAAAGGACGGGCAGGTAGCTGCGGGTAAGATATTTGAATGGGAACTGGAAACTTGCGCCCGACAACTGGCGACGCTCGCACGTTTGCAAAGCGATCAGGAACTTGACGACGCTGAATTTAAGTCAACACGAGCTTGGACTGCGCTCAAAGACGCCTTCGGAACGGACGCGGTGCCGCGCACCGCATTCGCCGGCAAAATTGGACTCGCTCTCTCGGGTGGCGGATTCAGGGCTTCTCTCTATCACCTGGGTGTACTTGCGCGGCTCGCTGAACTGGATGTTCTACGTAATGTTGAGGTGCTGTCGTGCGTGTCGGGCGGCGCAATTCTGGGCGCCTACTACTATTTAAAGGTCCGTCAGCTTCTGCACACTAAAACTAATGCTGAGATCAACCGCGAGGACTACATCCGGATTGTGCGCGAGATGATCGATGAGTTTCTGACTGGCGTGCAATCGAATATACGAACTCGAGTGGCCCTCAATCCCTTAAAGAATTTCAAAATGTTTTGGACAAAGGATTATTCCAGGACAATTCGGGTGGCGGAATTGTACGAGCGTTACCTCTACAAGCTTGTAAAAGACGGTGACGAACCCACGGAACGATGGTTGAACAAATGCAAGATTCACCCATTCACTAAGGCACCCGATGGCACTCCTTTTAAGGATGAAGACTTTTCACCGAAATACCAAAACTGGCGACGCGACGCAAAGGTGCCCATCCTGGTGCTGAATGCCGCAACTCTCAACACCGGCCACACCTGGCAGTTTACCGCTTCGTGGATGGGCGAAGCGCCGGCGGGAATCGATGCCGAGATTGACGGTAACGAGCGGTTGCGTCGGATGTATTACGAAGACGCTCCCAGAGATCATCAAAAGGTCCGCCTTGGTGCTGCAGTAGGCGCCTCGGCTGCCGTGCCCGGTCTCTTTGAACCAATTACCCTGGACTATCTTTATCCAAGCAGGATTGTCCGCTTAGTAGATGGAGGTGTCTGTGATAATCAGGGAGTCGCAAGTCTGTTGGAACAGGATTGCAAGGTTGTGCTGGTAAGTGATGCCAGCGGTCAAATGGAATCACAACCCGCTTCCAGCAAAGGTGTATTCGGTGTCTTGTTGCGCACTAACAGCATTTTTCAGGCACGGATCCGCGAGGCGGAATACCATGATTTGAAAGGCAGAAGGCGTTCCGGCCTCTTACGAGGACTGATGTTCGTTCATTTGAAAGGTGACCTCGAAGTCGACCCAATCGACTGGGTTAACTGCCTCGATCCGTACGATGCATCTGACGACGCGAGGCCGCCATCGCGCCGCGGTCCGCTGACAAGATATGGGATAGCAAAAGACATTCAAGAACTTCTGTCCGGAGTTCGCACCGACCTCGACTCTTTTTCTGAGGCAGAAGCCTATGCGTTGATGACGAGTGCGTATCGAATGACTGAGTACCAGTTTAAGTATGAAAAATGTGTAGAAGGGTTTGCCGAGCTACCGGAAAACGAAGGTTGGAAGTTTTTGGAGATCGAAGGTTGTATGAAAGGAGTTGGCGGTGGTTACGATTATTTGAAAAAGCTCCTTCGTGCCGGCAGTAGTCTGACGTTCAAGGTTTGGCAAATCGATCCTTTTTTGAAATACACCCTGCGAATCTTCTTGTTACTGTTAGGCCTCTTGTTTGCCGCAGCTATCTACAGATGGTGGGAGAATCCGTTGCCTGAATCCATCGCGCAATATCCAACGAAAGGATTGGAATGGGCGGCCGACTTTTTGAGTGAATCACTCCGAAGGCTGACGTTTCGCAAAATCGTGAACTGGGTGGCCGGTTTGTACAGCGCTTATCTCATGGTGCGCATTCTTCAATCAGTGCTGGGAGACTACCTCGCTGACAAAGCAGTTATCCTGGTTCGTTGGAAGGATACATTGCGGCGCATTGCAATTGCGGCGTTTGTAAGTACGTTCGGCTTCATCGCCGCGTTTACTCATGTCTACTTCTTCGATCGACGATTCCTGCACCTGGGAAGTATGAAAGTTGTAAACAAGAAGAACGCCGATGCCTGAGTCCGAACATATTCGCGTGATGAGTTTGAGTTGCTGCGAGGCGAGGATTTCCTATCAAGGCAACTCAGTCGTAATACTTCACGCTCGATCCTTACAAAGGAAGAGGAGTACTTTATGAGAATCTTTGTTGGCTTCGGATACAACGAGCGAGATAGCTGGATTGAAGAGCAGGTATTTCCAATTCTTGAATGCATGGACTTCGTCGTGGTTGACGGGAAAGACATGCACGGCGAGCTCCTGCAACCTGGAGTGAAAGACCGCATCGATCAGTCAGACGCAGCTGTCGGGTTCCTAACAATCCGAGATCCAGACATCACAGGCGACTTCAACTCGCACATTTGGGTGCGAGACGAGTTGGTTCACGCTGCTGCCAAAGGCAAGCCAATCATTCCGATTAGAGAGGAGAATGTGAGAGTCCCGGATGGATTGTTGGGCAATATCCAATACATCACGCTCCGCCAGAATGATCGATTGGCTTGTGTCTCCGAATTAGCATCAGCATTAGGGCGTAAGAATATTCGTAGGATCAAACTTGAACCGGAAGATATCGACTTAAACCGAGATCTCAATAGATGGCGGGTGGACCCTGGTTTTCAGATTCGTTACCGAACCCAAGACGGTAATGGATTGGAGTCACCTTTTCGAATAGGTCGATTGGAGCGCGTTCAATATGGTTTCTATCTCAACGTTTCGGATGTTCCAAAGCGGGCCTTGGTTGAGATTGAAGGGGTTTTTAATGGCCAGAGTAAATTCAATTCTGGATGGGCATCCGCGGATGCCGTTTCGATCAAAATCTAACTTGAGGAAGCCATGTCTACACAAATTGAAATTCGGCAGTCGGAGCAGTACGAAGGTGGCGATTGGTGGAAATGGGCGGTGTGGTTGGAAGGAGACGAGGAAGCGCTCGATCAGGTCGAGTGGGTTGAATGGACTTTGCATCCTACTTTTCCGAATCCGGTTCGTAAGTGCCACAACCGCGCTGAGAAATTCAAACTCGAGAGCGCCGGTTGGGGAGTATTTCCAATTCGTGCTCGAGTTTGGACTAAGGATGGCCGTTCGACAAAGCTCGAACACCATTTGAAGCTTCATTACAACGACGGCAAGGAAAACACTGCGTGACGATTGCTCGCGCAACCTAACGCCGGAGAATCCCGGAAAGCCTCATTGGTCCGACGAAAATCAGAACCGCAGTACGACTTGGCTGCATAGCCAATTAACTTCACAGGAGGATAACTCATCATGTCTCTTTGGGGTCATCTCGAAACCAGATACGCAACTCGACAACCTCGCAAACTCCTGGCCCTCGACGGTGGTGGCATTCGTGGGGTTCTCACCTTACAAGTCTTAATTCGAATGGAAGAACTGCTCGCCGAGAAGAGTGGACAGGGTGAAAACTTTCGCCTCTGCAACTTCTTCGACTATATCGGTGGCACCAGCACCGGCGCAATCATCGCGGCGGGTCTGGCTGTTGGTAAGTCTGCAAAATGGCTCTCCGAGTTCTACAAGGAAGTTGGGCCGGCGATGTTCGAGAAGGCGTTCATCCTGAAACGACTCAAGAACCTATACAAGAGCGAGCCTCTGGCAGACAAACTCAAGGAAGTGTTCGGTGAAAACACGACGCTTGACTCTGACAAGCTCAAGTGTTTGCTGCTGGTCGTCACACGCAACGTCTCAACTGACTCGCCCTGGCCCATTAGCAGTAATCCGTTGGCAAAGTACAACGCTCCGGATCGGAAAGACCGCAACACGAAGATACCTCTGTGGCAACTCGTGCGTGCCAGCACCGCCGCGCCTGTATTTTTTCCACCCGAGATCGTGGAGTGGGATCCAAACGATCCCTCAAAGGCTTTTCTCTTTGAAGACGGCGGCTTAACTCCTTACAACAATCCAGCTTTCTTGATTGCGCGCATGGCGACACATCCGGCTTACAAATTGGGTTGGCAGACCGGTGAAAAGAATCTCCTGGTGATGTCAGTCGGCACAGGCGCAGCGGCCAGAGTCGATGCGGATGTTTATGGCGGCGGGAAGAACGCCGTTTCAAATCTCGTGAACTTTCCATCCGCACTGATGTATGGCGCGCAGGTAGACCAGGACATCAACTGCCGCATCATTGGTCGTTGCATACACGGGGGCGAGTACGAGAAAGCAGATGGCCGCAACGACACGCAGATCGACAGCGAGCTTGGCGACCTTGTATTTCGTGGCGCCGACGGCGTGGAAGTGCCACTCTCGGAAGATAAAGGCCGCCAGTTTCTTTACGCGCGCTACAATGCCGAACTCTCAACGAAGTGGCTGACCAAACGTGGCCTTGCAGATGTCGACCCCGCCAGCGTCGCTCAGCTCGACTCAGTTGAGCACATCGACGATCTCGTCCGCGTCGGACAGGTGCTGGCGAAAGAGGTCAAGCTGGAACACTTCGCGCTTGAGCGCTTTGGACAGTTCTACTGATAGAGGGAAAGTTAAATAAGAGTGCAGATCTTCCTAACATCGTTCTAGATTGAGGTTTACTGAGCCGGCGTCGTTTGAATCGACTCATGAGTCACTTCTTCAATTGCCATATACACCGCTCGAACTGAAGCCCGATCGAGTTCCTTTGCGTCTTCAGATAAATTGGCGTATGGAACCATTAGCTCTTCACCAGTTTCGCTCTTACGACTTGCTATGCCTTTCTGTCGCTTCGATTCCATCCAGGCTTCATGAACTTTTGCGGCAACGATTTCAATATCAGGTAGATTCATGTATTTGCTCCTCGTCTGCCTGCAAATATATCAGACTAGCTTTGTCTAACTTAGCCAAGCATCGACCATTAGCCGTTCTCGAACGTCCACCGTAACAATGTCTTTAAACGGAACTGCCGTGATAAGGAGCCATTCTCAGAGGTAACCGCTCATCACTACATACCCTTAAATCAGCAGTACGACGATTCTGCACCGCCGTACCAGGAGACATGAACGTGCGAGCATTCATCATTCGACCCTTCGAAAAGAAAAAAGACCTTAACGGTAACGAGATCGACTTTGACGAAGTGGCACGAGTACTCATCGATCCGGCGCTCTCTGCAATAGGGGCAGAAGGGCGCGAGACGTTGGACATCGTTAAGTCGGGTAACATCCGCATAGACATGTTCCGGCGACTGTTGACTGCCGACCTCGTCGTAGCCGATCTTTCAATTCACAATGCCAATATCTTTTACGAACTTGGTATTCGTCACGCGCTCCGAGAGCATGGAACCTTTATGCTCCGGTGCGACGCTGACAAGTTTCCCTTCGATCTACAAACTGACCGTTACTTTACGTACAACAAGGAAAATCCGGCTGCCAGCCTTCCGGACTTAATCAGCGCGCTCAAAAGCGTGATGGCAGAGATTCAGAAGGATTACACAGCGAAGGACAGCCCAGTCTTCATGTCTTTGCCAAACTTGACAGAGCCAGAGTCGTCGCGTTTCAACCCCGTCCCTCAGGATTTCGGTGAGGAGGTTACGAGGGCAAAAAGCGATGGCCGCGCCGGGGATCTGGCGCTGTTCTCAAATGAAGTTAAAGGCTTCGAGTGGGAACAGAATGGCTGGCGCACAGTAGGCCGCGCGCAATTCGACCTTAAGTCTTATGCTTCGGCGAAAGTCACCTGGGAGTATGTTCGTAGACTTGAACCGTCCGACTTAGAAAGCAATATTCTACTCGGCACGATCTACGAACGACTTGGAGACCTCACTCGTTCGACACAAGCGCTGGATCGCGCAATCGAGAACGAAGACATCCAGAGTAATCAACGCGCCGAGGTCTATGCTCTGCTAGGCCGCAATGCAAAGACTCGTTGGCGCGACGAATGGGTTAATGACTTACCTGAATCCCGCGTAACCACAAGCTTTCGTTCACCGCACTTGCGCGACTCGTTCGAGAATTACAGACGAGCATTCGAAGAGGACCTTAACCATTTCTACTCAGGCTTAAACGCGCTGGCAATGCTCTCGATACTCATCGAGCTTGCTACAAAGTTGCCGAATATCTGGAACGAGTTGTTTGAGACGGATGAGGAAGCCGAGGCAAAGCTCGGCTCTTACAAAGAAGACGCAGCAAAACTTGCTGCTACAGTTGATATATCACTCCAGGCAACTCGCAACCGTTTGAAACGTGACGGAAAGAAAGATGTCTGGGCCGAAATTAGTAATGCAGACTTGCGTTTCATTACTTCAAAACGACCGTCGCGAGTGGCAACCGCTTATCGCGATGCGCTTGTCGGAGCGCCTGACTTCGCACGCGATTCAGTGCTCAAGCAGCTCCTTATCTACAAAGATTTGGGAGTTTTGACCGGCAACCTAACCGAGGTCGAAAATGTAGTGGGAGTCGCGAAGGCTGCTCCCACGTCGAAGCCGCAGCAGCGTAAAAGAGTTCTTCTTTTCGCCGGCCACATGATTGATGCGCCAGGCCGCGAGCATCAACGCTTTCCTCCAGATAGAGAAGACATCGCCCGTGAAAAAATCAAAGAAGCGGTAATGAGAGAGATGCAAGCAGACGCCGGTGTGTCGTGTGGTTACGCTGGTGCGGCAAGTGGAGGCGACATTCTCTTTCAAGAGGTTTGCCTCGAACTCGGAATACCGACGAAGTTGTATTTGGCAATTCCAGCACAAAAATATGTTTCAACTTCGGTGGATAAAGCTGGACAGACATGGGTGCAGCGGTTTTGGAAGATCCATGGGGAACACGCCGCACAGAATCAAGTCCGCGTATTGGGCGATACGATTGACGACGAAGGGGAATACCTGCCAGCGTGGCTTCGTTCAAAACCCAAGTACAGCATCTGGCAGCGCAACAATCTTTGGATGCTTTTCAACGCGCTTGATGAAGGCTGTGATCCCAAAACGGGTGATCCCAATATCAGCCTTATCGCGCTGTGGGACGGTGCTGGCGGTGATGGGCCAGGTGGAACCGGCGACCTCGTCGACAAAGTCAAGAACCTGGGCGCACGATGCGAGATCATCAATACAAAAGAAGTGTTCAAGCTCTAAACTCTCAAAAAGTTTCTGTTCCCGTGGGCTCCACATGCGGTTCACGATTCATGGATTGTCGCAGGCGCGAAAGTTCAGAATAGATCAAGCGACGCGCTCGGTTTTGATTTCCCAGAGGTCGGTGTTCCGAAATAGCGTGCCAGGGATTGAAGGAGAGTTGCCGCGCGAACGCAAGTTGTTCAGGCGACGTAAACTCTTGCCTGGGGATTATGATTTTCGCGACCGGCACAAATCGTGACAAACGCTCGGGCCACTCGATAGACGCGTCTTCGATTGGCATTCTTTTTGGGTTGGTCTGAAGTTGAATACAGAAATCAAACTCTGCGTCAGTTTGGGAAAGCGTCTTTGCCATTGACTGGCGCAGCCAGTCGTCAGGAGGGTTCCATGGAATCTTCGTCTTTCGGTTTGAGCAGGGTCGCACTGAGAATTTCATTGCCTGTCCTTCGCCGAGGAGAAACGGAACACAGCTCCAGTAACGCACCTCCAGCGGACTCGTGTTCATTCGCGCATAGATTCCCTGCATGATCATATCGAGATAGTGTGAATCAAGTGGATTCACAAAATAGAAGACAGGAGTGCGCGCATAGATTTGCCGCTGAAGTTTCAAATTCTCCATGATGTTGGGTGTCGTGAAGGTTGGCGAACTGATTCCGGTAAAGTCCTGAGTCGCTTTTTCGTCGGGAAACAGTTTTTCCCAGGGAACACCCATCAGCTTGATCCCGATGCTTAGAATCCCGCTGTCTTCGACGTCAGGAGGTGACATTGGTCCTGGTCCACCAAAGCGAATCCAGGCGGGAAAGCTGTTGGCCTGGCTGAAGACACCGTGTTTGTAAGTTGCGGGAATGTCTTCAAGCACGTGAAACTCAGCACGAACGACGCCGTACGTTTTAGTGTTGCCTGCCCGCTCGGCGATGCGTCCTTCATACTCGCGCTGGGTAAACCTCGCCATTGCATCCGTGATGGCTGAGGCGATTGCCTCCTCTTCGGGTAACAGTATTTCCTCACACAATCGAGTTTCCGGATTTCGATGGAAAAGGCGCATCAGCCATTGAGTGACTTCAACCGTGGGTCGCTGAAACAGCCAATTGAAAGCATCACGGAAGTAAGGGTCAACGCGATGCTCGAGCGCGACCAAACTTATGATGAAATTATTGAAGTGTGGTCCAAATTTTTCGGGCATGGTTTTTGGGAGTCAGTCTGTTGGGTACTGGTTCAGTTTGATACCACCACGAGAGAGGCTGTGCAAAAAACTCAGACACCACCGGTTTCAGCCGCGTGGAGTTTCAATTTCAACCTAACGCAAAAACCATAACGGTCCTGCGCGCGGCTCCGCCGCGCGTAGAAGGAAAAGATTGCGTTGTCTAGGTAGAAATTGAAACTCCACGCGGCTAAAGCCGGTGGTGTCTGACTTTTTTTTCACAGCCTCTCCGTTGATGGTATTCCAATGCCTTGTGAGCTTGAGTGCTTACTTAATTCTTGCGCCTGCGGTCTAAATAGAAGACTATATGAGTCGCTCAACAGCCATTCTATGACGGCATTAGAATTTCTGGGAACGCCGTCGACATCATGCCATGAACTCATCACTCTATGAACGTCGCTGGTCGAAGTTCTTTCTGGCGGCGGCGCTTTTTAATTACGTAATTGGTTTTCCAATCCTGTTGTTTCGGCATTGGTCCTACAATGTTACCTACCTCGCAGCGGTCGGCCGGGACCCAATGGCGATCCGCCTTTGGGCGGATTTTGGCTTTGCCGTAATTCTGATTGGCTTCGGTTATCAGTTAATCGCGCGCGATGTCCGAAAGAACCGAGGTATCGTGCTGCTTGGAATCATAGCCAAGCTATTTGACGTCATCAACTTGACAATCTTGTTTGTCTGGGGATTCGCGCGGCCGCTTGTATTAATTCCGGCGCTCATTGATGGCATCTTCGCCGCCATGTTTGTGGTCTTCTGGTTCTCAAGTGCGGCAGACAAAGAACGATCGACGGCATAAAGAGTCATTTATTGTTTTGATCAATACATAAGAAAGGCACCACTATGGCTCACACGGTTGAGGAATTACTCCTCATGACTGACCCTCAGCTTGACGAACTCTTCACTAACGGCAGGGTTGGAGATATTCCGGACGGTCCGGCGAAAGGCACCGCAATCGTAGCGAACGGCACAAACTATAGTTTTGAAATTGCTCAAGTTGTTAACTTTTTTGCCTGGCAGGGAAAAACGTTTGACGCGAAAAATGGTGTGCTGAGAAACCGCATAACCCATTTCGGACTGAACGCGATCATTGCCAAAGTCTATAAAGGTCCAAGCTGGTTTGATAAGAAGGAGTGCATCGTCCTCGACTATTCCGAAACCTCTTTAGTAGCGCGATGGATCCGGGATGAGATTCGTCTGATCGATCCAGGCTTATATCTTGGCCGTGTTTACTGGGGCGAAAAGGCGCTGATCCATTTTGCTCTGGAGTTCGATTGATCGCGCAGCCGCTGAAATGTCCGATATGCTTGCGTCTTGTCGATGCTGACGAACACACTACTCCCGTGTAATTAGTTTTTTAATGTTCCGCTTTTTGTGCCCCGACAAGCGAAAGCATATCGGACTTGGCGTTGGTGTCTAACAGAGGCGTTTGTGTAACCAGTTCTTGTTAACGTTCCGCTTTTCGTACCTCGACAAGCTAATAAAGCATTTCGGACAAGCCGTATCGAGATGACGCCCCAATCGAGTTTCATGGTGGTCGCACCACTCGACGTCAAGCGCACGGACGAGTTAAGAAGCGT
>DASYRR010000317.1:0-7146 GCA_036004125.1 Pyrinomonadaceae bacterium | reverse complement strand
AGTCAGCGCCGGACGTCATTGCTCACCAGCAAGTAACAGTTCGACAGACCAAGCCCTTTCCTCCGACGCAATACGTTCCTGATCACGATTTTGATACCAAACACATCGCCCTGGATCTTCGTTTTGACTGGCAAAAAGAACAGTTGGTGGGCCGTGAAACGCTCGTTTTTTCCCCGCTTGTTTCAAATCTCAAAACTATCAAGCTGGATGCGGCGAACATCACTCCAACAGTCATAAAGCTCACGTCAATTAGGTCCCAATCCGAGTCGCTCCCGGGAACGCAAACCCGGTCGTCGCTACCGCTCCCGGTTCTGACTTTTATTACGGACGCAGCGAAAGAAAAGGTGAACGTCACACTTGACCGGGCCTATCAACCGGCGGACGAATTGACACTCACAATCGACTATCACACGAATGGTCCACAGGACCCCGGTCGTCTTGGATTAGTTGGAGTGGGATTGAAGTTTCTCAAGCCTGGACCAGACGATCCGTCGAGGCCACGACAGATCTGGTCACAAGGTGAGAGCGAGTACAACCATTATTGGTTTCTTTGTTATGACCATCCGAACGACTTCTTTACTTCAGAAATTACCGCGATCGTCGACAAGCCGCTGCAGGTGATCTCGAATGGCAGACTTGTCGAGACAAAAGAGAACAAGGACGGCAGCCGCACCTTTCACTGGAAGATCGACCAACCGCACGCGAGTTATCTCACTTCAATCGTGGTTGGTGAGTACATAGCTGTCGTCAGTGACTACGCGGGAATTCCGATCACAACGTATGCCTATCCGAAAGAAGTGGCCGAGGCCAAACTTACCGTTGCTCGGCTTCCCGAGATGGTTAAGTTCTTTTCGGAGAAAACTGGGATTAAGTATCCCTACGCAAAATACGCGCAGACTACAGCACACGATTTCGGCGGCGGAATGGAGAACATTAGCGCCACAACGCAAACCGACAGCATGATCCACGATGCACGAACTGAGCTGGACCAAACCAGCGACGGTTTGCAGTCGCACGAACTAGCGCACCAGTGGTTTGGTGATTATGTGACGTGTCGAGACTGGTCAGACATTTGGTTGAACGAGAGTTTCGCCACTTACTTCCAGGCGATGTGGGACGAACACAAACTTGGTTCTGACAATTTCCTCTATTCAGACATCAAGGCAAATCAGGATTCTTACTTCACAGCCTGGAAACTAGGGACCAGACGGCCGATTGTCACCAAGAACTACAAAGACCCGGACGCGGTGTTTGACACTTACGCATATCCACGCGGTGGAGCGGTGCTTCACATGCTGCGAAAGAATCTTGGCGAAGACAATTGGTGGCGAGCCATTAACTACTACCTTAAAAAGTACGCCAACCAGCCCGTTGAAACCGAACAGTTTCGGATTGCCATCGAGGAAGCCACTGGACAGTCGATGGATTGGTTTTTCGATGAGTGGCTCTATCGAATGGGCCATCCGGTCTTTGAGGTCACTCAGCATTACGATGCCGCGTCAAAGTCTCTACAGCTTACGGTTCGTCAGAAGCAGGTAAAGGATCCGGATTCGCAGTATCCACAGGCTGAATTTTTCCAAACGCCGGTTGAGATCGAAATTGGCACGGCGACGCAGACGCGGATTGAGAGAGTGATAATTGAACCTAAGAAGGAGCAGACTTTTACATTCAAAGTTGACTCAGCACCGTTGCTGGTGAACTTTGACTATAAGAGCACCCTCATCAAGGAACTCGAGTTCAAGAAGTCGGTAAGCGAGCTGAGTTATCAACTTGAACGCGACGAAGATGTCCTCGGCAGGGTTTGGGCACTGAATCAACTTGCTACGTTGTGGAAGCTCCCAACAACTCCAACCACGGACAAGGCTGCAATTGCAGACGCACTGGCGAAGATAATCACCGCCGATAAGTTTTGGGCGGTGAGATTTGAAGCCGCGACGGCTCTGGCAGATGTTTCAAGTCCGAACGGTCGCACCGCCTTGCTTAGGGCCACAAAGGATCAAAACGCAAAGGTTCGGGCAAAGGCGATAACTTCGCTCGCCGCGTCGAAAGATGCCACTCTGGCGCCTGTTTACCAGCAGCTTCTAAGCGATCAAAGTTACGGGGTCATAAAAGCGGCCGCCCTGGCACTGGGCCAAACCAAAGCACCGGGAGCGTTTGAAGCTTTAGCGGGACTTTTGGACGCTCCCTCCTGGCGCAATACGGTTCGGGTGTCCGCATTGGCCGGATTATCCGCCCTCGCTGATAAACGAGCCGTTGATGTTGCGATCAAGTTCACGGCACAGGGCGATTACCCTCAAGTTCGAGTAGCTGCTGCAAAGCTGTTGGGTATCGTTGGAAAAGACGATCCACGTGCATTTAGCGTGGTTTCCAATACGCTTGAGGAAGCGGTCAAACATAGTAACTCTGCATTGGTCTCGGCTTTGGGCGAGTCACTGGTACGGATCGGCGACGCTCGAGGAGTTGAACTATTGGAGAGACTGACCAAAGACGGCACAAATTCACGATACGCGGCTTCTTTGGCGCAATTCCAGGCGCAACTGAAAAAATCCCTTGCCACGACTGAGAAGACGCGGCTGTAGGGCAAATGTTCGATATGCTTTAGCTTGTCGGGGTGACCGCCCAGGTACTTCAGGGTCGTGGTGAGGGCGACAACGACAAGCTGAAGCATATCGGACATGGCAACTTGGGGCTTGAATAAAAGGCACTTCCTCTTGTACTATCCCACTTGTCCGAGAAAGCGCCAGCCCCGAATGGCGTAGACCCTCTTAAGCCTCCTGCTTTGTCAGTTCAGACAACATTAAACTCTGATGGCCACAGCTACTGACAGACAGAAAACCGCTAAGGAAAACTTTACCGTGCCTGATGCAGACGAGCGAAAAGTGAGTCTGCTTGTTGTCGAAGATGATGAAAACATTTCGACCGCAATCAGCGAGTATTTTTCTCGCGCAGGTTACAACGTCAAAACCGTCGAAGATGGACTAAACGGCGTGAAGGCGGCTTTGGATGATCCTCCAGATGCCGTTGTTCTCGACCTCATGTTGCCAAAGATGGACGGTTTGGCTGTTTGCAAAGAGTTGAGAGAAAAGGTTGGCTACTTGCCGATTCTCATGCTCACTGCAAAAGACGATATTGTTGACAAGGTGCTGGGCTTGGAGATGGGGGCGGACGATTACATCACTAAGCCTTTCAGTCTCCGCGAGCTCGAGGCAAGAATAAAATCGGTCTTGCGAAGAACGCGCACTGGTCCCACGCCGGACGGCATCCGCGATGAAGCGCCTATCGTTCGGGGTCGACTCAGAATTGACTCAGCTAAGCGTGAAGTTACCATTGGAGAGCGTCAGGTTGAGCTCACACCGAAGGAGTTTGATCTCCTTCGCCTTTTCGCTTCGAACCCAGGACGCGTATTTCCACGAAAGTATCTCCTTGAAAAGATCTGGGATTACTCCTACGAAGGATACGATCGAACGATTGATTCCCATATCAATCGCCTCCGAGCCAAGATCGAGGAGAATCCAGAGAATCCTCAGATGGTCCTTACCGTTTGGGGTATCGGTTATAAATTTAGCGACGAACAATAAAGATCGTCGGCGCGCCTTCAACCCCGCTAGTCTTCGCCAGGCCCGGCCATTCACGCCCACAACTGGCTAGTCTCAGAGTAGACCTTCAGGCAAGGTCGCTCAGACAGTTTACTCCCATGATTGACCCTTCAACCCACCACATCAAAATCGAAAACCAATCTACCTGGGTAAAGCTCTGCCGGCATCTCCTGGCTGCGCTGTTACTAATCCTCGCTCCGATTCTTTTGGCTCGATCTCAGACACCGGATGCCGCGCTAACAGTTTCCGGGGTTGAGACTCGTACGACGGCCAATGGAACGATCGTCAGCGTCTCGGCCAATGCTTCGTTGGGCCGAGCTCAGTCGTGGCAGGACCGCGACGGGTTCCACCTTCTCATTCCGGATGCTGGCGTTTCTGACCTGGTCAAATCTGGTAAGGGAATCAAGGTTCGACGAGTCGGTAGTTCGATTGAGGTTCTTCTCCAGGTTAGCCGGGAAAGACACGTGCAAATGCAGACCATCGACAACAACTTAAATCTCAGTGTTGATGGCAAACTCGATGGAAGCTCAGAGCTTGAAACCACCGACAGTCCGGAAATCAATCAGCAACAAACCGCCAGCGGCTATTCCTTACCGACTTACTCTACGTCGTCATCGAGCTCATCTTCGGTCGTAAGCGCTCCAGCAGGAGCATCATCTTCGGCAGCCTCTTCTTCCGGGGCGCAATCGGCGCCGACGCCGAGTAAACAGGCTCCGGTACGTGATACAGGCGAGGTCCCGGCAACCAGCCAGCCCATTGCTATTCCTCAGGAACCGAGCCTTCTCTCGTTAATTTTTTCGGGCCCGAGCGTGGCGTTCATTGTAATTTTAGCCATCGTTGGAATATTCGTTGTTCGCAGATTTCGTTCGAAGAAGGGCGCAACTCAGACCCGCGCAGGGGCAACCGATGATGACCTCAAAAAGTCAGAAGGTGCTGATCCAAACCTCAGGGCAAAAGAATCCAACCCGCGTGGTTCTCGTGCCATACCTGGCAATGCTTCATCGAGAGAACGCAAGTCCGAAGTTCGCCAAGCTGTGACCGCACCAGCATCACTCTATGGCGCGTACCGTATTGATCAGGAAGTGGGCAAGTTAGTCGGCGGTCAATCTCATCGAATGGATGTCCTGTCATCGAGGGCTTCAGAAGACCGTCGCGCGATTCAGTCTTCACTAGTCAAGACGATTGTTTCGTCCAGCTCTTCCGAGGACGAGCGAAGTAGAGCACGTGAGGCGCTTGAAGAATATGGTTTTGTCGCGAGGGAAGGGGCAGCCTTGTTATCAGCTCCAGATCCATTTGAAAGAACCCTGGCTGCTCGCTCACTTGGTGAAATTGGATCCGCGGCGGCATTGCCATTCCTTCTGGAAGCGCTTTATGACGGGGAATCAATCGTGCGCAACCAGGCAGTGGTAAGTATTGGCGCCTTAAAAGTGCCATCCGCGATTGGTGCACTTCTGGATCTGGCGCGCAATCATCCAGACGTTCCGTCCAGTCTAGTAAGCAGCGCGCTAAGTGCCTGTTCAGTTGAGGGCCTCGGGTTCGTTGATGCTTTGGGTCCAGCGGCGTCATTCCTGACCTCGGAGATGAACGACTCGAATACCTTTGATTTTCTGCCACTCGAGTCAAACTCATCCGTTGAGGATTTACCCGAACGTGTCGATGATGACTTCTTGGATGAATGCCTCGCCATGGCCTTGAGCGAGAATGCGGTGCAGCGGACCGAAGCCGCAAACAGTTTGGCTCAGTATCCTGTGCGGAACTCGGTGACGGCCCTGATTTCCCTCGCGACGCACGATCCTGAACCCACCGTCCGTGCGGCAACTGTGTCCAGTTTGGCGTCTATCGACCACGAATCGGTATTTCCGGCAGTCTTAATTGGCATGGCCGACGAATCGAGAGAGGTAAGAGCTGCGGCCGCTCGTGCGCTGAGTCGGCTGAGCTTTGACAGGTCGGCGGCTTACGTCAACGTCATTCAAACCGCGGATCCAGAAACGCTGGAAGCTGTCGCCACAGCGTGCGTTAAAGCTGGTATCGTTTCCCAAAACATTGATCGACTTGCTCGCGGCGACCGGCGGCAAACATACGAAGCATTTACGCTGGTTTCTCTGCTTGCGAAAGCGAAAATGATCGCGCCGATTATCGACGCAATCGAACACCACACGAATATGACCGTGCGCTTGAGCGCAATTCATCTCCTTGCTTCCACTGGTGAGGAAAGTGTGTTTGATCAGCTTCAACAAGTCGCGGTCAAAGAGGAGCTGGATGAAGAAATAAAGACTGCGGTACTCGAGGGAATGTACAAAGTGGCGCAAGCACAGCCCCGAGATGAAGAGCCGCCTGAGGCATTTGTTATACGTGAATCAGTAAACGAATCTCCGGCCGAGCATAGTTCTCATTTGGATGTCTAACGAGAGTTGGTGAAGTTGAAATGTAAATCGCTGGACGATGGTCGTTGAGGACTGCATAATGCGCCGTGAAAATAACTTCCTCATTCGATCAAATGAACCCGACATCGTTCAACTTACCAAGCACGGAAGAAACTAAACTTCAGCTGGAGAAAGAAGAACTCCGCAAGGCAGCAGCGGAACTTGAACGACGCCGGGTTGAAGCCAGAGCGGCGCACAAACGGGGAGAACAGGAAGCTCGCAGCCGTCTCGAAGAAGACGCAGAGTTCCAACGCGAAGCTGAGACCCTGCGACGGACCGCTTTGGAGTTGGCTCGCAAACTTGCGACGGCAGCAACACGGGTAAAGATTGAGGAACAAGCACGCAAGCGGGCCCTGGAAGAGTCACAAACACAATTAACGGAAGACGAGATCCGAAAGCGCACCGAAGCAGAGGCTCGAAAGAACGAAGAAGCTCGACGACCAGTGGAACAAGAGGCGCAACATACAGTTGCCGAAACTCGACCGGCGGCGGGCCAGACGCCGCGGTTCACCGAACACGATAGGTTGCGGGGTTCACAGGCCGAAGGTCTTCTTCGAGAAGCAGAAGAACTCCGTCGCATTGGGGGAGAACGTTTGGATCTACATGCCCGCTTACTCGCAGAGGCACAAGAAAGAATTCGTGCTGAAGAAGAAGCGGTGAACAAACACGTAGAAGAGCAGAACGAGAAGCTCATCTAGCGCTCCTCTGTGTAACTCTCCTTGGAGTGCGGGGACTTGTCACCGCTTTGTTACAGCGAGCCTCAAAACACCTTTACTCCAAGCACTCTCGACGTTTCCTAACGCTTATCCATAGCCACCCAATCCCCGCGGTAAAGACAGTCAGTCGAGGCTCGCATTGACAAAGCGGTGACAAGTCCCCGCACTCCAAGGAGGGGCGTTTTGGTTGAGGATCGCATTGACAAAGCGGTGACAAATCCCCGAACCTCAAGCCTCCAAGGAGACGCTGTCGTCCAAATAAGCAGTTAATGATCGATCAAAACTTTTTGTATTGAACTCTAGTATTTTGTAGGCACTTATTGTATTCTTCGCGGCGGTTGGTACAACATATGGGTTTGAGACGTCCCTGAGTCCACGACGAGCCCGACTCTCAGACATTCGCAAGTAACA
>DASYRR010000316.1:0-46470 GCA_036004125.1 Pyrinomonadaceae bacterium | reverse complement strand
GCCACCACTTTCGTGGGCGCCCGAGTGGGCCCCTTACACGATTCTTGGCGATGAGGGTTGGCAGAACTATGAAGTCAGCAGCGACGTGTATTTAAATCAAGACGAGTCAGCGGCTGTGATGGGCCGAATCAATCACGTCGGCACCGGATATGGTTCGGTTCCGAAAGGTTATTTCTTGCAATTGGACCAGAACGGAGATTGCCGTTTGGTGCTAATCAAGGGACAGAAAGATAAGGAGAACCCCGAGGGTGGAGAGAGTGTGCTGGGTGCTATTCGTCTGAACAATACGCAAATGAATCGCTGGCATAACTTAACGCTTCGGTTTGATGGCTCAAACATCACCGCCCTGGTTGACGGCAAGGCAGTCTTGCGAGCAACCGACACCACCTACGCGAGAGGAATGATGGGACTCATGACAGGGAGTGGAAAGAAACTCAGTATGTCGTATTTCGATAACTTGTTGATTCGGGGATTGTGAAAGAAAAAGTTAGGGCTCAGTAGGCCAACTGACTAGTAATTATGACTCTCCCACCTTGCCTGTATATGCTTTGGCCGACCGGGAGGCGCCGCATCGCTGAGCCGGCAGTCGCGCCCTGCTATAGATTGAAAACTCTTCAACGCGGTGACGATCAAGCGGTCATCGAGCTGATCGGTAGCGACGGTGAAACTATGGGAAAGGCGGAATGGCAACATTATCAAAACATGTTACTGCCAGACGGACTCTTCTTGATCGAACAGGTCGGCGGGTGCCTTATCGCAACAGCAGGAGCGGCACATAACCCAGACCCAGGAAGACACTATTATGTCGACCCTTTCCGCATAGAGAATCCCACCTTTCAATGGACCCTAAACGATCTTAATTCAGGATATGTCAGCCTCGGAGCGCTATAACGAATCTGTTATACATCACGCGGAATGCCGCACGTCGCGCTGATTTTATGCGAGCGGCCAGCCCCGCCAAGCTGCCATAGCGCTTTCGGTACATCTCCTCAAGATTAAACTCCGGTAGTCTCATAGATCGACGCTCGCCCTGTGGAGGTATTGTGCTCCAAATTTCTTGTGCGCCGACTGACTGTATGTAAGCTCCAATCGCCCGATCGACTTGATTGCTCTTTTCGTAAGCCAGCCCCAACCATGCGAAGGCGCCACTATCTGATTCCCGGAATTTTGACAAGATACTGATCACTAAGTCTAATTCGCCGCGCTTGATATGGATTGAGGCAATTAACAGCGCGGGGTTCAGCTGTCCTATTGCGTCATTTGCGTATCTCCGCGCGGACCAGGTTGCGTATTCAAGCGCCTCACCAAGGTATTCCCCCCTCTCGTTTAGTTCGGCTGCTAAGTCCCAATAAAGAAGAGGATCTGGACCACAGAAATTATTCCCAGCCGCTTCCACTAACTCTCGGGATGGGGCATGCTGTGCAAGCAGAGCTCTCGCGAGGACGATTCTTGTTCTGCATGAAGCAGGGATCGATGGGTCTTGAGCAAGTAATTGCTTCAGTCTGGGCATCTCTCCTATTGGAAGTTCCGATTGGCCTGCGTGGATAGGCATTCGAGGATCTTGCCCGAGTGCATGAGCTGGAATGAAACTGACCAAAATCGTGAGCACCGCCATGGCAACCGCTCGTATGTTTTCCAACCTTGTTTTCCTTTCCAACGAGAAAAACTAGAAACCCGAAGAGATGCCCAACCCCGTCCATGAGCGGGGCGCACCCACCCAACAAAAACACCCGCTCTTATTCGAAACCGTCCAAGCGCTTGTTGAAATGCGGCGTTGATTGTTCTTCATTCGCGAATCGATCCACAAAAAAGACAATAGCGCTAGCCTACAAACTCCTTGACTCTGTTAATGCCTCTGACCCCTATCCCATGTGACTCTTACTGAAGCATAGCCACTGTTTTCCGCTCCGTACTCTTGCGAGTAGTCGATTGAGAGACACTCGTATTTCTCGAAATAGGTCTCGCCGCGCAGCCGTCGAATTTTAGCTGCGTCCCGTTGCAAGAATTTGCCGCGATCGTTTTGAGACACAATTTGATCTAGTAATTTGGTTATTTGGGCAATTCCGTCACTGCCTCTAATGACAAGATCCTCAACTCGATAGTCTCCGCCATATATGAATAAGACTGAAATGTCGTTCTTGGTAAATCGGAAGTACCCGTCGGAGCCTGGGTAGGCCGGGGTGGCGAACCCAAATATTCCCTCCAGTCTGCTTTTGGAAGGAGCAGCTGCGCACGTATCCTGCGACCGAGGCGTAGGAGAAACACGATAGATGTATGGCGGCAACATTGGCGGGGGCGGGGCATGACCTCCTTTTGAAGAGGACGTGCACCCCTTGACCATAACAAGCGTTCTGGTTGTACATAACAAACGCTCGTTCGTAGTGAGAACGCAAGTCAGCAGAGAAATCAAACCTGGACACTTTTTGCGTCAATTGATCTCGGATCCATCGTTCCGCTGGCTCTTGCTCGCATAGAACGGCAGTGCAATGATTACGCCCCGAGGAACGTTTTGAACCGCGATATTGTGCTGGAGGATCCCTCATGGCCAGTCTGAAACGTCTGATGTGCTGCTCATTGATTCTGGCGACGGAAGCTCTTCTTTGCTCGGGATCGATCGCTCGCGATCAAACCCCAGATGTGAAGCCTAAGCCAACCGGATCGATCTCGGGTCGCGTGACATTGGGCGGCAGCCCAGCCGAGGGAATTCCAGTGGTGGCCGTATCTGGACAAACAGTCAATCGGCGCGACGCTGCCGCGAGAACTGTCACGGACAGTGAAGGCCGCTATCGCCTCCCAGAATTGCTGCCAGGTCAATATCAGATATGGGCGGTCACTCCAGGTCTGATCGCTGAGCCCGGGCCCCTCCCGAGATATGGCTTTCCCTATTTCGGTTCCATCCAGAACATCATTCTGGGCGCTAATGAAGATGTATCCGATATTGATATAAAACTGGTTCGAGGCGCGGTGATCACTGGGCGAGTTACCGATGCCGAGAACAAGCCGGTGGTTGAAGAGCGCGTATCTCTACAATTGGTTGATGAGAATGGGGCTCCATCACGATTTGGCTCGCCCATGTCAGCCAACGACCAAATGTATCAAACCGACGATCGCGGAGTTTATCGGATTTATAGTTTGCCGGGTGGTCGTTACAAAGTAAGTGTCGGCTATGATGCGAGTGACGGAGTTATTCGCGGCGGCCGTCATCAGCGCACTTTTTATCCCGATGCGAGCGATCAATCAAAGGCCGCCATTGTCGAACTGAAGGAAGGAGGTGAAACCAACAACATCGATATCAAGGTTGGGAGTACTACCCAAACCTACGCGGTCTCAGGACATGTGATCGATGCGGAAACGGGGTTGCCGATAGCGCGGGCCGGCGTCAGATTCGCGCTTGTGCGACAAGATCAGGGACCACCTTTACCAGGTTTTATGATGCAAACTGATGACCGGGGAGAATTTAGCTTCGATGGATTTGCGCCTGGCCACTACAGTGCCGTAGCTAGCTCCGAACGTTACGAGGGAAACTTCTACGGCGATCCCGTTAACTTCGAAGTTGTCGACCGTAACGTCAGCGGATTAGAACTCAGAGGTATTCCGGGATTGAGTGTGAGTGGCGTGATCGTCGCCGACGGTGTGATTACCAAAGATTTGTTGTCACTACTACCTGGGCTCAGGATTTCAGCGAGAGTGGCCTCTGGATCGAGCAGTCAAGCTAGTACTGGGGGAAGTTCGATCGTGGCGCCAGATGGAAGTTTTCAGGTGAATGGCTTGAGACCCGGTCGTGTATCGATCGATGCATACGCTTCAGCGCCTACTTACACGCGACCAGCGATTGCGCACATCGAGCACGACGGCATTGGCATCACTCAGGGCTTCGACATCCGGCAATCAGTTTCGGGATTGCGCATCATGATTAATTACGGCACCGGCGCGATTCGCGGGACGGTTCGACTGGAAGGAGGGGCCTTACTCGCCGATTCTCGAATCTACGTCAATAGCAAACGCGAAGGCGAGCGTGACGGTACCGGCATCGTCGTCGACGCCCGTGGTCATTTTGTTATCAAGAACCTCGCGCCAGGTACCTACGAAGTAACGGTCCAGGTCGGTTTTGGCGGTCCCGCTCCGTCTCGTCGTCCCGTTCCACCACAGAAGCAACTGGTCAGCGTCACTAACGGCTCCGAATCTGAGGTCACTTTCGTTGTCGATCTCACGCCGCAGCAAGGAGGCCCATGATGCTGCTGAGCAAGCCGAAGATTTTCTTTCTCATAATCGTTGCGCAGTTCCTCTCGATTGCTTCAACGTGCTGGGCCCAACAAACAGCGGGCACAAAGCCCTCCGAAAAGCCCAACGGCATGATCACAGGTCGCGTCGTCAATTCTGCCGGCGAGTTTTTGGTGGGCGCTGTTGTTTACGCCACTTTGCTAGGCACCAGCTCACGCTCGCAAAGAGCGACAGTCGATACCAATGGAGAATTCAAGATTCGATGGCCTGGAGGCTGGTCTCTATCGTGTCTCGGCCAGCAGTCCTGGCTATGTTCCGGCGCCGCAACAAGGTCCCATCGACTCGCAAAGCTACTATCACATCGGCGATTCCGTAACCCTAAGATTGATCAAAGGAGGCGTCATAACTGGCACGGTAACTGGTCCAAAGGGGCCTTTGGTAGCTGTCGGCGTGTACGCGACTCGCGTGCGCGATGAAGCAGACAAGCCGTTGACGGCCCCGATGGGATTCCATGAACGTTCGACCGACGATCGGGGTGTGTATCGCCTCTATGGCTTGTTACCGGGAGGTTATCTCATCTCGGCGGCAAAACCACGCATCGGCTTAGTCGCTCCGACCGCATACGACAATGACACGCCGACCTACTTTCCTTCGTCGACGCGTGATACCGCTTCGGAAGTCTTTGTGCGCGAGGGTGAGGAAATAACGGCTGACATTCAGTATCGGGCCGAGCCGGGACATGCGATCAGCGGCACAGTTGTGGGTGTCGTCGAATCCCAGACCCAATTCTCATCAAGCACCTCGATCAACCTTACCTCCGTGCGTGACCGCTCCTCCCATGTGGGCACGTCGGCAAGCTCTATTGATAACTTCAGCTTTGCCATCTACGGCGTCGCCGATGGCGAATATGAACTGTCCGCTTTGCAGTTTTTGCAAAGCCGCGACGAGTTCAGATCGCCGCCAAAACGCGTCACTGTGCGTGGAGCCGATGTGACGGGAATGATTCTAACTCTGGCGCCGCCGGCTTCGATCGAAGGGCATTTAGTCTTCGAGAACGATCCAAAAGCAGGCTGCGGTAAACGTCGGGAAACCGCCGCACAGGAAACGATCGTCTTCGGGCGTCGGTACGAGCCGGAAAAGAAGGCTAATGTTGCAGCTAAGACTGCGCTGCTTGCGGACGTGTCGCTCTCAGCAACCAATCATGTAAGCACAGGAGTTGGCGACGCGAAAGGATCTTTCACGCTGAGGAATTTGCCGCCAGGTTCGTACCGAATCGATCCCCGAGCGCCTGCCAGTGGCTGGTATGTCAGGTCGATAACAATTGGAGCAACGCAAACGGTCGCCGGGCGAGCTGCCAGCCATGTCGTTGCCCGCGACGGAATTATTCTGAAATCCGGCGAACGTGTTTCCGGTCTCACCGTGACGATCACGGAAGGCGCAGCCAGCATCCGCGGTCGCATCTCAGTCGCTGGAGATCAAAGCCTGCCGCCGAGTATGCGCCTCTATCTTGTTCCCGCGGAACGTGACAGTAGCGAAAACTTGCTTCGATTTTTTGAAGGGACTATCGCTAACGATGGCACGTTCGCGATGAGCAACCTTGCTCCCGGGCGTTATTGGATGATCGCGCAACCCGCCGTGGAGAACAATTCGCACAGCGTGAAATCGATCAAGAGTGATAGCGCCTTTCGTTCGAAAGTACTCCGCGATGGCGAAACCCTGAAGAAGGAGATCGTTTTCAAGCCGTGCGAGCGAACGACCGATTACGATCTTCCTTACTCCCCGCCAACTTCACCTCAGCTATAACAACTAGACTTTTTACCTGAGACTATTTTTCGCATCACGACATTGAACGCTTCGCCTGAAGAGAAATACTAAAGGGTATTTTCAAGTTAATAGTCCTTTTGAACCGAGTACAAGTATCTCGCAAGATTCGCGTGATATCGCCTACGAAGATTACCCAGTGGAAGCAAGGGAGGTGGATCGACCTTTCCCCAACGTCTATGAAGACGTATCACAGCCTTCACGCGTACGCGCATTATTCGACAAAACCAGTCCTGATTGAATTGGGACCGGGCCTCCGTCAGATCTCTATCAAGCCGCATCAGTATGCAATAAGCCGCGGATATGTCGCGTCTTCGCCGCTTCCTAAACTGATCCCTACGCGCCCTAAACCCTTCCTTCCATATATTTACACGCAGAGCGAACTTCGCCGCCTTCTCGAAGCCACCAGCTCAGACGTGCAGAAACTGTTACCCAAGTTGGCGACCTACTTGGGACATGTCGAGATCTCCTCGACACAGTGCTATCACAGCCGAGCAAGTGCGACTGTTCCTTCAAGACGTGGAGCAGACACGTGGTTGCAGCATGACGACACGCAATCAACGACTGGCAGTGGTCCACGCGCTAGCGCGCTTCATCGGAGAAAATAGTCCAGAAAATATTGAATGGTGCGGGACAATACGAGCTATCCCCTTCAAAAAAGCTATGAAGAGGGAGATTACTTATCTGGAGAAATCAGAGATGGACGCGCTCCTGGCTGCGCCTGATCGCAGAACAGCACAGGGCCAACGAGACTATGTTCTGCTGCTATTCCTCTACAACACGGGCGCTCGTGCGGATGAGGCGGCACAGTTGACGATTGCAGACCTTTAGCTGGCCCATGCGCCAGCGCGCGACTTCAGTTCAGTACAAATCCGCGGCAAGGGTAACAAGCTGCGCCGTTGTCCATTATGGCTGCATACGGTTAGCGCGATTAGCGCGCTGATCATCGACAGAGGGCCGCATGAGCACGTCTTTCTCAATCGCTGCGCCCAGCCCATCACCCGGTTCGGTATTCACACAATGGTCGAACGCTATGTCCAGCGACTATCAGCAAAGATGCCGGGTTTGGCCACAAAACGAGTGAGTCCCCATTCGCTTAGACACACGTGTGCCACCCATCTCCTTCGTGCCGGCGTGGACATCAACACCATCCGCGCTTGGCTGGGCCACGTCTCGATTGATGCCACCAACATATACGCTGAAACCGATCTGGAGATGAAAGGCAAGGCACTGGCAACTTGTGAAGTAACGGAGACCAAACGGTCGAGGCGATGGAAGGAGGACAAAGGGCTAATGACGTTTCTGCGAGCGCTCTAAGTCTTGAACTTATGTGACGTTTGTCTGGCGCACTCTTGATGACAGCTCGCATGCGCTCTGTGATGGAACCGCCGCTGGTAACGGAAGCGATGATCTGAGCGAAGAGGCGATGGTAGTCGGATGACATGGGGGCCTAACGCCCGTGCTCACCGGCGCCGAGTGAGCGCAGCGAACGAGGGAACCCGAGCGCGCAGCGCGAGGGGCGTCCGGTGGAGCGCGTTGTTGGACGGCGCCGCTTTCATGATTCTGCCTGGTCAGCAGCGGCGAGGAGTCGTGAAAGGGCATGAGCGCTTAGCAACCCGCCCACGACTCCTGTTGTCGCGCCGACTATTAGCCAGCCAGTCGTGTGATCCAGCAGTGATGATGGATCGGGCCCCAGAGCACGGTCCCAAGTAATAACCAGCGCAAGTGCCGCGCAGATGCCGACCCAGTAGCTGCCGAGAGCCGCGAGAGCCCATATATTTTTCCCCTGTTCACGGTTGGGGAGTCTGATCCACGCAGCGACGCCCAGGACACTGAAGCCGAAAATCCAATCCGTCGGCGGCCGAATCGCTTCTGCGCCAAACCAGAAGGCCGCAACAAAGGCGAGTACACCGAGGGTCATTCTCTTGCCAGTGACCTCGCGTAATGACTGCAGGGCCCGTCGTTGCGCGGCCAGTATGATGATAGCTGCGCCAACTAGTCCGCCCGTGTGACCTATGTACTGAGCGACGGTCAGTTCATCTTCATGCGGGCCAGTAAAGCCATGACCCAGCAAGCTAAACGCCACCAAACCCACTGCGAAGCCAACTGAATTGGCTAGCCACCAGCGGCGTCGGAATTCGCGGGCAGTGTCCGTCATGGCACGCTTCATCCACCTAGCGCCGTTCAACTATGGATATCTGGTTTCCTAATAACATCCCGCCGCCACTTACGGTCGAGATAAGAAACTAGATCAAAGTTCGCGTAACTCTTCTGTTTCACTGACTTCTCGTCAGGTTCCACTGGAGTCGGAGTTTTATCCGGTTTCCGCATATCATTCTATCTCATTCTCAGTTACAACGCGTCAGCCGGGCTGCTGACACCACGTCCACCATGGTTGAGTACATGAGTATGGATCATTGTCGTCTTCACGTCTTTGGTGCCAGTAACTCCTGAATCGTGCGAATGTCGTAGCCATCCTACAACAAATGGGTCGCGAACGAGTGTCTACTATTCCGCATGCGGAATACGAGCCACACGACCGCCTTACATCTTCTGTGTGCCGGAGTAGATATCAACATCATCCGTGCTTTACTGGGCCACGTCTCGATTGATACCTGAAACCGATCTGGAGATAAAAGCCAAGGCACCGGCAACTTGTGAAGTAGAGGAGACCAACGGTCGAGGCGATGGAAGGAGGACAAAGGGCTAATGACGTTCCTATACGGCGCTCTGAGCCTGAAACTTATGTGGCGTTCGGTTCGCTGGTTTGCTGCTGAGAGCTGGCTAGAAAAGCTGAGCGCCACATAACTAACTTGCCTACATAATAAAAGGGGATGCGACTCCCCAGGTGAGCATCCTCATCTGGAAGCCACGCGCTCGCCGAAATGAAGCGGAGTGAATGGAATGGAGCCGACGCCTTATTAATGAAAAACCGTTCGCATAGTCTTCTGTAAGCCAAATCGTTCGCATCAACTCTTGAACACGCGCATTTTCTTATCTGACGATTTGACACCTTTCATTCGCATCGACTTCTCACATCTCCTCGGAATGCCGCAGCCGGGATGCTCTTGAGATTGTTCTAAGGTACCTCTCGGTTGTGGTCTATGGTCTAATCTAATTCGGCGGATTGGAGTCGCTCTACTGGTGTAAGAAAGAATTTCATGGAGATCACCCGTAAGCGAGAGCCCAAACAACGAAATCGAGGGCTTCTCGTATAGATATTTAAATAGTTCTCAAAATAACAATAAGCAGCTGTTCATAAATTATATCTTCGTAAAATTCTCATTGACGTCCGCGCTGCATTGTTTGTGACCGCAGCCGGTCGTCATCATCTGTCTGTTGTTTGCTTGCGCGGCTGGTCAGCAGCCTGATCGGCTAGTTAAGTTCTCACTGCCGAAGCTTCATAGGCAAACGCTGCGTTCACAGGAACTCAAGTAAAGTAGGAGCCCTCAAAACTGTATCGAGCGAATTAAGGAAGGAAATATCATGGCACTTCAAAAGGGAGAACGTTATCGCTGTCCGGATTCGGACTGCGGTTGCGAGATTGAAGTCACGAAAGGGGCCGCGCCGGGAAAGGGCGGAAACCTGAATCCTCGCTGTTGCTGCGGCAAAGAGATGCAGAAGGTTAGCTGACTCCTCTGCCGTCCAGCACACCAGGAGCATTCCTCAATGGTCCCTCACTACTGCGGCCAACCAAGGGGCGCGGCTCCTTTGAGGGAATGCATAAGACAACGACGCTGGACACCGAAAAGCCAGATACGGTGTAGATCTGCGCAGGGAGGCGAAGCAGATCATTAGCATTGAATTGCTGGAGAAATCGCGACCCGCATTCGATTAACATTCTCGTGGCCAGCTCATGGATTAAGAGAGATGACCTTATGACCTGGATCAAAGTAATCGATGTATCAGAAGCAGAAGCGCCGCTACGCGAGGCCTATGATGAGGTAGCCTCCGCGCGAGGTGAGGTAGGAAACATTCTCAAGGCCCACAGTCTGCACCCAAAAGTCTTGTGCTCACCTCCGTCTTTACCGCGAATTAATGTTTGGTCGTTCTGAAATTATCGCGAGCTGAGCGCGAAACGATTGCCGTCGCCGTCTCGGTTGTTAACGGGTGCCATTATTGAATCAAGCATCACGGGGAGGCTCTCCGTACTCTGACCAAAGATGACAAACTGCTTGCCGCTCTCGAGCGCGATCCACGGACCGCTCCTCTTGAACCAAGGTCACGGGTTTTAGTGAATCACGCGTTGAAGCTCACTCTTCATCAGCAAGAGGTTACCGAGCAGGATCTTGCGCCACTGCGCGAAGCCGGACTCGCCGACAGCGCAATTCACGACGTAGCCGCAATCACGGCATATTTCAACTTTGTAAATCGACTGCATCGGGTTTGGTAGTCGCTCTTGAAGAAGAATAGGAACAAGGATTAACTAACCGGACGCTCGAATCTATTGCAAGCGCGGCGACTTGAGAAACGAAGGAGCCGAATCGAACAGTGCTAGTCACGCTCGACAGTTGCGTGCTTTCCTGTAACCAACCAAGACCATTGCTGCAGGCACAAGTAAGGCCAAATTACGCAGCGCCGTTTTCACTCCCAACTGGCTGCCGATGATTCCTCCGAAGCAACCGCATTCCAGCGGCTCCCCATGAAGCGCGTAGACGTAGTACAGCGCGTATCCGGCAAAACCGATCAACAACACCGCCGCAGCCAAAGCGCCAATGCGAACCGTGCGTGGAACTAGCAGCAAGACGGCTGTAATTATTTCGGCCGTTATGACAGCCACGGTAGTGGGCCACATCCATCGTGAGTAGTTAAAGCCCGAAGCGCTGAGTAGCTCAGCCACATTTGTCGCGAACGTTTTCACAATTGCGAGTTTGGCTCCCGCCGTGAACAGGAATAGCGCTGCCAGGCCGAAGCGGCTGCCGCGCACTAGCCATCTGAGAGCAGGTGAGCGATGAGAGTCGGAAGGTACCGATTGGGCTGCGCGTTCTCCGGGGGTTTTTCTAGCAGTAATCGCAAGTTCAGTCTTCACTTCATCTCCCTTCACCCTCTGCTGAGGCTTCTCTCGCGGCGTCCTAGCGAGACCAATCGGGAATTCTTCGTTAGGCCAACTGGGTTAATTTACTGTCTAGCGATCCCGTCATTCCAGAAAGGGCTTTACTGCCGCTTCCAGACCGGCGCGATCCCGCGCTCCGATGATCTTCTGGCGAATGCGACCTTCGCGATCAATGACTAATGTCGTCGGCAGGCTCGGGACGCCGCCGAACCTTGCCTGTACATCTTCGCCTCCGAGAACGACCAGATAGTCCTGTTTGATATCGCTCTGAAACTCTCTAACACCTTCAGCCGAGTCATCCCATGAAATGCCGACGACCCTCAGACCCTGTGAGCCCAGATCGCGCTGAATCGCGCTGAGGTCCGGGATTTCGGACAGACACGGCACGCACCATGTGGCCCAAAAGTTGACGAGAACGACTCGCCCTCTTAATTCACTCAGCTGGAATGGCTCGCCGCTGAGCGTCTGCATCGCGATGTCAGGCGCGCGCGCGAAAGAATTGCCCGCGGTGCTCGTTTCGGTTGATGTCGCCGGCTTTACTGCCGAGCTTGCAGGCGCAACCCTGATCTTTGCCTCGAGGTTGGGTACCAGTGATGCAAGTCTTGAACTATTGAGCAGCGTGGCATAGCCGCTCGCGACCAGCACACCGATAAAGATCAGCACAACTCCTGACGCGACCTCAACCTTATGCAGATGCCGGCGGAAGCGAGCGTAGAAACTTAGAAACTGGTTGATGCCGAGGCCGGTGATCAGGAAGGGCACCGCCAGTCCGGCGGCATAGAACCCTGAAAGAATCAGACCGCTTTTCCATCCGCCGCTAATAGCGGCGAGGCCGATGATGGCCCCAAGGATCGGACCAATGCATGGCGTCCACCCCGCCGCGAAGGCAACGCCGAGCGTAAAAGAACCGAGGACGCCGCGCGACTTCTGCTGGGAAAAGAAACGTGTGTCCTTGTAGAGTGCGCCAATCTTTAATGACCCGATCAACTGAAGACCGAAGATTATGATAATTACGCCGCCAATGATCCGAACCCAGGGATTGGAGATCACTGAGGCCCCAATCCAGCCGGCGGCTGCGCCGAGTGAAACGAAGATCAGAGATAGTCCCGCATTGAAGGCGAGAGAGTTGGCAATGACGGCGCGGCGGGCAGCCGATTTTGAACCATCGCTTGACTTCAACCGCTCGATACTGACGCCCGAAATCAAAGAGACGTAGCCGGGCACGAGCGGCAGCACGCACGGCGAAAGAAAAGAAGCCACCCCGGCGATGAATGCTATGGCAACCGTGATGTTCGCACCTTCCATAATTCTGTTTACCCTCCAAGACCATCGAATAAAATTGGTCTCCTAATTTCCTGGGAGCGGCGAATGCGCGTGCTTCTCCTTCGAGCGCGAGGGTGGGCGCGTAAGGCTGCGCGTGTATCGTTCTATCGCGACGATGGCAGAGAGTGTCAGCGTGACAATCGCTGAAAGCAGGCAGTACTGACAAAAGGCATGAAGTATGAATGCCTGGACGAACAGCAGCCAGAGGGTCGTCGCCAACATCAAAGCCACGATCGCCGCCAACAGACTCCTGGTCCATTGATGCCCGAAGGCCGCCAGGGTCGCCAAACCAAACACCGTGAAATACGCAAGTGCGCCTAAGGCCGCGAGCGGTATGGTGCCGATGCTGGCGTAAGCGCTGCCGAGCACTTCGGAGCATCCCGACGTCACCATGCATCTGACAGTGTTGCCCGTGAGATGTTCGACTGTCAGGTAGATAGCATCGCCCAGGCCCACCAAAGACACCAATGCCGCGAGCGTAAAGTTGCCAGTTCTTGCCGAAACCGCTGCGGCTTTCATCTCACTTCCCCCTTACGTTTCGCTTTTTTCGGGCCCTGCCGTCATTTTCCGTCCAGCAACTCAAGCATCTTCGTGACATCCGTCGTTGGAAGTTTGCAGTTGTAATTGAGACAAACGTACGCCGTGGCTTTGCCGTCACGGCTCGACTGGTATTTCGTAAACTGCGCTAGCCGCGTGATCTCAGGCTCCTTTTGCTCGGTGGGCTTGAGCAGCACAACCTTGTTAGGTATGAACCTCGTCCTCAACACATTGAGCATGGCTCTGGTGTCTTCCGCCTGAGAACCGCCCGCAATTACCACTTCATAAGAAGGACCAATCCCGAAATCGAGGGCCACCATTAGTTGAGTATGAGCTGACGGCGCCGACTTGATTTCACCGGAAAAGGCGCGCCCGATAGTCGCCGCTTTTTGCTCGAAATCCGAGTTGGCTGTGATTCTCCCAAGCCGGAGGAGGTTTAGCATCGCGACGGAGTTGCCGGAAGGGATCGCGCCGTCGTAACTCTCCTTGCTTCGCACCAGCAGGGCTTCGCCATCATCTGCCGAGAAATAGAAACCGCCGCGACTCGCGTCCCAAAAATGTTTGAGCAAATCGTTATTGAGGTTGAGGGCTGTGCGCAGATAGTTGATCTGGAATGTGGCCTCATGAAGTTCCAGCAAGCCCCAAATAAGAAAGGCATAATCCTCGGCGTGGGCTTTGATTGTCGCCTGCCCGTCTCGGTAGCGGTGCAGCAAACGGCCATCAGACGTACGCAGGTTTCTTTGGATGAAATCGGCGGCGCGCATTGCGGATTCCAGGTACTTCGGTTCATTGAAGGCCTGAGCGCCCTTAGCCAGGGCCGCGATCATAAGGCCGTTCCAGTCAACCAGAATCTTGTCATCCTTTCCCGGATGTGTGCGCTTCTCCCGCAGCGCGAAGAGCTTCTGGCGCGCCAACTCCAGGCGGTTCTGCAACTGTTGCTCCGGCAGCTTCAGTTCGGCACCGGTCTCACTGAGCGACTTGCTCAGATACAGGATGTTTGTGCCGGGTTTTTTCCCCGTTGATTGCTCTGTGAAGTTACCCCCGCTCTCAACGCCGAAGACCTTGACTAATAAGTCGGCATCCTCCTTACTCAACGCTTGCCGAATTTCTTTCTCTGACCAGTGATAAAACTTCCCTTCCTCACCTTCGCTGTCGGCGTCCTCGGCGGAGTAGAAACCGCCGGACGCCGCGGTCATATCACGCAGGACGTAAGTAAAGATTTCCCGCGCGGTTTTCTCGTATTCCTCCTTGCCGGTTGCCTGAAACGCTTCGGTGTAGGCCATCGCCAGCATCGCCTGGTCGTAGAGCATCTTTTCAAAATGAGGCACGCGCCAGGTCGGCTCGGTGGAGTAGCGGTGAAAGCCAAAGCCGACGTGGTCATACGTTCCGCCCCGGCGCATCGCCTGTAACGTCCTTTCGACCATCTCCAAAGCCTTTGCGTCACCCGTTCGCTTCCAATGTCGCAAGAGAAAGAGGAAGTTGTGCGGAGTGGGGAATTTCTGAGATTGGCCGAAGCCGCCATACCCTTCATCAAACCGACTCTTTAGTTGTTGGTAAGCGGCCTGCAACGTGGAGGCATCTAGGTCCGCTCCGGATGAATTGCTTGTTTTCTGCTGCAGCGCGGCAGTGATCTGGGTGGCCGATTGTAAGATGCGCTCATGCTGGGTCCCCCAGGCTTCTTTAACTCGCGGAATCAGATCCATCAATCCAGCCTGTCCAAAACGATTGTCCTTCGGGATATATGTCGCGACGAAGAAGGGTCTCTTGTCTGGCGTCATAATGATTGTGAGAGGCCACCCACCGCTGCCAGTCATCAACACGGAAACGTTCATGTAAACGTTGTCAATGTCTGGACGTTCTTCGCGGTCCACCTTAATTGATACAAAGGCATCGTTCATCGCGCTCGCGACCTGTGTATCGCTAAACGACTCTGCCTCCATCACGTGACACCAGTGGCAGGTTGAGTAGCCTATGGAGAGAAAGATCGGCTTGTCCTCTTGTCTTGCTTTCTCGAAAGCCTCGTCGCCCCAGGGGTACCAATCGACTGGATTGTAAGCATGTTGCAGGAGGTACGGGCTCTTCTCTTTGATCAGCCGGTTGGCCTTCCCTTCGCGTGCAGGTGGCGCCGACTCGCGCGATTTTTGTCCTCGGGTTTGGATCAAAGCCAAAGAGCCGCCAACTGTCAGGAGCGCAAGCAAGCAGGCGATGGGAAACAGCCATCTCTTCCTCTTTGCTTTCCGATTTTCCGTCTTAATCATAAGGTGACTGAGCTGTCCGTGTTTGTTTGGTAGCGGGAACCCACAAGTTCTGGAATGCTTGCCGTGACTACCCAGCCTACTGCGCGGCGTGCCAATGTCCGTGCTCAGCTGGCCAGACTTTACCCGGCGGCGGCGGACCGGAAGGTTGCGGCGGGCTGGCTCACCGGTTGGTACGTCTGACGGGAAGGTTTCACATCAAGCCAGTGCCCATGCTCCGCGGACCAGACTTTTCCTTGCGGAGGCTGGGCGCTCCACCCAAACCATGGCGCGATGACACGAACGCCAGCACCGACGCTCCCACCAGGATGGCTGCACCCGCCCCAAATCGCTATTCTCGAAAACCCGCTTTTTGTCATGGATTTCCCGCCGCAGCAGCGCTTGTACTTTCTTCCGCTGCCGCACGCGCAAGCCGTATTTCGACCTGCCTTCATGCTCACTCCTCTTTAACTTCGCTACGCGAGCGACGGCTGAGGTACTCTCTCAAGAGCTTTAACCCGCGGCCAGCTTGCCCGCAAGGGCGTTCGAAAAAGCCGCCTTAATCTCTTCGGGACTGTTCTGCTTGGTTATCCTGCCCAATACCTTCTTACTCTGCCCGTCTATGAGCAGCATGTAGCCGGTCTTGCCGGCGTTCTCCTGGTAGTAATTCTCCAACCCAAGCAGAGCCGCGTAACGAGCCGACTGATCTTTGGTGAAGTCATCGGTCAGGTCGAAGCGAGTAAAGAGGATTGACTGCCCTTGAAAGTCGCGCTTTACCTTGTTCAGGTTTGGCTCGAGGGCCTTACAAGAGCTGCACCAGTCGGCGTAAAACAACACCGCGAGCACTTTCGGCGATTCGACCTTTTGATTCTTCGCGCCCTCTTGCGCTTTCAGAGTCACTAACATGGCTGAGATGCCGAGCACTAGAACGGTTGCGATAAGTGCGGGTTTGAATTTCATTTCTCCTCCTCAATGAATTGAAAATTGTCAGTTCAGAACCGTGTGGAAAGTTGCAACAGATCGGCGCTTCGCATATCCGAGACCATGCCGTAGACCAGCCCGCGTTCTTTCCACATGACGACGTTGTAGCCCTTCTTAGTTTCCACCAAACAGGGCCTCTCATCGAGCTTGACGAGACGCTCCTGCGGCAGATCAACGTCGCTCCCATCCAGTATGAAGAGCGACACGCGCTGCGCGGCTGGTCCATAGAGGAGCAACGCCGCGCGACGGTTTTGCAAGTAGCAGAGTCGCCCTCCGATAAGCGTCAGACCGCCTTCCTTTGGCAGCCGAAAGCTGAAGTCCACCTTGCCGCGGAACCATGCTTGTACGATCTCCGGGTCGGTCGAAGTTACTTCCGTTTCACCCGATAGGTATCGCGCATGATCGTCAACGAGAACGGAGGTCAGACGGTGAGAGGCTATGTCAGAGCGCCGCGACCGCAGCCAGAAGCCTCCCGCCAGCACTGCGATCACTAACATTGCTACCAACGCCCATGCCACTCTGCGGCTGCCAATGAGTCTCCTCAGACGTGACGCTCCCGCTGGGCGGCGCTCCTCTGCAAGCCGGCTCAGTATTTGCTCGCGCAAAGCCAACGAGGCTGCCTCGCGCGGCGCACGCAACTTCAAGAGAGTTTTCAGACGTTCCTCTGCGGCGAAAAACTCCCGGCAGGCAGCGCAACTTTCCAGGTGCTCCTCAGCTCGCGCGACCTCCGCCGCGACTGGGTGAGATGGACCTTCACTGGTCGTGTGTTCCGCACGGTACAGATGTTTTCTTGCCGAACCGCACTGCATAAACTTACTCCCTCAATAACCCACGGCGCTCTGCGTACTCTCTCAGCCGCTCGCGCAGCAACCTGTGACCGCGATACAGACGCGAAGCGACAGTGCCAGCCGGGCAGTTAGTAATCTCGGCGATCTCTTTGTAGCTGAGTTCCTCAATGTCTGATAACCAAATAGTCGTGCGAAACTCGATGGGCAGATCTTCAAGCGCTTGCTGCAACTCGCTATCGAGCAGTTGCGCGAAGAACTGCTCTTCCGGGGTCACGCACGGCGTCGTCTCCATGCTCTCCAGCAGAGCCTCATTCAACGCGACATCAGCCGTCGGCTCGCGCGACTGCCGGTGAAATTCGTTAATCTGTGTGTTATAGAGGATCTGAAATAACCAGGTCTTCGTCTTCTTCGGCGAGCGCAGGCTCCCGTACCCTCTGAAGGCGCGCAAGGCGGTCTCCTGCACCAGATCCTCGGCGCGCTCGCGCCGCCCGCCTACGAGCCTCATAGCGAAGGCAAACAGGCTGTCGAGATGAGCAAGCAACGCGTCCTCGAACGTCGGAAGCTCTTGCCGGAGAGGCTTCTCCGGCTCGCTGTCAACAGTCTGCGGCCCCTGAATGATTTGAAAACGCCGCGGCACGATCCTCTCTTCTATTAGCTAAGACAGGCAGCTAGCGGAATTTCTTCCCGGCGCAGATAACTTCTTTTTCACTTTGCAGTAGCGGCGGGAAGAAACGCGGTCGAAATTTTGTCTATACCATGGAGCATGGTTCCACACAGTTTCCGTCCGCTGGATAGGTAACCAAGTAGTCGTTTGCATGGAAAACAAGAAGGGTATCCCAGTCTTTCGCCACCTCTGGCGGCCTCTGGCAATCACTGTGGCGCTCGCCTTCACCTACGCAACGGTGCTCGCTAAGCTGAGCCGCGCTTGGTGGGACGATCCAAATTATTCGCACGGACTCCTGATCCCGTTCGTCGTTGGATTTATCCTTTGGGTCGAGCGCAGACGATTAATGAGCGAACCAGCACGTCCGTCATTTCTGTGGGGAGGCGCGAGCGTTATCCTAGCGCTGCTCGCCTTGTGGGCTGGGACCGCGGGAGCCGAACTCTACATGCAGCGGATGTCGCTGGTGCTGGTACTGGCAGGCATCGTGATTTATTTCTGCGGCTTTCGTTTGCTCCGTTTGATGCTCGTGCCGCTCGCCTTGCTGATCCTGGCGATCCCAATCCCGGCGATCATCTTTAATAAGATAGCGTTTCCGCTTCAGCTCTTTGCTTCGCGCTGCGCGGTATGGGCCATGCGCGGATTCGATATCCCCGTGCTTCGCCAGGGTAACGTCATCGAATTCCTGCCGCTCGGAGCAGGCGAGACTAAGAAATTGGAGGTTGTAGAAGCGTGCAGCGGTATCCGCTCGCTGATGACTCTAGTGACTCTGGCCGCCATCTACGCCTACTTCACTTATCCGAAGGACGGCAGCACCGATCGCGGCGGAGGGGCAAGCGGGCTAATCGGGATGCTCAAACAGTTCGGCTTTTGGCGCTCTGGCATCCTGGTCGTTTCTGCAGTTCCGATTGCCATCATGACCAACGCGCTGCGCGTCAGCGGCACGGGAGTCCTCGCGCGTTACTACGGCACACAGGTGGCTGATGGCTTTTTCCATACCTTCTCCGGCTGGGTCATCTACATCGCCGCATCACTCTTACTCTTCTCCGTCGGTTGGTTGCTTGACCTGCCGAGCAGGTTTTGGAAACCCGACCGTAAACATTGAGACGGTTTATCGCGAGCTGTGCAACCGGTGACTGGGGATTGCGTGGGCAGAACTAACTGAACCAGTCTACAACTGGCAAAGGAATGTAATCTGCCTCCATCTGGAATTGCCTTAAAAGTAACCGCCGTACCCTTCAAAACGAACAGGGTTCCGGCGATATCTACAAATCCAGTCGCACTCTGATACTAATTTCACTCCGCCCTTATTATTGAGGTCATGTAGTGCTGCGAGAGCTTAGTGCCTTATCACAAACATAGAGTTAGTTAGGCTGAGGCAGACTGCTTCGATATCTTTGCTTTTTATTTTCCTCAAGCGCTTTTTGGGCGGTTGATAGATCCGCGCTCAATATTCTCTCTCGCATCGCTTGGTCATCTTGCTCGATGGCCGCTGCTGACAGAATTGGAATCGCGGTAAGCTGATGGGCGACAATTAAAACGCTCGAACACGCATTGACGCTGAACAGTAAGCGAGATTGGTAACAGAATTTTGCTAATCACCTTAGTAATCTGTCAGTCTTCGGAATCATATCCTCACACTTCCGAGTGGGAGAGATTTTGCATAAGGCTAGCTAAGCCGCGCAGACGTAGGTCACTCACATGCTGAGTTGATTTGCCGAACGGAATAATCGTCCAAAAAAAATCCCTCTCTTGATTAGCATCGAACTGTGCAAAAAAAGGCTCATTCTTCATCATCCTTGACGGGTCTATATTCACAAGCCACAGTGTGTTGCCATTAGTTGATTCGTTCCAGGATATCTCTTACGATTAAGTCCGTCCCTGAAAATGAAATGTTCTGCACGTCCAGACCATTTCCATCCGGAACCCCGTATCATTCTGGTTAGAAGTGCTGATGAAGCCACAGAAACAGAGAGCGCACAGAGAGACTGCAAAGAGAAAGTTTTGGTTAGACGCTGGGTGTGCTAAACCACATGAATATTCAGAAAGTAAGTCTTCATACCAGCGGAATAGAGTAGTTGCCAGGACAACTTCGCCTGACCGGTTATGCGGTCGAGTTCATTAGTGAGAAAGTCCCGCGCCCTCTGGTTCTTGGCCCCAGATTCCGTTTGATGCCGATAAAGCAGGTTCAACGGAGCTCCTCCGACCACAACGCGTGTTCGGCTCGCTTCACTGATGGCTGCACAAATAGCATTAAGTAGCTCCAGTCCATTTCGTTTCTGCGCCGGTACCGTTATTACGGCATCAAGTACCGATTGACGAGAAACTAAAACACCGTCCTTATCTTTACTGGCAGCAACGATGATGTGGAACCGCTGTCCGTCTCTTTCTAGACGAAAGACACCCGGGTTGCCGGCAATGGCGTATGTGTCGAGAAGTTGTTGAACGACCGCAGCAGAATCAGCAGGTTTTTTTGTGGCGGATTCGATATCGTATTCAAAAGCCAACTCCCCGCCTTTAGGAGTGAACACTTTCGGAGCCTGTCCGGGTTTGAACTTATCTAAATCCCTGCGCACTTTTTCAGTGACATCAACCAATTCGCTCTCGTGGACGTAAGGTGGATCTTCGTAAGTGATAATCCAGCCATATTTCTTTTCGAGCGTTTCCGCCGCGAGCTTTACAGGTCGCGCACCATTGACCGATAGACTCTCCTTGCTAGGTTCTTGCATGCCTCTGCCAGTCACAGAAAGTATGGTTGCAACAATAACCACCAGGGTCACAGAACTGAGTACAAGGAGTAGAAGACTCTCGCGTTCGCGGATGTTAGGGGCAGCTTCGTTCTTATGCATGACTCATTCCTCCCAAACTATAAATATAAATATAAATGTCAATTAACCGTTCGAGCGCCTGAAAACTCCCTGGATTCTTATGGCCAAGTCTTTGTCTGAGTCGCGGCGCTATGACGTTTGATGCTGATTTGAGTGGCCGTTATCCCCATACACTAGGTTACCAGATGTATATTTATGCAACATGTCAGGACAACTGATATACATATCCTGCGGGACGATAGCCTGACACGGAGCGCGTCCATTTGCGCGGTAATAGTTGATGGCGGTTGGAGAATATCCGACGAGATCAGGGCCCCAGTTATTACCTGTAGTCACCGTCAAAGCAAGCCCTGTGAGGTGGGCCTTAGGAATTTCAGAATCCGGCCAGTCGCAATTGTCGCTACCGCCCGTACCCTCGCTTTCGGCTATGTCGCGACCCACGAAATTACCACTGCCAGTCAAAGTTTGGTTCCACCTATGGATGGTTGGCATGCTGGAATCCCACCCACCGGAGTTGGATGTCTCACCGGTAGGGAGTAAGCATTGTACATCGCAGGTTGCATCGGGATTAGCGTTCTCAAGGTATCTCGTGCAACCTCCGCTTAGGTAGTCAAAGTCCCAGAACAACACAGTCCATGATGCTCCGAGATGCGCGGTTCCCGGCGAGATGGCAGTGGTGAAGCCTGACGAATTGCAGCTTGCTACAGAAGGATCCGTGCTGGTGAAGTTGTTGGGGAAGCGCTGGAACCAATCGAGAATCTCACCATAGCATGTGATGTTCTGTTGCATGGCTGTAAACTGCGTTGTGTCGCCGATGAACCCGGAAACGATTCCGGGTTCAATCCCGAATGAGTACCAACTATCAGGACAGCATTCCGCGCAAGCTGAAGTCATAGACATGCCATTAGCGAGATCCATCTGCTCGGCCCGGGCAATCAGTCCTCGCGGCTCTTCGCCATCGATCGACCAGTGAACCTGGCCGCCCGTTGCCTCAAGAGGAATGGTCCGACCTTTCACATCCGGAATTTGCTTGTCACGCAACTCCCGCAGATCAAATACGATGGGTTGGCCAGGCTCGATAGTCTTCAGTCCCAGCGAGTAGACGCCATCGCCGAAGTTAATCTGTAAATGATACTGCTGTTGCTTGTCCGTGGCGTTCTTAAGGTAAACAAACGTCGATGAACTCGCGTCAATGCCCCACGGATACTGCCCCGTGCTGCTGGAGATAGATGCAGCGTCAACCATGGGCACGCGAAAAACATGATTCTCGTCCTGGCTCAGGCTTTGGGCCGACATGGTCACGCTGCCGGGTGCGCCGGAATACTCAAACTCCAACCCTGCCGTCACGGCATTTCTGGCGACATCTCGATTGAGCACGCCATTCAAATTGATAGTCCGAGTTTCGCCAGCAGTAAGCTGACTCTTTGGCAGAGATAAAGTTCTGACACGTGCAGTCTCATCAGTAATGGATAATCGCCCCACCAGGGTAACTGGCCTATCGCTAATGTTGCGCGCCACCAGGACCTGGTTTAGTTCCTGGTTGTTGACCTTGCCAAGTCGCAATCCGGCGCCGTCCAGTTTGGTAGATTTCGCATTCTGCGGGTCTTTAAATTCGATGACGTTCGAGTAGCCCGTCGATGTATCCCGGATTAGTCCATGTCCCAGAAGGGCACCCTTCGCTCCCGAATGTTGAATCGAGATTCCACCCATGTTTCTCAAAGTTGCATTTCCGCCGCGCCCCCATTCCCCGAGGTCAACAACCTCTGTTTGATGCGCCGCAAGCTCGATTGTCTTGCTTTCTTTCTGGTTTGCTGAGACGCCGTCGATTATAACGACAGCCGTTAGCGGCGAGTCGGTAGTGTTGGAAACGACCACACTAACTTCTGAGTCGCGCGTGGGCAGCCACCAAATTGCTTCAAGGCGTGAAGAGGAAAACATTATGGCGGGCTCGGTTAACTCTTCATCGAAGATTAAGCTCCGTTTGCTGTCAACCAGCTTCACGACCCCGCCGAGTTCCATCTCTTTCCCACTGTAGAGCACCTCCAGACTGCCCTCCTGGAACGCCATTCCGCCAGCGGATGCCCATTCGCCGAGGTCAAAAGTTTCTACTGTGTTCCCCGCGAGCGTGACAGGCGGAACGTAAAGAGGCACACCCTGAAGATTGAATAGAATCGGGCGCACCTCAATCGCTCTGACGCCCTGGTTACTCAGAATGAGCGTGGCGGCAAGATTGTCTCGCAGGCTGTAATAGGTTGCGGCCAGTGTGTGCGGCACGTCGATGTTTGTGGCCGGAGTTTGCTGGCGATAGACCCTGTTTGGCTCCTGAGGTGAATCGGGCATCAACGCGGCGCGCGGTGTTTTCGCGGTTACCGGACGCGACGGTGAAGCAAGCGGTGACAGGGCACTGGTGATTAGTGAAACGAAAGCGAGTAACGAGAAGAACCTTAAGCGTTTCATGAGGCGGGGTTCCTTCCTTTTTGGTGTTGAGCCGCCCTCATATTCGCGCGCTAAGATGCAGTTTGCCTGATGATGCATCTCTTTCCGCGAACCTGCGGCAGAGCTTGTGTTGTCAACATTCCCCGTCACCACCTGCAAGTGGTGGCGGGGTTTCTTTGTCGCGGTTGTTAGGAACTAAGCAACTAGTGCGTAAGTTTGTACTCTCTACTCAGTTAATTTCGAACGGAAGATAGAACTCGATAATGGATGAGGTAACGGCAGCAAAAGAACACTGCAATATGAAACTTCAGGTTAAATCTAAGTTACCGCTAGAGAAATTGTAGTTTGTCAGGAACCGGACAAGTAAACGAATGGACGCTACTCTTCTAAGGACAAAGCGGTCAAGTCACAGTTCTGTGGAGATTCTGTCGAGACAGCATCGCTTAAAACATAATTGCTCGCTAAGATTGAAACCAGGCTCACCCGTCTCAGTCTAGTTGGTGACGCGTGGAAGCGGGATACGCGGCTAATATGCTCATAAACAACAACACCGATCTATTTCAGCGCATCAAGTGCCGCGCGTATCTCGTCATTGGCTGGCCGCTCTCTGAAATTCGACTCGATCTTGGTCCAGGCCACTTTTCCGCTCTTGTCGATCACGTGAACCGCCGGATGTGGGATGCCATAGACCTTCTGGCCTTCGTACGCAGGGTCGCGCAGACCGTATGCATCGATGATCTTGTGTTCCGGATCACTGAGCAGCGAAAAAATTACTTTACCTTTCCCATCCGCCGCGATCTTGTCAGCGAAGGTCTTGCTTACATAGGGAGGATCGACGCTGATCGCGTAGAGCTTCACGTTCTCATCCTTTTTTAACATTGAGCGCAGTTCGGCTAACTGCCGAGCACAGTACGGTCACCAGGCCCTCGATAGAAGACCAGTACGACGGGACTCTTGCCGCGTGCGTCTGAAAGCGTGACCTTGTTCTTGTTTTGATCTTCGAGCGTGAAGTCGGGAGCAACATCACCAATTCCAATAGGTGTGCTACGCATAGCTGCAGTCGGAGTCTGTAAGTTTGCGGCCACTGACGCCGAGAGTAGAACGATGGTTTGAAAGAACGCTGTTAACACCCTCACAATTGTTTTCCTCCTTCGTCATTCGAACTGCGATCAGAAAACTTAAGCCGGCAATCAAACCGGCCACCAGCGGCGTTACGGTCCAAGCCAGAGTGAGCTGACGCATCGAGCTCCTGTTAAGTCGAACGATCTGCCTGCGACGCCCGCAATGGCTCCCGTGGGATGAGCAAAAAGAAAGGCATCTTATTATTCAGACTCACTGCCGGCACTAGCTACGCCTTTAATCCGAGTGGCCCTTCATCTTGAAGATTGCTACTCTTGTTGTGGTGGACATTTTACAGTCCCATAGGAACAGAACACGCAGCAGTCTCCAGCCAGTGGCTTGAGCCGAGCCTTACAAGTCTCGCACTCATAAAAGAAGAGGCAGGCATCGACCGGCATCTCTTCGTCCTTCTGAAAGCCACAGTGCGGACAGGTGATCCGAGACCTCTTGCTAATTTTGCTGTCACTTACGTTCACGTCCATGCAAAGTCTCTCAAGAAACCGTAACAGCCCCGCCACAGCTCGATCCTGAACCCGCGGTGCAACCAAAGCAGTGCGAGCCTGTCATGATGCTGCGGCGAGCAAACTTTTCAGGGATGAAATCGGAGATGGTTTGCGGTAACTCAGAAGCCACACCCAACTCAAGCATCTGATTGAAGTCACAGTCGTACAGTCTTCCAGTCCAATCGACACTTACGAGATTTCGGCACATCAGGCCATCAACAGTCGCTGGATTGAACGTCCCCACCAATTTGCGCATGTATCGCTCTTCATTCCCCGAGCGACACAGTTGCATACAGATGCGGCGTGGGGAGGCGCTGCCGTGCTGTCGCTCGCGCGCGGCAACCTGACCGATTGGGACCAAGGGATCTACAGCACCGGCATTAGTAGTGCCTGCGGTGGCAACGACGAGGAACGGGATCAGTCCCGCAGATCTCTCTTCGGTGATCTGCGCGGACAAGGCATCCACATCCATTCGCAGTTTGCTATCTACAGGTATCACGCGCACCGCCTCGTCACCGAGTCCACACAGACGCGCTGCCTTGAGTACTGAATGATGGCCTTCCGAGGAGATATAGAGGACGGGCTTGGAGCTGAGTGCGCGGACACCTTTTAGCCGGAAGTCGGGGAACGAATGTATGAGCGCAGTTAAAAGTGCGGTGTGATTTGCCTCGGCGCCCCCAGACGCAAAGGTTCCATCGATGCAGTCGCTCTCGTAACCGAACTTTTCGCCGAATGCTCGCACCAGCAGTTGTTCCATCTCGATCGCCGCCGGACACTGACTCCAACTCGCCAGTTGCGGATTGAACGCTGCAACTAACGCCGCGGCGGCGATACCCATGGTTGTCGGGGCCGGATCGAAGAGTCCAAAATATCTCGGGCTGCCTGTGTGAGTTTGATATTTACCTAAGACAGTCCCGACCAGGTCAACCGCATCGACAGGATTGAGTGGGCTTTTGAAGTCAATCAACGCTAACGCGCGCCGTACCTCGGTAGGGTCGAGTTCTGCCCGTATGGGGAGCGTGCCGAGGCGATCCGAATAACTCTCTATTGTGCTAATGACATGCTTCCAGAGTTCATGTCGATCTGACCTGTGTAGCATCAAGATTTCCGCCACCAGCTTCGAGGTTAGGATGGATAGCATCTCAACGGGACTCCCATCAATTAACAACTAGGAAAGATACGGTAGTGATACGACGCGGGCGAGAAGCGGCAGCAAAATTTGGCTAACCTTCAGGATAAAAAACGAAGAGAACACAGCCCGACTCAGACTGCGGCACATGGGAAGATCCGGCTGGGTTATGAATAAAAGTGCCGGCTGGATAGTCACGCACTCCGTCGTTAAATACACCGGAAACGACGTACACTTCTTCCGGTCCGGGTTCATGAACGTCAAGACCCTCCCAGCAACAAGCCGGATCGATCTTCAGTATCTGGGCACTTGCTCCGCCCTCGGCCTTCCAAAGCGGACGAAGCCGAATTCCGCTGAACAGTTCCTCTATTGGAGCGTTCTTTAGTTCGGTCCAGGTAATGTCGGACATCATGGATACCACCAGCGTCACTAATGCACCCTCGAACTGCTTATCAATGAGTCAACTATGCTCTAGCCTCGAATATTCTTCATCAACTCCGGGCCGCGGACATCAAGCCTTTGGCAAAATGGACGGAAATAGCGGCGCATCTTCGCCGAGCGCGCCTTCAACTGCAGCGCCTTCTCGCCGCCAATATTCGATACCCCCGATCATTTCTTTCACATGAAAGCCGAGCCGGCTTAGTTTCGCGGCAGCTTTGGTTGACGCGTTGCACGCTGGCCCCCAGCAGTAAGTCACCAACACTTTGTCTTTGGACAAGTGTGCCGTGGTTTGGGCGTTGATAGTACGTAGCGGCAAGCTGAGCGCGCCGGGAATATGGCACGCGGCATAAGAATCCGCGTCGCGCGCGTCGATGAGTAAAAAACTGTCCTGCCCACGGTGCAGATCCAGTAGCACGTCGGTAGGGTCGGTCTCGAAAGCTAACTTCGAGTTGAAGTGGCGCAGAGCTTCGTTCGGCCCTGCCGTGCTCACTTCCGACACTAGCGAAAAATGGGACGTTGGTTTGGTTTCTTCCTTCGATACTTGTAGAGACACAGATTTACCTCCTCATAATTCGAACAATCATTTTAGTAACTGAAAGCCTACCACCCCGCTTGATCGCGATAATACAAGTGGCCTTCGGGCATCGTCTATCCAGTTCTTGCACTGCAATTTCCCTCTCACGACTGCGGTAGCGGAGAAAGAAATCCCTGCGACCTCCTTCTTATTTATGAAGAAAGCCTTTGATAACTCCGAACATCTTCTCGGTCTCTTCTATCTGTGGGTAATGGCCACTCTTCTCAAACATGACGAACTCCGCCTGCGGCACGTAACGCTTGAACTGCAGCGAGGTTTTGGGCGGAAAGAGTCTGTCAAAGCGGCCGGCGATGATGAGGATAGGCATCTTCAGTTCTTTCAACCGGTCGCGGAAGTCAAGCCTTGCTACGCCCCCACCCAGCACGTAGTCGGCGTCATCGCCCGCAATGGCGTAAGTCACCTCACTGTTTAAGGAGAGCGCGTCGCGTCTTAATTTCCCTGCGTTAGCCGGGTTGTAGAAGAACACCAGTTCATATGCCGGAATGTCATCAACAGCTTGAAGTTCAGATGACCTTTCGCGGAAGCCTTGGGCGCGCAGTCGCTCGATCTTTTCCCAGGTTTCGGGGAACTGATTTCGGGCTTCGTAGATGTAGTTCTCGTTCTTTGCTTGCCACATCTCGCCGCTGTAAAGCGTGCTTACGAGAATTAGCTTTTTGACGTGTGCCGGATATTCCAAGGCGTATGCTTGGGCAACTAAGCCGCCATAGGAGAATCCCAAAAGATTGACCGTCTCAAGGCCGAGGGCTTTGCGCAGGCCTTCAACGTCAGCCACGTCTCTCTCGAACGTGTACTCTGTCGGGGATTTTGCACGGTCGGATTTCCCGCGACCGAACAAATCAAAGTAGATTACCCGGTGTTGATCAGCCAACGCGGAGAAGTAGGGATGAAAATTTAGGTGTGATGATCCCGGCCCCCCGTGGATTAATAGAAGGGGCTCGCCCTCACCTTCAATCTCATACCAGATGCGGGCACCGTTGACGGCTGCATAAGCGCCCCGAGGATGTTGTATCTCCTGGCCCGCCGCAAAATCATTTACGAGTAGCACAGTCATTAACAACAGCACTAAGCCGATGAGCAAACGCTCTAAGTCACTAGAGTGATGGCAAAAACTGCTCTGGAGGCATATTGTTTTCATCAGAAGTCAACTCTCGCACAATCGTGCCGGATTGCAAATTCTCAGTGTCAGAGCGAGGATACGGCCAATATTTGCTAGAGAGCAAATTGATTGTTTTCACGATTTGGATGAAACGAGTTCATGTACCTAGGCGAGGATGTTCTTCTATTCCAATGAGAGAGTCAGCGGGCTGCTTTTTTCACCTTGCGCGCCGTGTTAGGTGGGCTTCCCGCGAGCAATTCGACAAAATCAAGCAAATAAGGCGGGGCTAGTTTATTTCGGAGCATCACGGCATTCCACTGCCTTCGGAATCCCTTACTCGTCAAGGGCAGGGCCCGCAACTCCCCTGATTCGATCTGTGGGGTCACGGCCCACCTGGCCATCACGCCAATACCAAGACCTGCCTTAACCATCTCTACCGTCGCCTCGGTCAGTTGCACCTGAGAGACCTGTCTGGGCGTGATGCCAGCGGGCACCAGGACCTTCCGAAACAGGGAATCATCTTTGTTCGGCACGGTATAGGTGATGAGGTGTTCGGCGGCAAGATCTTTTGCCCTAACGTAAGACTGCGCGGCCAGCTGGTGTTTCGGGTGCATGATCACGACTAGTTCGTCCTGGAAGAGAGGCTTAACATAAGTTCTCCGGTCGCGTGCCGGAGAACTAACCACGGCCAAATCAATCTTACCCTCCATCAACGCCTCGATTGGCCGGCGCGTGGCTTCGACCACGATCTTCACGTCAACCCGGGGGTGCTTATGGCCAAAGGGCTTGAGGAGGGCGGGCAGCCAGTGATAGCAGGTGTAGCACTCAGTGCTGATTCGTAAGACTCCTTGCCGGCTTAACGCCATCTGGCGAATGTCGTCCTGGGCCCGTTCCAGGTCACCAAAGACTCTGTACGCGGAGTCAAGCAGCCTCTCCCCCGCCGCGGTCAGGAGCATCTTCTTGTTGACACGCAAGAAGAGAGGGGTTCCGAGTTTTGCCTCGGCGTCCCGCAGTTGATGGCTGAGCGCCGACTGCGTCAGATGCAAACGCGTGCCTGCTTTAGAAACTGTACCCTCTTCGACGACGGCGACGATCAGTTTCAGGTGACGAAGCTCCAGGTCCATAATCTATGCCTCCTTATTAATGAATAGCTCTCATCCAAATAATGAAAACAAACAATTTGATTAATCGGCCATTTTGCACTATAGCATGGTATAAAAGCTCTAAATGCGGGCGAAAGCACCCTACTAGACCTCCTCGATCTCAGATGACGTTACACCATGTCAGATTTGTCGTTTCATGAATGCAGTTTCTCTTATCGAGGTCAGACCTTAAACATGTCTTACTTTATCCGGCCTGGGAGTGGGGAAACGATTCTGTACCTTCACGGCATGGGATCCTCAAAGCACGATTTTCTCGGCGCGGTCGACATCGACGTATTTCGGGATCACACGCTGATCGCGTTTGATTTTCCTGGATGCGGCAACACTGCCTACCCCGAGGGGCTGTCGTTGGGAGTTGATGACTTGGCCGAAATCACCAACGAGCTGATTTCGTGTCTGAACCTTAACAACCTTGTCCTGGTCGGCCATAGTCTCGGCGGCGTCGCAGGGCTCCTTTTCGCCCACAAGTATCGGGACCGGGTGAGGAAATTCATTAATGTCGAAGGTAACCTGAGCCCCGAGGACTGCTTTCTTACCCGCGAGGTCGCGCAGCACAGCTTCGGGGATTTTATCAAGAGTAAATACTTAGAGGGCTTGCAACTGAAACTGTACGGGTCACCCAACAGAGGCGCCAGGATATACGCCGACAGGTTTCGGAAAGAAGTCACGCCGCAGGCCTTTTATGATTACAGCGCTTCGATCGTGCATCACTCCGGCCACTGCGACCTGCTGGGTAAGTTTACGGGCCTCGGGATCCCCAAGGCGTTCCTCTACGGGTCGGCCAACAACCATTTGTCTTACCTCGCTCGATTAATAGACAACGGCGTGCACGCGATTGAAGTGTCCGGAAGCGGCCACTGGCCGCTATACGATAACCCTTCATTTTTCTATCACGCTCTGATCAGTTTCCTCCGCACCAAAGGCAACTCTGAAGAATGCACAAGCGAAAGCCCATCCAACCGTAACGAGACTGTATTGGAGAAATACGGCTACGCGCTCTTCGCTTTTCATGGCGGAAGGGCCGACTCCAAAGGACGAAGCTAAAATATGCTTCTACCGCCTTTCAAATTAGAACACTATTTCGCAAGGTACGAGTTTACCGCCCCTTATTTCCTTTGTGGCTCGGATTGCGAAACACTTTCGGTGTCTGAACTGCTGGGGATGGATCCGCAGGCAACACATGATTTAGGTGACTTGCGGCTGGGTTACACCGAAACACTCGGAAACCCGGGACTCCGAAGAGAGATTGCGTCTCTTTACACCGCCATTGATCCAAACCAAGTCCTCGTTCACACGGGCGCTGAAGAGGCGATCTTTAACTTCATGAATTCGACCTTGCATGCTGGTGACCACATCGTCGTCCAATGGCCCTGCTACCAATCACTTTATGACGTCGCCCAGAGCATCGGTTGCGAAGTGACAAAGTGGGAGACGCGTGAGGAAGAACGGTGGGAGCTTGATCTCGATTTCCTTAAACGGAACTTGCGCCCACGCACAAAGGTCGTCGTAATTAACTGCCCGCATAACCCGACCGGCTATCTCATGTCGAACGAGAAGCTGCTTGAGATAGATGGCCTTTCAAAGGAGCACGGGTTCATTATCTTCTCGGATGAGGTTTACCGGGGCTTGGAGTACGACGAGGGTGATCGCTTGCCCGCGCTGTGTGACATCAACGACAAGGCTGTCTCCCTCGGCGTGATGTCCAAGACATTCGGTTTGGCGGGACTGCGCATCGGATGGATCGCGACCGGGAACAGAGACGTTTACGAGCAGATGAACTCTCTTAAGCACTATACGACGATATGCAACAGCGCCCCCAGCGAGTTCCTCGCCACGCTCGCGCTGCGGAATAAAGATCAGATCGTGCACAGGAACCGACGGATCATCCTCGACAATCTTAAGACGCTGGACACCTTTTTCGATGAGCACCGAGATTGCTTCAACTGGCAGCGGCCGAAGGCAGGCCCGATAGCGTTTCCATCACTGGCAAGGGATGAAGACGTGGCGCAGTTTTGTCATGACGTAGTTACTAAGGCCGGGGTGTTACTGCTTCCCGGCACCATATATAACGCCTCTGGGAGGAACTTCCGTATAGGCTTCGGCAGGAGAAGTATGACTGAATGTCTTGAGCGGTTCGGGAATTATCTAACAGAAGAATCTAATTGAAAGAGGTGGCGTATTCTTGAGAGAGGAGTATCCGCCTCAGGAGAACTGGGACCAGGAGCCCTTCAGTCACTAGGGGAAGATCAGGCTGGCGCCTGGGGAGGAAGGCGAATCCATTACCCTGGGAGAAAACGTTGAAGCTTGAGGGTGCTCGTCAAGATGATCCTGTTAAGATCGCTCAAGGATCGACCGCGAGTTTCTCAGCAACGCCAGCTAACAAGCGCTTCCAGCGGACTCGCCATAACGGTACTTTTATTCGTAGTTGCGTCAGCGAGCCGCCGAAGCGCATCAACGTTAGCCTGCTTGTCCAGGAGGATTTGTGGCCCCATTCAAAGCCGCCGTTTGTACATTGCGATTCCACAGTCGCTGGAACCTGATTGCGCTGCTTTTGCCTGTCAGTCTTGCGTTTTTTGTCACGGCTTCCGTGGGGCAGGAGCGGACAAGCCGGCTCGATCAGGTAACGGTAGAACAATGGCGCGACGACCTCAGCGTGCTGGCTCAGCAGATGCAGGCGCGCCACGCAAACCTCTATCACACGGTGAGTCCCTCCAGATTTGATCTTTCCATCCGAAACCTGAAACGGCGCGTTCCCGCGCTCTCTCCTCTAAAGATCGTCTTGGAAATTGAAAGTATTGTGGCTTCCGTGCGCGATGGCCACACGCGGGTCATGGATAATCGTATCCCGTTTCGGCGCTACCCGCTTCGCTTCAAGTGGTACAAGGATGGGGTGTTCGTGCAGTCCGCGCAAAAGAATTACGCGGACGCGGTAGGTGCCCGCGTGACCAGGATTGGGAAGTTATCCATTGACGAAGCCATCTCTGCTGTGGCCGATATCGTCCCGCGAGACAACGACTTTTCTCTGCGGGAGCGCGTACCGTGGCGACTCGTCACACCCGAGATTCTTTTCGGTTTGGGTCTTGTCGACAACATGGAGCACGCACAATATGAGTTGGAACGTAACGGGCGCCGGTGGTCCATTGAAGTCGCTCCGCTGCAGCAGCCCCCGATGGAGTGTCAAGGGGTTCTGCGCCAGCTGCCATCCGATTGGTCGGATGCCCGCCAGCCGGGAACGCCTCCGCTCTGGCTAAGAAACCCCTGTGAGAGCTATTGGTTCGAGTACATACCTGACACCCAAATGCTCTATGTACAGGTGAACGAGGTGCAGAACCGCGGCAACGCAACGCTGGCTCAGTTCTTTGAGCGTGTCTTTGCTGTTGCTGAATCAAGACCCCTTGCTCGTTTCGTATTGGACCTGCGGCTGAATGCAGGTGGAAATCTGGATTTGTTGCGCCCCATCATGGTTGGCCTTATCCGGCGCGAAAATATCAATCAGCGCGGAAAGTTTTTCACAATCATTGGCCGCCGGACTTTTTCTGCGGCGCAGTACTGGGTGGACGAACTGGAGAAATACACAGAAACGGTATTCGTCGGAGAGCCCACTGCCCAGGCGGTGAATTTCTACAGCGACGCCGAGGTATTCCAACTTCCCCACAGCGGTATTCGGATCGGTGTATCCTCGCTCAGATGGCAGCCTATGCCTCCTTGGCAAGACAGGTTATCCACGGATCCACAGATCGGGGCTGAGTTGGCATCGTTTGACTACACGAACAACCTCGATCCAGCGATTGACGCCATTCTGCGCTATGGCAGCGCCAAGAGATAAGGCTTCGAGGCTCGTTGCGCCGATATCCATTGAAGCGTCGATAAGGAGACGGCTATCGAGGCACTACGCCAAAGTCGAGATCGAGACTTTCTTTCACGAGACGAACCGGCGAACTTTATAATTTCTACGAACGAAGCGATCGTAGAACAAAGGTTCGAGCAGGAAAATTCTAGCGATGACGGGACACGCCATGAACAAGCCGGCGAGGAGATTGAATTTGACCTCAGCTCATGGTTGGTTAAATAATCACTTATTGCCGATCCTGGAACCATGATTCGTCCGGATGTATTGAAAGAGCCTATTAGGTTAGTCGAGCTAAGTGGCTTTGTTCTAACAGAGAGAGTCCATGAGCCGAACGGTTCAATGCCTGAGCACGCTCATGACCTAACGAGCATCGCGTTAGTAATCGAAGGTCCTTATCTCGAAACCATTGGCAGACATACTCAAGAGTGCAATCGCAATACTATCCAAATACTACCCGCTGGAGAGAGTCATTCTTTCGATTTTGGTCGCGAAAGAGTTCACTGCTTAACCATTGACGTGAAGCCTCAAAGGCTAGAAGCTCTCCGGCCGTTTTCAAAGCTCCTTGATCAGACTATTCAGGTTCAGGAAATGAGGTTGCCGGCCGTCGCTGCGCGCGTGCTCAACGAGATGCTCCTGAAGAACAGTTCGTCTCTTCTGTTTATTGAGGGGCTAGTGCTTGAGTTGTTGGGAGACGCCGAGCGCACCAAGATGCACAGCGCGCCATCATCACAGCCGCGTTGGCTTTGCTTGGTAAGGGACCTTATCCAAGCAAGATTTGCGGAAAAAATTAGCCTCGTTGACATAGCCACATCCGTTGGCGTTCATCCAACTCATTTGGCGCAGACGTTCCGCAGACACTTTAAGTGTAGCGTGGGCGAGTACGTGAGGCTGCTCCGATTGGAACATGCGGCTCAGGAATTATTGAGATCAGATACGCCCGTAGCGGAAGTAGCCTTGAGCGCCGGGTTTTATGACCAAAGCCATTTCAGTCGCGCATTCAAGCTGTATACGGGGAGAACTCCTGCCGAATTCCGCGCCGCCGGGAAACTAATCCGATACAAAGAACATTCATTCTTACAATAAAGTTGGGTCCCGCCGCTGTTATCGTGGCCAAGTGCAATTCAAGTTCAGCAACGCTTCTAAATCCTCATTGTTTCTGTTTTGTATTGCCGCTGGCTTGTGTCTATCGAAATTATCCTCGGCAGCTCCTAGTCAGTCGCAAGAGCAAGACTACTCTGATCTCGTCGCTCGGGCGCAGGCCAAGACGGCGGCTAAAGAGTGGGTCGACGCCGCCAAGTTGTGGGAGAAGGTCGTCGAAATGAATCCGGTGCGGGGAAGCACTTGGCATCAACTGGCAAATGCACATCATCAGGCAAATGATTATCGGAAAGCCATTCCGGCCTATGAAAAGACTCTCGAGCTGGGTTTTTGGCCGGCACACATGGCGCATAACGTCGCCCGATGCTACGCGATGCTCGGCCAGAACGAGGAGGCCCTGAGGTGGCTGGAGAAAGCTTTAGCCCTACGTTTCAACGACTTGATGCTGCTGCAAAGTGACCCTGAGCTTGAATCCCTGCGCCATGACGCTAGGTTTCAGAAGCTCGTCGGACTGGTTGATGCCAGCAAAATGTCGCGCGAGCAGGGTTGGCGATACGATTTGGATTTATTCAGGCGAGAGATAGAGCGCAAGGGCTACAGTCCATACCGCAAGATGAGCAAAGAGCAATTCGATGCTGCCGTACGAAAACTGCAAGGCAGCGTAGCTAAGCTGAGCGACGTGCAGGTGATCATTGAAATGATGAAATTGATGCGAATGGTTGGCGACGGACACTCCGCCGTGTGGATGACACCGGAAAGGCCCGAGTTCCGAACTGCGTTGCCGGTACAGTTTTACCTCTTTGTCGAAGGCCTATTTGTCATTGCAACTGATCCCAAACACAGTGACCTACTGGGCGCACAGGTGCTACGTTTCGGAAACCGCACTGTGAATGAAGTCCTCGTTGCCTTGGATCCTCTTATGGAGCGCGATAATGAGATGGGGCCGAAAGTGACTGCTCCTTCCTGGTTGCGTCATCCGGTGGTCTTGAATGGGCTTGGGCTGATACCTGATGCTCAAAGCGTGTCATTGACGCTGCGCAATATGGACGGGGGTACGCGCACCGTCACACTATCAACCAATTCGCCCGATTTGAACATCAAAAGGATTCTGCCGAAAGCCTGGGTCTCTCTCCCCGAGAAGCTAGAGAAACCTGTGCCACTCTACATCAAGAACAGACACCTTACGTACTGGTTCGAGCACCTGCCTCAAGCCAAAACGGTTTACTTCCAGTTCAACTCGGTGCGGAACGATCCTCAGGAGCCTCTGGATGCCTTGATCAACCGGTTGTTCAAGTTCATTAATGAAAGTGAGGTAGAGAAGCTCATAATTGATATGCGTTGGAATAACGGCGGCAACACCGTACTGGCGCAGCCGCTAATCCATAGGCTGATCTCAAATGAAAAGATCAATCAGCGCGGCAAGCTGTTTGTCATAATTGGACGTCGTACTTTCTCAGCGGCCCAGAACACAGCCACGTTCATCGAACGGCACACCAACGCGATATTCGTAGGAGAGCCGACCGGCGCAGGCCCGAACTTCATCGGGGAAGAAGACCCGGTGACTTTGCCTTACAGTAAGATTCCAATCAATGTCTCCGACGTTTTCTGGCAAAGCTCATGGCCGTTTGATCAGCGTACATGGATTGGTCCTGAAATCTATGTTCCGCCGACGTTCGAAGCATACCGGGCGAACCGCGATCCTGCGCTGGAGGCGATCCTGGCTTACCGAACCAAACCATGACAACGCTTCTGTCACGGCTTTTGGTTCCATCGTTGCACAGTTATTGTCCGCTCTAATCAAATGGGCTCAAAGTCGTTGAAAGCGATTTCAGCGTTACTGCTGCTATTAATCGTTGCCGTCTATCTTCCCGCGCAACAACTGCGATCGGGTGGGCTCGCGTTTACGCACGTAACCGTGATTGATATGACCGGCGCTCCGCCCAAGCCTGACATGACCATAGTCATCACGGGCAATCATATCGGGGCCCTGGGAAGAAGGGCGCGAGTGCGCATCCCGCGCGGAGCGCAGGTCATAGATGCAGCGGGCAAGTTTCTGATCCCGGGCTTATGGGACATGCACGTCCACTTCACAGAGATCGAAAGGTCATTTCCATTATTTGTCGCCAATGGCGTAACTGGCGTGCGAAACATGGGTGGCGATTTGGATGAATTGCTTCGCTGGCGAGCCGCTGTAGCTTCCGCAAAACTCTTGGGACCACGCATTGTTACCTGCGGCCCAATTGTGGACGGTCCGCAACCCGCAGCTCACGGGCCGACAATTGTTGCCGGAACTCCCGCTGAAGGTCGCCGGACCGTGGACATGCTGAAGCGACAGGGCGCAGATTGCGTCAAAATCTATGACCGTCTGCCACGCGACGCGTATTTCGCGATTATTGATGAAGCCAGGAAACAAGGATTGCCTGTGGTTGGGCATGTCCCACTTGCCGTCACTTCGGTCGAAGCTTCGGATGCCGGGCAAAGAAGTATTGAGCACCTGGGAAGTATCTTCGAGACCGCGTCTACTCTCGAAACTGAATTGTTTAAGGAGGAATCTTCGTCCGAGCCAACCACTTCTCCTTCCGAGTTCCCTCGTCGCCTTGCCGAACGTGGAAAACGTATGCTGGACACCTATGACGAGCACAAGGCAAATCAAATGTTCGCACACTTCGTCAAGAATGAAACGTGGCAGGTGCCAACGCTTGAATTCAAGTGGGCGCAATCATTCTTTGACGACATCATTCGTAATGGTGACCCGCGCTTGAAATACATTCCACAGTCGGAGCAGCAGTGGTGGAGTCCGCAAAAGAACTTCTTCGCGCGTTATCGCACGCCCGACTATATCGTTTACCGGAGGAGACTCTTTCAAAAGGAATTGGAACTTGTCGGTGCGATGCGCCGCGCCGGGGTGCCATTCATGACCGGCACTGATCTAGGCGGCGCATACGTGTTCGCAGGCTTCAGTCTGCACCACGAACTTGAGCTGCTCGTTCAGGCAGGATTCACACCAATGGAGGCGTTACAGGCGGCCATACTCAATCCGGCAAGATTCCTGGGTGAGTTGGTTTCTCAGGGCACTATCGAGCGCGGTAAGATCGCGAATCTCGTCCTACTTGAAGCCAATCCGCTTGAGGACATTCGCAATACTCGACGCATTAACGCCGTCATAATCAATGGAAAGTATTTGTCGAAAACCGCCTTACAGAAGATGCTTGCGGAGGCAGAAGCAAGCGCGAGAAAGTAACTTTGATGATTCTTCATCGCCTCAGAAGGTCCAAAATGAGCTTCTTTCAACTGTGCCAACAGAAGACCAACTGGAGTGAGATAGTTTCCGTTCCTGTTTTTATGCCGGGAGCGGCAACTCGGCGCCTGATTCGAGGATTAGGGACAGGCGCCCTATTGCTTCTGACGCTGCCCAAACCAACTATGTTTGCGGCCTCAAGCATGGTGCGGGAATCACAGCCGTCCGGGCCGATCTTCCGAATTGCTGATAGCAAAACTTCTTTCAGTATTCCTTTCGAGCTGGTTGATAACCGCATCTTCATCAACGTCAAGCTAAACGGCAAAGGGCCTTTTCGATTCATCCTGGACAGCGGCGGTTACGCCCAAATCTCGTTGGAGTTGGCCCGCGAAGTAAACCTGCCTCTGGGAAAAGAAGGTCAAGGGGTTGGGGCAGGCCAGAATGTTATGGTGGCGAGAGAGACGAAGATCGCGGAGATGCAGATTGGCGCTCTCTACCTCACGAATCTCAACCTTGGAGCTTACTCATATGCGGATGCCAGACACGTGTTTGGGTCCAAACGATTTCACGGGGTGATCGGCCTGCCGGTGTTTCAACATCTGGTAGTGAAAGTTGATTACGAAAGGCAGCGGCTGGCGTTTAAGGTCCCCTCGCACTTCCGCTACGACGGCGCGGGCGTAGTGGTGCCGTTCGAGCTGGACAGATACGCCCCTATTGTTACCGGCGCGATTGACGGAATCCCAGCGAGATTAACCGTAGATACGGGTTCTCGTTCGTCACTTCTGCTGCGCAATCCGTTCATTGAAAGCCACAATCTAAGAACAAAATATGTTCCGCAGGTGGAGGCCATCACGGGCTGGGGAGGAGGAGGATCGATCCGCTCACAAGTGACGCGGACAAAGCTGCTTCGTTTAGGCGCGGTAGAGTTTCATAATGTCGTTACCTTCTTCTCACTTCAGCGCGCCGGATTGTTGGCGACGGCGGACGACAATGCCGGCCTGGTTGGTGGAAGTATTCTCAAACGATTCAATATCACGTTCGACTACAGTCGCAAGCAATTGATTTTCGAGAAGAATCATTACCACAAACCTGACACTTTTGACCGCGCAGGAATGTGGCTTAGTCAAAGCGCGGACGGCAAGTCCTTCGAGATTTTCGATGTCGTAGCTGGTGGTCCTGCGGCAAACGCTGGACTCAAGGTAGGAGAGAAGATCTTGGTCATTGATGGCAGACGAATTGAACAACTGGTGTTGCCGACCGTACGTGAGCGACTGAAGAGCTTACCGCCGAATCACAGGCTACGGCTCCTTGTACGATCGGGCGACAATCAGCGGCAAGTGGTCGTCGTACTTAAGGAACTCGTTTGAATTATAAGAAGCCTGCTGACAGACTCATGCGGCGTTACTCTCTTCTTCCTCGATTAGCGGTATTCACTATTTGCATATTCTTGATTGCGCTTTCAGCGCCAAGCTCCCAGTTCGCGAGTAATGATTCATTTTCATCATCGGTTGGAATAAAGACTCGGCAGCTTCCTGACGGTGAGCTTTGTTTGCCTGCTCTCGCGAGCGAGACGTTACAGTCGAAGGCCGAATCGGCCGGTTCCACCGATAGCCCCCGCTTGGCTGCGCTCTTGCAGGAGGTGAAGGCAGGGAATCGCGCGGCGGTCCAACAATTTTGGGAAGACTCAAGAGGCAAAATACCGCTAGTCGAAGCGATCCCTGGGAACAAGCAACTCCTGCGCGTGACTTTTGTCTGGCGCGGGGATGATGAAGTGTGCGGGGTTAAGCTCGTCGGATCCCTTCCGCTTGATGTACGGGAAAAACCACTCAACCGCTTGGCAGATACCGATGTCTGGTTTCTCTCGTCTCGAATTCCGACAACCGCACGCTTAAGTTATGGTTTCGTGCGAGCCGACGAGACGAAGGCTGTGGCCGACCCGCTTAACCCAACAAGTTCCGGAGGCCTATCGCTGATAGAATTACCCGGGGCCTTTCCGCAACCCTGGGCACGTGTTCAGCCGTCCGCACCGAAAGGCACAATGAAACAGGATAGGATTAGAAGCGAAATCCTGAAGGAAGAGCGAACGGTTTCCATCTACACGCCCGCTGGTTACAACCAACAGGGCCGGCCATACGGGTTACTTATAATGTTCGACGGCGAGGCATATCAAAGCCTTGTTCCCACACCGACCATACTGGACAACCTGGTTGCCGGCAAAAAGATTAAGCCGCTGGTGGCGATTCTAGTTCACAGCGTCAGTCAGACGTTGCGCAGTCGCGACCTTCAATGCTCCGCGCTATTCGCCGACTTTTTGGCCAAAGAATTAGTCCCGTGGGCGCGGCGGCGCTACGGTCTCAGCACGGATCCCAAACAGACAATCGTTGGCGGTTCAAGTTACGGCGGCCTCAGCGCTGCATATTGCGCGTTCCTTTATCCGGGAGTCTTTGGCAATGTCCTCTCACAGTCAGGCTCGTTCGGTTATTATCCGGGATGGTACGGTGGTGATAGAACAGACACGTCTCCATATGGATGGTTGATTCGGCAATTCGTGCGGACGAGGAAATTGCCGATCCGATTCTATTTGGAAGCTGGGTTATTCGAGGCCGGCGCCCCGGGAAATATCCTCAGTGAAAACCGTCGCATGCGCGATGTGTTGGAAGCCAAAGGGTACTCAGTCGTCTACTCGGAGTTCCCTGGAGGACACGAATATCTTAACTGGCGCGGCTCACTCGCAGATGGTTTGATTGCACTCGACGGCCGAGAGCGGTAGGACCCAATGAGAGTAATCACTTTGGGAAATGCGTAACGAACAGGAAATACCGTCGTCTGGTCCGTAAGGCGCGCCCCTTGCTTCATAGTCAAAAAAGCGGCGCTCGATGCCATCAATCTTGAGCACTGCCGGACCGGGGCCGTCCGACGCGGTGATTCCCCAGGAGTTTTCGCTATAACCTCTGAACTCATGAGGATTGCGGATCGCATACTGTTGCTGCATGTAGGTCGCCCGCCGGCTGTTCTCGAAATAATCGATCCCTTTCTCGCGCATGAATTCGTCCTGAATCCCGCGGAAGTCTATCCACATCTGGGAGAGCTGATGAATAAATAATGGGCCAGCATAGAGAAACTCTTGGTTACAGATCTTCTTCCAGCAGTATGTCGAAGTAAAAGCTTTGTAAGTTTCGGGCGGCAGCGGGTGCGTAGGCGAAGCGAGGCCGAGCACATGAAGCAGGATCGCTTCGTTATAGCCCTCCCACAGGTATGGCAGGAAGCCGCACTCTGGCTTCCAGGCCATCGAGACTCTTGCACCACCATTGAGCGCCCATTGCCAGTCGATGCGTCGATAAAGATCATCAGCGAGTTTCCGGATCTCGTGCTCTCGTTCTGTCTCTTGAATTCGGCAGTGACGACTCGCGGCAATGCGAATCGATTCAGTGCTTGTGCTCACTTTCAGTAGGTAGCCCTGCGTCCATCCAGTCAGACTTGCCTTCCGCATAATCTCGCACGTTCGTGTATCCCATCGCCGCCAATTCACGGGCGGCGTCATCTGAAGCGTGTCAAGTGGGACTCGCGCAATAGACTACAATGTCAGCACTTTTATCCGGTAGTAATGAGGACGCAAGCTCCGTCACCCGATCAGGCGGTAGATTGATCGCGCCCGGCAAATGGGCATGTTCGTACGCATTCTTCGGCAAGGTTTCAACCAGCAAGAAGTTAACTCGGCGATCGATCTTCGCCTTCAATTCATTTCTCGAAATTGTCTTAACCATATTAGTTCCCTGCCATTTTGTATTCTGCGTTGCGCTCCAACGATTTGGGTTCTCAGTTGCGAGAATTTCTTTGTTGGACGGAGCACTAACTTAATATTGTCTTTCGCAACGCTCGCCGCACAATGTCTGTCGTCAGTCCGTATACTAAATGTGACGCGAGCGCATAACCATGCGTCGAGAGCGGATACTCTGTCGGCCCTTTCGAAAGGCCGAGCAGTGGTACCGCCGCCTCATCAACGACGAGCCAGAAAACCGCACCGAATGGCAGCCCCGCACCTATCTTCACTTCCGGCACGACCTCGGCTACCGCGCCGTACAGTCCGCCAACTGATGCGCCGAGGACATAGTGAACGGCTGGACCAGCGATTTCCTTTTCGCTCTGCTTCAACTCATGTCCGAACACACCCTCAGAAATTGCCTCCGCTGCTTTCACCGTCGCCGGTTCCTGCTGTATTACCTCGCCTTGTTCATCGTCATGGCCTGAAGAACCTTTTTCCCCTGACTCCAACGGAGTTTCGGACACCTTAGTCCATCCCGCCTGAAACTCCTCCATCACCCATGATGCGACCAGCCCACCAATAATGCCTGCGGCCAATCCTTTCAACACCTCACCTTCACGGTGACCGTTTGTCTGTTCCCTACGGCGCATGGAAATCATCCCTTCCAAACAACTCAACCTCTTTTTCAAACCCATCGTCCGCGCATTAGCGGTCAAAGATTGCCGTCTCAGGCCGGAACGCGAACCAGGCGAAGGCGAAATAGTCGCCATGCGCGATGGACCGTAATTCTTTCCCGCGCAATTCTCCGCTCACGGTTGACCCAGATATTCCAACGGCTTCCGGTCTCGGCGTCTACAAAACCGCCCTTCTCATAACGAAATTGCAGGCGCAGCCCGTCGATGTTTGGGTCGAACACGCCAGTTGCGCCGACGGGACGGGAGTCGCTGATCTCAGCAGCATCAAATGCCGAAGATGCGCCGCTAGTATGAAAGATAACCACTGTTGTCCGCTCACACGGTCATAGACAACATGGCGTCCGCGCGTGACTGAATAAGGATAAGCTTTAAACTTTCCATCAATCTCGACCCCATGACTGTTTCCATTGGTCGCAGTCGCCCGCTGGTCTTACAGCGAAAGAGCGGTGTCGAGCACAGACAGCGCGAGTGCTAAGTTTCTGAGTATCAAACGGAGCCCACCAGGATCAACACCACAACTCTACAACTTTCCGCTATCGCTCAGCATCGTTTCTAGACGTGATCCATAATCGTTGGGCAATTGATTGCCGAAGTAACGCACAACTCCAGTGCGATCTACAAAGACGATCGTCGGCGTGCCAGTGACGTTATACCGCCGCGCTACTCCGGCATCACCATCCCGCGCGACACTATAGCGGATGCCGAAATCCCTGATTCCGTTCTCGGTGCGGGCTTGGCTGTCCTGAATGTTGATGCCCAGTACCCCCACGCCGCGAGACTCGTATTTTGCAGCAAGTTGGTTGAACTGGGGCGCTTCTTCTTTGCAAACAGGACACCATGCCGTCCAGAAGATGAGCACTGCCGGTTGACCACGCAGGCTGGCAAGCGAGACCTGGGAGCCATCCATTTTCGAGAGTTGAAAATCAGGAGCGATGTCGCCCAGGTGTGTGCCAATCTTCGCTGAAGAACTGGTCGAGGTCGCGGTTGTGGGATGATCTTCCCTGAAGTTACAGGCGGAACCATTGATCAAAATAATTCCAATACCGATCTCGACGAGGATCAAAATTGCTAACTTACGTCCCTTCATCGTAAACCTCTGGATCATAGTTCGATTCATTTCTTTCAAAGGAACCTCTCTCCGGCTTGAACCAGCAAGTACTCGGCAATCAGTATCATTACAACTCCGAAAGCCTTTTTCACCTTCACCATCCATTGGCCTGAACGCGGCAGTGCCAACAACCCGCCGCTGAAAGTTCCGAGCACAATCATCAAGGCACCCATGCCCATGGCAAAGACAAAAAGCACTGAGGTACCGAAGATCAAATTGCCTCTAGCGCCAACGTAGGCGAGAGCTGCGCCAAGCGCCGGAGCGGTGCAAGGCCCAACAATCAACCCTGAGGATGCACCAATGAGTAGTGCTGATATGTAGCCCTTGCCTCTTCGTTTTGGATTCCACTCGGCAAGCAGGCGCGGAGTGGGAAGTTGAAACAGATCAAGCATTGATAGCGCCAGTACCAGCACAACGTTGGCGACAGCGATGTAAGTCCACGGACTCGCCGCCCAGCGGCCAAAGAGCGTTCCCGTTAACGAGGCAAAAGCGCCAAGCGCGGCATAGACGAGGGACATCCCCGCGACGAACAGAACGGAGAGCGTGAATCCTCGCAGACTCGCGCTCCCCTTCGCCTCTTGAGCGGATGCTGTCTGCCCGCCGATGAAGCCCAATTGAATGGGGATAACCGGGTAAACGCAGGGGGTGAAGCTAATCAGCAACCCGGCCATGAATGCTGCCGGATAAGCTACGAGCGAATTGTTTGCCAGATATTCCTGAAGATTGCCTGTTAGTCCCTGCATGCCGCTGGTTCATTTCTCAGGAGCGCAAAAGTTCAATTGCGAATGAAAGGAGCGCGTTTTCAACATACTGCGAAGCAGTCGCGCATACGACGCGCCGCCTTTTCCGTTCGCCGATCTGAAGCGTCTAAACCCTTCAACTCTAACTGTTCGCCTTTGCGATCGCGTCATCGAACGCTTTCACGTAAACGTCGCGGTCAAAGTTTTTTGCGGTGTGGAAGAGAATCTTGTGAGCCGGACTGAGAACGATCACGGTCGAGGTGTTCTTCTTGTTGGCCACGAAGAATTTCCCGATGCCCAGCTTGCGCGCGTCAGCCCCTGCTTTCGCCGTTTTCTGATCGTCAGTCACATCGAGCATCACGAAGTCGATGCGATCTTTATACTGGTTCATCAATTCCATCATCGTCGGCTCAAGCTGTTGGCATGCCGTACACCAGTCTGCTCGGATAATGGCGACGGTTGGCCGTTTGGTTTTTGTCTTGGCTATTCCCGCAGGCGCAACGAGCACAGTCAAGGCAAGAATGCTGAAAATGATTCCTGCGCGGCGTAAAATACTGTTCATCATAGCGATTATCTCCTTCTGTTCATGTTCCTGGTTTGGACCGAGGCTTGTCGCGCATGAGACTGAGCGCGAGCGTTCGCAGATTATCAGGCACGCGGTCTCGTGCATCTGTAACCATTGCCGCAGCCCTTCTAATAGGCGCGGAGAAATTGTGATCAAGCTGACTGAACGTCTCTAATCTGCTTCGGCTTGGAAAGCGCTACGAAGACGCCACCGAGAATTAGACCGTAGATTAGGTGACCGACGAAGCTACCCGTTGCGACCATGCGCATTGGGGGCATCATCACCGATGCGAAGGGCGGCATTCCGAGAAACACCGGCATCAAAATCTGCGCTCCGAGAACCCACCAGATGACCCCGTAGAGCGCGCCCCATCCCAGACCCGCTCCGTAACTCTGCGCGCGACCGCCCAGGACCCAACCAAAGATGCCGCCAATAACTGCGCTATTAAACAGGTGGTAAAGCCAGCCGACCATGATGCTGTCAGACCGCACCACCATCGCCACCATCTGCATCATCGGCATCTGTCCACCCTGAGGCGTCGGCGCAGACATCATCTGCATCATCATCCCGAACACGAGGCCCGCAGCGAGCCCCGAAATAATTCCCGCTCCAACTTTTGAACGCATTCGTCCCTCCTTTGATAGAAATCTTCTAACCCTGACAAGTCGCCCCACGAGTGATTTATTCCGAGAAACTCTTTCGCGACTGATTTTCAACAACGAATCAATATCTCAAATCAAGAAGCTTCCGCAGTCGTTGACTGTCCTCGGTGGTGGGCCGGTTGGTTTAGAGCTTTGACAATCGTTTGCTCGCTTTGGCAGTAATGTCACGGTAGTCGAAATGGACAAGCGGTTGCTGCCGAAAGAAGACGAGGAAGTCTCAACGAGTATTGAACAGATCATGCGCGCCGAAGGTCTGAACATTCTGCTCAACCACAGAGCGGTGCGCGTAACTACCGCGAACGGGCAGAAAGTATTGACGGTTGAGCAAGATGGTAAGGAAACGGTGTTGCACGCGGAGGAGATCCTCGTGGCCGCGAGACGACGCCCAAACATCGAAGGACTGGATCTTCAGGCCGCAAGCGTGAAGTATGACAAACAACGCGTCGTTACGGATGAGTACCTGCGGACATCAGCGCATCGCATTTGTTGCTGCCGGGGACGTGACGGGCCATTTTCCCTTCACCCACATGGCCGCTTATGAAGCCTCTGTTGTGAGGACTCAATAAGCTATGGCCACGGCAACCACGCCGATGGATAGATGGGAAACGATTCCGTGGAAGAAACATCAGCGGAACGTATTCAAGGTCCAAAAGCGCATATACCAAGCCTCGCAGCGTGACGATGTCAAGACAGTACGTAAGTTCCAGAGACTCTTGATGAACTCCCGGTCTGCGAAGTTGCTGGCGGTGCGGAAAGTCACTCAAGAAAATCAAGGTAAGCGGACGGCCGGCGTTGATGGGGTAAAAGCATTAACGCCCCCGCAAGGCTGGTCGCTCTTACTCATGCCAACGCCCAGTTAAGCGAGCATCTATAAAGCTCGTTGCTAATCGTGATCGTTCTTGCGAAGCCAATCGGTCGCTGCATGACTGTTTTCACAGAGACTACCCCGAGTGTCAAGAACTAGGTACGTAGTTTCGGAGGGGGGAGGTACAGGCTCAAACTTATTGCGTTGACGTAAATAAGTTTCCCATGTCGCGTCAGAAAGCCCTTCTTTGAGAGTGCCGCGCTGGTCCAACCGCTTATGAATCACTTCGGGTGGCGCTTGACACTCGATAAAGCGCCATTTTGCGCCACTCGCTGCCGCCATCTCTTGTGCCAGCGATCGATCTTTCGCGCGCTGAAAGGTCGCATCGAGAATCACACCTTTACTCTGGTTAAAACATTCGCCTCCTTGTTCCATAAGCTTCTGATAGGTGATGCGACTGGCCTCGGCAACGTAGATTCCTTCCTCATAGCCGGATGATTGCTTTCCACTTCTGAAAAGCGATTTACGTACGGCGTCGCTTGAAACCACGCGCAACCCCAATTCTTCAGCAATGCTCCGAGCTACGGCAGTCTTTCCCGTTCCTGAAAGTCCGGCTACGGCAATTACAGTTGGCTTCGTTAATGTAGCGGCGTAACGCCTGGCGAGATCGAAATAATTCCTGGCGCGCGAGGCGGCGACTTCACGCTCCTTTTCGCCGAACTCAGGCTCGTCAAGGCGGAAACTAAGAACCTTTCCTCGAACATACGCGCGATAGCATCTATAAAATGGAAGGATAGTGAAGAGCTGTGGATCGGTAGTGTGCGCCTCATAGCATTCACTGAAATAGTAACCGAGATCTGGTCGGCCTCGCGCATGGAGATCCATTGACAGAAAGGCCGCTTCGCTCCCGACATCACCGCAGCGAAATCTTTCGTTGAATTCAATACAATCGAAAATGCAGATGCCGTTAGTGACGCAGATGCTCTCGCAACGGACATCGCCATGACCATCGCAGAT
>DASYRR010000315.1:0-14205 GCA_036004125.1 Pyrinomonadaceae bacterium | reverse complement strand
TTCGTTTCTTGTCGCTGGCGCTCCAAATCTCAACTGACTTCTTTCCGTATATGGCCCCGCCTCCAGCGATTACGTAGTTGCCATCATCTGAAATATTGCCGAAGAAACCCGCACCTGACGGTTTCCAAGTGTCGATGAGCTTGCCACTCTTCACGACATAAACTTGAAGCGCCTCGTCACGAAAGACTAAGAGCGAGTTACCACCTGCGGAAAACGAAAGACTGATAAACGATTTTCGATCATTCTTCTCGGAGGCGAGCACCCTCGACTTGCCAGAATTCAGATCGTAAAGGATGGCTGAATCTTCGGTCGCGAAGGCGAGCTTTGTGCTATCTGGTGAGAACTTGAGGGCCTGAGCAGAACCTCGATCAAGAATGGGAGTCTTATGTATCCCCCACAATCCAACCCTCCACAACATGACGTCGCCATTCCAGTTCGCTGCGGCAAACAGTTTCCCATCAGGGGAAAATGCGATGCAGTCGATGTTGCTCTCCCCAACAGACAGATTAGCGACAATCGAATAACTCGCCGCATTCCAGATCCTGACACCAGTTCGGTCATTCCACCCATAACCCGCCGCTAATAGAGTTCCATCAGGGGAAAAGGCGACAGCCTTTACGCGATCCGGACATTCGAGCTTAACAAGCAGCGGATCGACGCTTGGCTGGCTCCTCACTGTAGGTGAAAGGAAGAACAGGATTACTATCGCCAAAGAGGCCTTTTTGATAAGTGGCATTGCCAATCCCGCGACCACAAATTGAAAAACAATTAGACACTCATCGCATCACAAAGTTCCGAGGGAATGCACTGCCCGCTATCCCGAACCTCGAGATAGTGACTGCCCATTTCATGAGGTAAGGCCTCTTCAGGTGACTGGTTAACGCTTTGACTGTGAAGCACGCGAGTGCCGAAGCTTTTCGAGTTCCTTCTTAAGTGGCCTCCAGTACTCACGATCAGCCTCGCGTTCTCTTTCTTCCTCCGCACGAAGAGTTTTCGTCAACAGCGATTCATTTGCGGTGCCGACATTTTTAAGGAGAGGACGCCTGCGAATTAACTGTGCAGGCGTTCGACCTTGCGATACGGCTAACTCAACTAGCAACTCCGGCGTTCGCAGTTCGAGAAACCAGAAACGGATTTGCTCTCGAGTTGGCTTTTCCCGATTAGCAAAGTAGTTCACTTCGACGAGCCGTCGCAGCATTGGCCAATCTTTGTCACGTTGGGTTTTCTTGGCTTGGACCAGATCGGGTAACGACATGAGTTCGATAGTTGTGTCATACGATGAAATGGTTGTTCGCCGAGTCCAGAGTTTCGAAAAAGCATCGACACCGCGCATCTTTGTCATCACATCAACTCTCATCCCAAGCGCCTCAGGATGATGACAGCTGAAGTGCACTGCGTGACCTTTACGGAGATACTTTGCCTCGAACGGCGGTACGGCAATCACTTGCGCTTTTAGATCTCTCAAAGCGTTGCTGAGCCTGGCAAGATTTTCCGAGCTGGCAAGGATGGCGAGATCAGTGTCGCGGCTAAACTCGGCTGCGCCGTAGAACACGCATGCCTGGCCTCCCATTAACAGTGCGCGTACTCGGTTCGCGCGGATCGAAGAAAGGACTTTCAGTATCGGGTTCAGTGTCAAGCGAGCCACCTAGATGGAAATAGATTTCCCAGAGCTTCTCCGATTCGCGCCAGCGTTCGAGGGGCGAGAGACGATACCATGCCGCCCATTCCTCACCGACAAGCTCTTCGGGTGAAATCATCAGCGACAGTCTACACGGTGTGCCCTCATTTCTTGAACGTCACCGCACCAGCCTTCGCAAGGACGTCGATGTATTCACTTACAGCTTTGAGCTCGATGGGCGCAAACTCTGCACTCACGGCGTTGCGAATCTCACTGACCGTGCGTTTGCCGTTGATGAAATTCACGATCTCGTAGGTCACGTCTTCGTTGTTCGGCACCCGCACAATTGCAATCGTGGCCGCGTTGGCGCCAGCTTTCTCCATGACCCAGAAACCGTTTGGCGCAAGTGGGCCTTTCACCGTCGCGTTCCGGATGGGTATCCGGTTGTCAACCAACGGCATTACGTCAACTGTTACTGGGCCGAGAGACCGCAGAGCACCGTTCTTTAACTGATCCAGACTGGTGCTCATTTCGTCAACGACTCGCGATCCAGGGTGAAGCTGGCCACCAAGATCAATAAAACGCGATATTGAGCGTAGACGTTGTTGTTCACGCAAGAGGCCTTGCTCGATGATGTTACCCGCTTCAAGACGACCAAAGGGGTTACGTTCTGATAACCGCACCTGTGAGCGGCGCTGATCTTCCGCCATTCGCTCGTAAGCATTCGCGTAACTCAACTTTAACAACGCCGCGCCGTGATCGGGCATGGTTGCGAGGTAGTAGCCACTCGCAGCGGCTATGAAAGCAGAACGCTTGAGCTTAGTCGGTTCGATGTTGTCGACGACGTCGCCTGTCGTGTGGATATAAACATCCGGATGATCGCGCAAGTAGATCGTTGGAATTCCGAATCCGCCCTCCTGATAGATCCAATGATCGCTCCCACTCTCGTAAGGTGTGATATCGGCCCACAAGGCGTCCTTCGATCCGCCGCGAGATCTAATACCCCGTGTCATATCTCTCTCAGCAGACGCCTGCGTCGCTTCATCAATCACATAACGTCCAAAAACTTCGGCAACGTCGTCGGTGACCGACGCAATTGACCACGGTGAACGCGTCAGGTGCAGAATCGATTTTGTGATGAACGGATCACCGCCAACCATGTCGAGATGAATGGCCGCACGCATACGAGAAGCTATGTCAGGATACTTAGTGAGATAGGCGATGGTTCCAGTCATCTCCGACGGCCAGATGAAACGAATAGTGCGCACGGGGGTAGGAATGCGCTTCGTATCGATCAATGTCTTGAGTGTTCGCGCAATCTCGAGATTAGCAGAGCAGCCACTGGCATTGTCGTTGGCGCCGGGTTTCTGGTGATCGAGGTGGCAGCTGAAGACAATCTCGCCGGCTGCGGGATCGGAACCAGGGATGGTGCCGACGAGGGTTTCATATGGTTGCGTATCGTCGTTGCGCGCGCGAACAACTGCGTGAAGCGTGATCTTTTCGTCACGAGCGAGTCGTTGTTGTAGGGAGCGAGCTTCGCGCAGAGAGATCATAATCGCGAACTTGTTCTTTCGTCCGCGTGCATCAAGATGACCCCAGCGAATCAGATCCTGGTTGTCGCGCCACCATGCGCTGGGCTGATTCGAGTTGTAGCTGACGAGTCCAACGGCACCGCGTTTCTCGACGGCCTGAGAGTGACAGGCCGATGGCGTGGCATCGCATAACACTAACTTGCCATTCACGTTCTTGCCTTCGTAATCGCTATCACGCGCACCGCCGCCGACATCCACGAGAGCCGCAGTGACATCTGCACTTTCACTATTGTCAGCCACGGCGAGTCGTACATCCTCGTAAGAGGTGATTCGTCGAGGTTGGGGCGTGATCTCGTCGAGCGAGCCGCCGTCAACACTCCAGCCGCGATTTCCATGCAATGTGCCGAACCATGCTTCGCCGTCTCCCGGAAACGTCTCGACCTTCACGTTACTGAGACCGAAAGCTTGCGCACGATTCATCACGTATTCGACAGCGTCATGGAATCCCGGCGATGCAGGAACGCGGTGAAACTGGGTGAGGCGAGCGACGTGATCTTTAGCCGCAACTCCCGACAGTTCTTCGTCCAGCGCTTTCAAAATCGTGCGATCGAGGAGCATCTCGGCAGGAAGCGAGGGCGTTGATTGCAACGGCTGCTGTGACTGTACAGAGAGCGTCAGTGCTGCCACGAGCATTAAGGCGTTTACAATTCGCATATAAGTGTCCTCTCGAATTGGCGTGCGGTATTATCCACAGATTACACAGATTTCACAGATTCAAAGTCACAGTGGGCCTTGACTGCCTAAACGGGAATCTGTGAAATCTGCGTAATCTGTGGATAGGAGATAACGATGAAACACACACTTGCCGCACTGCTATTGATCATCCTTGCCATCAACATCAATGCACAGGAGAGACGCATGAAGATCTACATCTCGGCGGACATGGAAGGCGTTGTTGGAGTTGTCACTGGGGAACAACTGAGTCCCCAGGGATTTGAATATCAACGCTTCCGCGAGTTCATGACGCAAGAGGTCAACGCAGCTATCGAAGGCGCACTCGCGGGCGGCGCGACTGACATCGTCGTGAGCGACTCGCATGGGAATGGACAGAACCTACTGATTGAGAAGTTGCCCAGAGACATTCTTCTCGTCCGCTCGTGGCCGCGACCGTTAATGATGATGCAGGGCATTGATGCGAGTTTCGCTGGCGCAGTTTTTATTGGTTATCACTCAAGCACCACCAGTATGGAGGGTGTGCGCGCTCACACTATTTCCAGCGCCAGACTGGCAGACGTAAAACTAAACGATCGTTCAATGTCGGAGGCCGGTATCAATGCAGCGATCGCAGGTTATTTCAATGTGCCCATAATCATGATCTCTGGGGACGACGTTGTGGTGAAAGAGACAACCGCGCTCCTGGGAGACGTCGAAGGAGCGGTCGTTAAGTGGGCTTCGGGTTTTCACTCGGCCAAAACGATGATGCCAGAAGCTTCCTATCAGTTGATTCGTGAAAAGGTCCAAAAGGCAGTCAAGCGGATCAAGGACTTCAAACCGTACAAGATCACAAGTCCTGTCAGATTGGAAGTACGGTTCAAGAATTATCGTCCGTCAGAAGTGTTGAGTTACTTGAGTATCGTGGAACGTACCGATGCTCACAGCATCAGATTTGTCGGTAAAGACATCGTCGAAGTATCGAAGTTTTTGGAATTTATTAACACCTACGAGCTATCGCTTGAGCCCTGAGGTGGTAAACAAAAGAGAGTTATCCACAGATTGCGCAGATTACGCAGATTCAAAGACTCAGCATGGAAGTCCACCTGGTCTAAATCGGCGTAATCTGCGCAATCTGTGGATAGTGATCTGAACGACCTTCGTAAGCCGCTCCCTCTTGAAACGCACGTCGCGAGGCCAACGCCGCTAAAACGTAACACGCGCTGCCGATCAGCATTGCTGCTTGAAAGCCTGCCATCAGCGCCACAAAGACAGTCGTAATCGATCCAATTACGGACATGATGCCGTTCAGTCCCCAATAAAAAGGAGGTGCGGGAAGAGAGCCGGTTCCAGTCTGGCGGAGCCCACTCGGAAATGGCATTCCCATCACCAGGCCCAGTGGGGCGATCATCACGATCGCACAAACAATCCGTGCCCAAAGCGGAAGCCACAAAAGGGCGGGCACCAGTCGAGGAAGTGCAATTGCTTCAATGCCTCCGATAACAGCGACGGCTAAACAGGCAACCCACATCGACACACGCCAACTTAGTGCGCTGCCGATTCCGCCCATCGCGAGTAAAGTGAAAAGCAGCACAGAAAGAGTGAAGATCGGATGGCCAACTAGCAGCGTCAAGTTCTGCAACAATGCCAGCTCGATCGCTATGAAACCAAAACCCAGGGCAGCAAAGTAAGTCAACGAACTGGCATATGGACCAACGGAGGCTTGTCGCGGCCTTCCAAATACAGCAAATAGTGCCAGCATCCCCATAGTTGGTCCCAGTAGCCATCTCAAAAGTGAGTCGGCAATGGCCGCGGGCATTCTGAAAGGTCGATCGATGGCGAAGTAAAACGGACTGTCATCCCAAACTGGCCCAACGAATCTCGGTGACGACGCCTCGTATTGAGTCAGATTCTTGTTGCCCGTCAGAACATCTCCAATCAATCCCCTGGTTGGTTCGCCTGGCAGGATGATTCTTTCCGCCTGGTTCCACTTTTTGATCTCTTCAGTTTCCGCAGTGGTGAACGGACGCTTACGAAGCATGAACAGCATTTGGGCAGGTTGATCGGGCGTTGCTTGCTTCTCCAATAACGTTACGATTCGTTGCGACGCTGCAGCAGCCCCCAAATTTGCGACAGAATTTGAGACCAGACGTGGAATGTCAGAGTCCCAGCGCAAGATCACCAGGATTCCGTTATCAGAAAGGTGATCGTAATAGGCGCGAAACGCTTCCACTGTGTAGAGATAATTTTCTGAAAGGGACAGACCGCCCGAGGCTACCGACGCCCAGGAATCAACAAAGCCAAGCAGAATGATGTCGAATTTCTTGTCGCTGCGGCTTACGAAATTGCGCCCTTCACTGAGGATTGCCTCTACGTCTGGACGGTCGTAGAGATTGCCGGCGCTTGGGCCATAGTTACGCACAAACTGCAACATCAACGGATTCATCTCAACGGCCGTCACCTTGCGACTGCCGGAGGCAAGGGCAGCGACCACGTCAGGTCCACCTCCTGGACCAATTATTAGAGTCTCCGCATTCGGCGTTAATCGAAACGGCAGCGCGCGGTATGAGTCACGTAGGTCAGATGCACTTTCAATCCGACCATCCCATTCACGTATGCCGGTCCAGGCGTCCGAATCGATGTAGAGACGGGCCAGGTTACCTTTGCGCTCAACACCTTCTACGGCATCGATTCGCGAATATGCGTTCCATCCCGTCTGCGTAATGCGCGATCCGGGAGACGCGTCCATCTGATTACGCATGGCTTTCGTCGTTCCCGGAGTAACCCGCAGAATTCCAAACTTGAATGCAGACACCGCCAAACCACCCATCAGGAGCAATACGACGATTAGTCCAATACGAATTAACGGCGCAGGTTTCGATTGCTCATCCGGCTTCCCCGGCTTTTCCAGCAAACATAACGCGGCAATCGCCGGGGCTATGGCGCCGGTCAACAATGCCGGCTCGCCGCCCAGCCAATGAAGCAGGAACGTCACCAGGACAGCCCCAATCGCTGCCCCCAGGAGATCTGCAAAGTACAACGTACCGGCCACTGAACGATGTAGATCGAAGACAATAGATAGGGCCATTCCTGCCAGAAAGAAAGGTAACAGCGGGGTCAGAAAGTAGAGTGGCAAACGGGCCATCTCAAAAGGGAAACTATGCAACACCCACAAGCAAAGAGGGACGGTAACGGCGTAGAGTGCTGAGATGATCGCCGCAGTGTTGAGCGACAGCTGCTTCTTTTGCTTCAAGAGATGGACAGTAAAGCCGCCCAATCCCCAACCAAGTAGCGCCACCGAAATCGCGACGAATGCGAAGTGGTACCAAACGCTGGCCGAGTAAATGCGAGTGAGTCCGACTTCGAGTACAAGTCCGGACAAGGCGATGAGAAAAACGCTGATCCGTGTGCGCATGGCGGAGTAGTAAAGGCGAAGCGTGGACTTAGGTCAAGCGGAGCTCGGACAGTTCATCCGCAGATTAAGCAGATTACACCGATTTCTACTCAAATGGGTTTGACTGACCTGATTCACTAATGCAAATCGGTGTAATCTGCGTAATCTGCGGATAATCATTATTTGGTCAATCCACAAAAGGAGACACTATGTTGGACCTTAGTATTCTTGACACCCTAATCGCGATGGTAATTGTCATCCTCGTTCTGAGCCTCATCGTGCAGTCGATGCAGGCTCTCACCAAGAAACTCTTCAAGTTGAAGTCACGCTCGATCCTAAGTTCTCTGCAAGACCTTTTCGAAACAATCGTACCCGCCTCTCCGTCTCCCAGCCCCAATCCAGCTGCTGCCAAAACCAGTTCACCACCAACTGCCAACGGAACGATATCGAATAAGCTCGTCAAAGACGTCACCGATAAGTTGAAAGAAATGGGTCGCAAGACGCTGCTGGGGAGGACGATGCTCGATTCTCTCGCGAAGGACGACCTGCTCAAGGTTCTCACAAAAGTGACTGCCGAAGATTTACTACCCGGCGCTGTCGGAAAGTTTCAAGCAGTCCTGGAAGGTATTCGCACATTGAAAAATGAGATCGACAAGATTGAAATGACGGTGCTTAAAGGAGACGCGAGCGCCAAATTTGCCGCAATGCAGGGATCCGTCATGCCTCTGCTGCATGATCTGGAAGCACTCACAAGCGGCGACAGTCTTAAAGCTTCCGTCCTTTTCGGCGACCTCTATAAGCTCCGGCAGATCAAGGCCTCAGAAGTGCTTGATGTTCTCGGGGAAGTCCAACAATCGGTCGGTGAAGATCTTTCTCAGGCACAGAGCGATCTTGAGGTGGCAAACAAGGAACTCGAAACGGCGCGCGCAGGAAACAATCAAAACGTAATTGATGCAGCCAACGCACGCAATGAGATTGCTGCCGCAAGACTAACCGCAGTCGTTAAGGTTGATACGGGTCTGAAAGAAATTGCCCGAATGATCTCGGGTCTAAGAACAGCCTTCGATGCAGCTTTTGCTCCTCTTTTCGGTCGTCTGCAGCAGGTCGAAATTTGGTACGACACGGTCATGCAAGGGTTTGAGGAACGTTACGCACGCCACATGAAGACAGTAGCAATTGCCATCTCCATCGTCGTTGTCGTGCTGCTTAATGCCAACTTCTTCAGCATCTATCGAGCTATCAAAGCCGATCCGGTAAAGACGTCGTTGATTGTCCAGCAAGGTCCGGCGCTTCTGAAATCGGTTCAGGAAACTTCAGCTAAACCCGCCGAGACGCCGGCCCCAACCCCGACTCCCTCTTCCACACCGAAGCCTCCGGCAACCACGTCGACGGACAGTTCGACCACAACGGTTGAAAAGGAGAAGGACGAGAGTGCAAAGACCGAGACCAAGGAGAGCCCGACAACTATTGCGGATGTAAAGAAGCAGGAGGAAAGAGTGGTGAGTCTAATCCAAACATACGAATCGTTTGGTATTAAGCCTCTATCACGACAGCAAATCTACGATGCTTTTACCGGACAGTACTCATGGAGAGATCTAAATGAAACGTTCGTAGGATGGGCGATCATGGTAATGCTTTTGAGCGCCGGTGCGCCTTTCTGGCAGGACGCGTTGGAGTCGCTCTTTGGTCTGAAGAATGTTCTGCGACAAAAGAGTGGAACGAAGAATGTGGAGGAAGAAAAGGGAGGTCAACCAAAACCGTAAGCATCACATGCGAGCGAGGGGTGGCAAGAGAGACTATGTCAACATGAGAGTCCTCACACAGGTAGATAAATAGTTTGGACCTGAACTATCCACCCACTGCCGAGACTGTGTCAAAACTCGGATTACTGTCGGTTTTTGTTCGTGTTAGTTCGTGTGATTTCGTGGATCGGCTATTACGTACCCACAAAAGAACGATGCACGAAATTACACGAACTAACACTAACGAAGCCCCATGGCACACTCGAGTTTTGACACAGTCTCTGCCGTGGGTGGGATTTGTACTTTTTGTGCAGGCACGCATTAACAGGGGCTTGAGGTATCGATAAGCTTCCAAACGCCACGGATTTTCTTGAACGTTTTGCCGCACGTGTAGTTACACTCGGCAGATCGTTTCGAATCTTCACAGCAGTGCTCAACTATTAATGCGTCTGGCCTTCCGTTATTTGTCAGATCGATGGCTGCCTTTACCGTCGAAATAGACACCCTTCGAGGCAACATCTCTTTTTTCAGGTGTGTTTTGTCGATCTGTTTCGCAAAGCTGACCGCTGGATAAACCGCTGCAACGTCAAACGGATAATCCACGGATCGATTCGGAGTAGCTGCAATTTCAAAAATCTTTCTGTCCTTAATCGGTTCCAAATCAACTTCCCACCAGGAAGATAAACTTGGATCGTCACACTCTTTCCGTTTTGACAGTTTGATGATCCTTAACTCGAAAGGTTCGAGATCTACGTCCAACGGAATAATCGTGACCTTACTACCGACAACAGGCCTTTTCTTAAAACCAAAAACATTCGTAACTCTCACCTCCTTCCATGTCGGCAAGAGTCGTCCATGATTATCTTCGTTATTCGATACCCGCCAGACGACTCCTTCACCAATCGTCTGGGCAGGAGGCATCGGAATGGTTTTGGGTGTCTGCGGCCACATAGAGCTGCAACTAAGAATTGTTACGAGAGCTGCAAGTATGATTCTCATGTCGATTGCCTCTTTTCTACAGCCATTCGTGACAACCTACTTAGAAGTCCGCAAGAATGTCTGCGAGTTCGAGTCAAGAGGTGAACCTGCTGGCCTAGAATTTGTTGACAGCATACACCTACCAAGTTAGAGTCTGCCCCGAAAAATTCCAACGTATCTGGTCTTCGAGCCACTCTTCCACGAAAGGAGACTCATCCCATGAGTCGAACACTTGCTTTCGTTTATGGCGCTATTTGTTACGTCATCTTTCTCTTCGCTTTCCTTTATGCGATCGGCTTTGTTGGCAACGTTGTAGTGCCAAAGTCGGTCGACACTGGAACCGAAGGCCCGTTGGTTATGGCCTTGATTATTGACGGTGTCTTACTGAGTCTATTCGCGCTTCAACATAGCGTCATGGCACGTCAGTGGTTCAAGAAAAAATGGACGCAAATCATTCCCGAACCAATTGAACGCAGCACCTACGTATTGTTGGCAAGCTTGATTTTGCTTTTGATGTTTTGGCAATGGCAGCCGATAAGAACTGTCGTTTGGAACGTGGAGAACCCGACCGGCCGTTTGCTGCTGCAAGGTTTATTCTGGATGGGTTGGGGAGGCGTTCTGTTTTCGACTTATCTGATCGATCATTTTGCCTTGTTTGGACTCAAGCAAGTCACTAATTACCACAAGGGTGTGCAAGGAGAATCACTTCCTTTCAAAACGCCCGCGTTATACAAGATGACCAGACATCCGTTGTACCTGGGATTCATCGTCGCATTTTGGAGCACGCCGCACATGACGGTTGGACACTTGTTCTTCGCGATCATGACAACGGCTTACATCCTGGTGGCCATCCAGTTTGAAGAACGAGACCTTATTAGCTTCTACGGCGAGCAGTATCGCAATTACCGTCAAAAGGTCTCAATGCTGATACCAATGCCACCGAGAAAGTGACAGGAGCAGCAGGCAGAAGGCAGGAAGAATCATTGGTCATTTATCATTTGACATGCGAATCATTGCCTGCTCCAACAGCTGTTCGCTCGCAGAGTCGATCTGGCAATGCTCGCGAGTCATGCGCGGCGTCATTGCGGCATTGGCAAAAATCTTCTCGCCATGGAATCGTTTGAGTTGGCGCTCCCGGGCAACGATCACGCGGTGGCGAATAGTGTCTGAACTATCAGTCTCTGGGGCCTCGTCTCCTGCGAGTTCGCGAAACTTAACGGCGGGCACATCGATGTGAATGTCGATTCGATCCAGCAATGGTCCCGAGATGCGTCCCACGTAACGCTGAATCTGCAACGGCGAGCACCGGCATTCCCGTGTTGGATCATTCCAAAAACCACACGGACACCCCTGCGTTGCCTTTTTGTCATTTGCTGCTGAAGGCCAGAAAACCTAAGAACTCTGCGTATCTAACGGAGGTAAGGACACTGGGGGATCACGTTAGGCTTAGGCGACTCGAGATGGGACTCACTCAACCTCAACTCGCAGCTTTACTAGGTGTAGATAAAATGACAATCAACAATTGGGAAACTGTTAGACAGACACCTTCGCTTAGGCTAACTCCACTACTGATAGAATTGCTTGGTTGCGTGCCATTCAAAAATCCTCTTCGATAGCGGGAAAATTTAGAACTCATCGTTATCGGCCATTATTCTAAGTCCTGCCCTGGCTGCTCTTGAACGATTTGACGCATTCGATGGCACTCTTTGGGGCGGAACTCAGGGCCTATTTCGGGTCCTCGCGGTCCAATGTGAGGGTTTATTTCGAAAACTGTTCTGGTGTTGTGGGGACGGTTGTGTTCGCCAACCAAATTTCGAATCGTTGACATCAAATTGGATCGTCAAGCCCACTGAGATCGACAAATTCACTGGGTCACTCTGCACATACGCGCATAGCGATTAAACGATGCCGGATTCGCCAGATATTAACTGCCATCATAAGGATCGGGCTGGTTGAATCTAGACCACTAGCGATTGTAACGACGATGCATCGCCTCGTCTGAGGCGTTGCCGTCGCGCTCATAGGTGGTGAACTTGTGCGGCTGGAAGGCTTCGCTGCTGCGGTTGGTCTCGCTACCCCATCCCTGCGTTGCGACTTTGTCACTTAGTGCTGAAGACCGAAAGACCTCTAAGGAATGAACAATCAAAGGAAATCAATCAAGGTGGCTCTGATCTGTAGATTTAGCGGACGCTTCTTTGGCCTGATGAAACCAATACACAGCGTCTTGTCTAGTAGGATCTAATAAAAATGTTCGATACCAACTTTCGGCTGCTTCTGGATAATTACGTTCCCGCCATTTAAATATGCCAAGCTGGTAATACGAGTCCGCGAGATCCTTTGTCATCCACAGCGCTAACCTCGCGCACCAGCCTTTCATCCGACTACTAACATATACCGAATATAAGTCCGCCAATTGCTCTTCTTCTTCGAATGAGGAGATTTGCTCGCTCTCTTTAAAAACGTAACCCCTTTTTGCGATTAGATGGTGGGCAACTTCATGGGAAAGAGTGCGAACAATATTTAGTGTTGCTACAGGAGTTACCCAGTAGACTTTGGGAATAGTACGGTACAGAGTCCTGGCATACAGCACTATGCACGCTGGCTCAGCGGATGTTTCCGCAAAATACTGGGCGTTAACACTCCATCTCTCTTCTGTTGCCTGTTGGTGCCATTTTGGAGAAGACTGGGTCGCTGGAGCCAACCACTCTTGAAGATCAATGTGAGAGATACCGACAAGATGCTCCTCATTGAGCCACTTTAAGGACCGTCTGATTTGCCACAGGATAATCCAAGGCAGCTTTGCATTTCGCGTGCGGATCTCCATGATTCACGAAATAATAGCTGGAACTAGTGTATTTCGTCATCGCGGCGCTCACTGATCAATCTCGCCGATACGATCCGCAAGAGTGACCACAGCTGGGGAGTCGAATATTCGCTGCGGAGTCTCAGGCAATGAGATGATGCCCAACCTCATGAGCTAGTGTTTCCGCAATCCTTAATGTCATGGGCGGGGGTATGCACGAAAACTCGGTGCATTGGCTCGTAGAGGGCGCGTGCAATTAGGATGATATGTGCGGGAGATTTGCACTTCTCGCACTGTATGCACCAAATACCAGCAAGCCATCTTTCACTTCTAACCACGTGGAGAGTTCAGAGGAGTTTGCAGAACGCTAATGCCTCCTCCGTAACCTTGAAGATGCAACAGAAAAGGTTGCACAAACTCGGCAATATTTTACTCAAGGTAGCGGCCGATATTAATTACTGGAAAGGTACACGTGCGTGGGGCAAGGAGAACTACGCTGACGCTGCCAAGTACTTTGATAGGGCAATGCAAGTTAAAGCTGACCACGCGGAGGCAAGTTACTGGTTCCGGCGGGCGAGAGAAAGAACAACTCTGATTCCTTACAACATGTCTATAGAACTCTTTCATAAAGCAAGCTTGGAAAAGAGGTTCGCGCTGAGAGTGAAAAAAGGTTAACTCGGTCCAGTTCGGGATCCCTACGTCTCGATATCTCGGGAACATCATCCAACAGGAGTACATACTCAATTCCCTCTAAGTCTGCCTTGGTCTGTGAGCACATACTTCAGATTCGCACTCGTGTTCGTGCTGCTGCTCGTGCCCGGACATAACCGCACGACATTGCCCTGAAACTCGCTGCTGTAAGCGAATCCGTGGCGCACTTGGGCCCTGGTACTACCACCATTGAGTGCAGCCATCCAGTAGTCGTAGCCTCCCGAATAAAGGACTGCGTTGCAAGTAGGCCGCGTACAGGTCCGTCACGTAATCACTGTTGCTGATGTTCAGGTTAGTGTATTCCGTGGATGCAAACAAAGTTTCCCCGAGATCCTGCGCCACTTTAATTAGCCGGCCCTGACCCCGGGGCCTGCGCCTGGCTCAGTTTCAATGTCCAATCAGTCAACTCCGTGGAGTTAGGATTGCGATTCAACGCCCCCTGATAGAAAGCCGTCACAAAGTCAGCAATGGTCATATAGCAGGACGACGACGCTGCATAAACGGCCAGCAACTGCCCGCCCCGATAGATGTTCTCCTTCTCCATTGAAGTGCCGTTGTAGTCGGCCACCAACTGCCCAAAGATGTCGTACACCATCGTGCGCGTGACGCTGAAGGCCGTGGTCTGCACTCGTTGACCGGCACAATCGTAGACGGAAGTCTGTGAAAGATCGCTGTTGGTAACAGATGCAGAAGTTTGCCGGCCGTTCGCATCGTAG
>DASYRR010000314.1:0-7591 GCA_036004125.1 Pyrinomonadaceae bacterium | reverse complement strand
CAGGGAGGACTGAGTCTCGCGGAGTTGGTTGCTTAAGTCATCGCTTGATTGGCGCATCCATAGACGAAAGTCTGTCGCCACCTGATCGTTTCGACTGCGACCTGTATGCAACTTCCGACCAACATCACCAGTCAGTTCCACCAGTCTTGATTCGACAAAAGAATGCACGTCCTCGGCGGAGGCTTCGCTGAAGTACTCAAGATTATCTCGACCAGCAGTCAGAATCTTTTCGAGGGCTGAATTCACAGCGGCCGATTCCTGACCCGTAAGCACACCCGCACCTACTAAGGCCCGACTGTACGCAATGCTCGCCACGACGTCGGCTTCAAACAACCTCCAATCAAACCGAAACGAATTGTTAAAAGCAGCAAAGGTCGGGTCAGACTTGTCCTTGAATCTGCCGCCCCAAAGGTTTTTTGAATCTGGCATTGAACTCTTCTCCAACGACTCTTTCCGTTTGACCAGCATCCAACCTGCGTGGTATTTTATGCATCTATGCGTTGATTATGCAAGTATGTTGCATATGATGTTATGAAGAAACGCGACCGACAACAGAAAATCCTGAGCTTGATACGCGCGAAGCCCGTCGGTACGCAGGAGGACCTCCGTACGCTACTCGAAAGCTCTGGAGTGCCAGCGACGCAATCAAGCGTTTCGCGAGATCTCGAAGAACTTGGCGTCGTAAAACAGCACGGTCATTACACGCTCCCGCGAACCAATGGCGCAGCTACTCGCGGTCTGCTGAGTTTAGACCACGCAGGCGACAGTTTGGTAATCGCTCGCACTGTTCCAGGTCTCGCGTCCGCCGTGGCCGTTGAGATTGATGCAGCTGCATTACCAGAGATCGTCGGCACCATTGCCGGCGAAGACACAATTTTCATCGCCGTGCGTGAGTCTAAGGCGCAGCGAGTAATTATGAAGAAGGTTTGGGGATTGTTTGGGAAGTAGAGCGATATGAATTCATCAACCAAGATTAACAAGATCGTTCTCGCGTATTCCGGCGGTTTGGACACCTCCGTTATGCTTCGCTGGTTGAAAGAGAACTATAACTGTGAAGTTGTTTGCTATTGCGCTGACGTTGGTCAGGGCGCCGAACTTTCCGGCCTCGAAGAAAAAGCATATGCAACCGGTGCCTCAAAACTCTATGTGGAAGACCTGCGCGAAGAGTTTGTGCGCGACTACGTTTGGACGGCCGTTAAAGCAAACGCTGTTTATGAAGGCGTGTACCTGATGGGCACATCGCTCGCTCGCCCTGTAATCGCCAAACGACAGATCGAGATCGCTCAAAAAGAAGGTGCTGATGCCGTAGCTCACGGCGCAACCGGCAAAGGTAATGATCAGGTTCGTTTCGAACTGACTTACTACGCATTGCAACCGGACATAAAAGTGATCGCACCGTGGCGCGAGTGGGAATACAAAGGCCGGCTCGATCTCATCAATTACGCCAAACAGCACGACATTCCAGTCACAGCCACAGCGGAGAAGCCTTATTCAACAGACGCCAATCTGATGCACATCTCTTATGAGGGCGGGATACTCGAAGACCCCTGGGCTGAACCTCCCGAAAGCATTTTTCAACTTACGCTTTCTCCAGAAGCCGCGAAACCTGAAGCTGAATATCTCGAATTGTCCTTTGAAAAAGGTGAGCCTGTGGCCGTGAATGGAACACAGCTCGACCCAGTCACGCTGCTCGACACCCTGAACAAGTTGGGAGGCGCACATGGAATCGGCCGTGTCGATCTGGTTGAGAATCGATTCGTGGGCATGAAGTCGCGCGGCGTCTACGAAACACCCGGCGTAACGATCCTGCAGGCAGCACACCGTGCGCTTGAATCGATCACGATGGACCGCGAAGTCATGCACCTGCGCGACTCACTCGGCGTGAAGTTTGCCGAAAACATCTATTACGGTTTCTGGTTCGCTCCGGAGTTTAAGTTGATGCGCAAACTGATCAATGAGACGCAAGTGAATGTGAGTGGTGATGTGCGTTTGAAACTCTTTCGCGGAAACGCGATTGTCGTTGGGCGTCGCTCACCAAAATCGCTGTATGACGAAAAGGTTGCGACTTTTGAAGCCGACACTGTTTACAACCAGCGTGATGCCGAAGGTTTCATCAAACTCAATGCATTGCGACTGAGACTCGGGGGTGGACGATAACAAACTTCTCTGTGTACCTCTGTGTCTCTGTGTCTCTGTGGTGATAAATAATTCAACTGCTCATTCACCACAGAGACACAGAGACACAGAGAGACACAGAGAAGAAATAGAGGAGATCACCAGATGGCACAACAACTCGACATTAAAGTGATCGACGTCGATAAAATCGGCTCAGCAACATCGCCGCTCAATCTCGCAAAGACGGTGGCCGTTGTTTCGTCATGCGAATTTCCACGCGCAGGCGATGTGCTCGTGGTCCGTGCCCTGAGTGACAGCGCCACCTACAACATGCTGGAGCTACCCACGGGCAGACTAGCGAAGATCAACCCGGGTGATTTGCTAATTGGTGTTCTCGGTCGTCGACGCGCGCTAAAAGGTTTTGTGGGCGACATCCCAACTTCGGTCAAGACCGGTGACGAACTGCACCTTTTGAACATGGGTGGTGTGATTGGTTGCTGCACAGGTCATCACTCAAGTCTCGGCGATGCGATCAAGTTGGAAGTCATCGGCTTTGTTGCGAATGAGGAAGGGCGGATTCGTAACATTGTGGATGCTGCGATTCCACCAAAGACTTCGTTAGGCGAGTCTGCTCCACTCGTGTTGATTGCCGGCACCAGCATGAATAGCGGCAAGACCTACGCAGCAACGGAGTTGATAAAGCAAGCTACCCGAGCAGGGTTAAAAGTGGCCGCAGCCAAACTATCGGGCATTGCCTGTTTGCGCGACACGATGAATATGGCCGACCACGGCGCAATTGTCACGGCCAGCTTTCTCGACTGCGGTCTACCCTCCACAGTCGACGTTGGTGATCTTGCACCAACAGCGAAGGCAATCATTGGCCGGTTGAATGAAGTAAACCCTGACCTGATTCTGATTGAACTAGGTGATGGAATTCTCGGTGGCTACTCGGTCGATACCATCTTCGATGACCTTGAACTCCGTGAGGTAACTGCTGCCCTGGTCTTCTGTGCCTCTGACTACGTCGGTGCCTGGGGCGGGATAGAGTTGTTGCGGAGGCGTGGCGTGGAAATCGATGTTATTTCTGGTTCGGTTACTGATTCACAAATGGGTGGCGACTACATTAGGAACGAGTTTCAAATCCCGGCTGCGAATGCGCGACGCGAAGGAGCGGCATTGTTTGAGTTGGTGAAGGAGAAGATTGAAAATACAAAGGTGAAGCAATTCGCCTGAGCTCTTCACAGAGAAGAACACCACATGAAGAACGACAAACTCAACATTGGAATTTTTGGTGGCTCGGGCTACGGTGGCTCCGAATTGCTCCGCATCCTCTTGTTTCACCCGAACGCAGAAATCTCTTTCGTCACTGCCAACGAGCACGCAGGTAAAGCTGTCTCCGAAGTTCACCGTAATCTCGCCGGACTGACTAATCTCACTTTCTGTTCTGCATCTGAAAAGACAGAAACACTAACGGATCTCGATTGCGTCTTCCTGGCCTTGCCCCACGGACAGGCAATGGATGTTGTGCCGCGTTTGCCGGCGAATGTGAAAGCAATCGATCTTTCCGGAGACTTTCGTTTGCAAGACCAGGCTGTCTTCGAGAAGCACTACAAGCAAGAGCACACGGCAATGGAGCTGCAGTCGGAATTTGTCTACGGGTTGACGGAAACGAATCGAGAAGCGGTGCGAAAAGCGCGATTGATAGCGAACCCTGGTTGCTTCGCAACCGCAACCTTGCTCGGATTGGCGCCACTCGTGGCAAACAACCTTCTAAGTGGCAGAGTGATAGTCGATGCCAAGACAGGATCGTCGGGTTCAGGAGCGAAGCCCGCTGCAAACACGCATCATCCTCAACGGATGAACTCCTTCTATGCCTACAAGCCGTTCACGCACCAGCATGTGCCTGAGATCGAGCAGGAACTCGCGCGGGTTGGCGACTGGACCAGCGAACTCGTTTTTATGACCCACTCTCTGCCGGTCTCAAGAGGAATCTTTGCCTCGATCTATGCTGAAGTGACAGACGAATTCGCAGAGGCGCGTCTGAATGAAATGTTTGCGGAATTCTATCGTGACTGTTTCTTTGTCAGATTGGTAAAAGGATCGCCGGATATTAACTGGGTGAAGACCACAAACTTCTGCGATATCGGGTTTGCCTTGCGCGGCAATCAGATTGTTGTCTTCTCGGCGCTCGATAACCTGGTGAAGGGTGCCGCCGGCCAAGCGGTGCAAAACATGAATTTAATGTTTGGTCTGGATGAGAAGACTGGACTAATGCTGGTCGGAACCAATCCGTAGAAGAATGTCCGATAAACTTTAGTTTGTCGTGGTGATGGAGATGGGGTGCATTGGAACATTTTGAAGTGCCTGTTAACGCGAGAATCGATTTCAGCTTAAAACTTCCAGGGTGCGTGTTATGAACGCGACGACAAACTGAAGTTTATCGGACATTTGTTTGACATCGGTTACGGCGACGGATTGACTCCAGTGCTGGCCGTAAGTGAGAAAACGATTTCTGATGGAGCAAGGGCAGGATGACTTTGGAATCATCGACGTCGTTTGCTGAGATCTCGGCAACCGAAGAACAGTATCAACTCGCTACGTACAAGAAGATGCCCGTCGCAGCTGAACGCGGCGAGGGTGTATGGATCTACACAAGCGATGGCCACAAGTATCTCGATCTCTACGGAGGCCATGCAGTCGCAGGTACCGGTCATTGTCATCCTCATGTGGTGAAGGCATTGTGCGAGCAGACGGAAAGGCTGTTGTTTTATTCCAACCTGGTGTATTCAGAGACGCGCGCAAGAGCTGCTGAAAAACTTGTCTCCCTGGCGCCAGCTCAACTAACCAGGGCGTTCTTTTGTAATTCAGGAACGGAAGCCAACGAGAACGCCATGCGAATGGCGCGAATGTTTACGGGTCGCGAAAAGATCATCACATTCTCTGGTGGTTTTCATGGGCGTACCGCTGACGCCATCAGCGCCACTTTTCTCGGGAAGTATCGAGACATCGGAAAGCCAAATGTTCCGGGACACATTGAAGCCGAGTTTGGAAACATCGAGTCGGTAAGAGCGCTCGCCGACGGGACAGTTGCTGCAATGATGCTGGAACCAATTCAGTCAATGGCCGGTGTCCGAATGGCTGAGGCGACCTATTATCGAGAGTTGCGCACACTGTGTGACGAACGAGAAATCGTCTTAATCTACGACGAGGTCCAAACTGGCGTGGGACGCACTGGCGATTGGTTCTTCGCGGGTAGCTCTGCCGGCGATGGTGTAGTGCCCGACATTGTGACGCTGGCGAAAGCTCTGGGCAGCGGGGTTCCGGTTGGCGCCTGTTTGGTCACCGACGCAATTGCCGACAAAATTAAAGAGAACGACCTGGGAACGACGTTTGGTGGCGGCATGCTGGCAATGGCTGCAGTCACAGCAACGTTGGAAGCCATCGAGAATGACAAGATGCTTGCGAACGTGAAGAGTGCTGAACTGCATCTGCGCGAGCGCCTCAGAGGGGTTGAACAGGTCGTCGCTGTTCATGGTCGTGGTTTTCTGCTGGGACTCGAATTGGTCGACAAAGCAGCACCTATACATAAAGGTTTACTTGATCACAAGATCATTACTGGAACTTCGAGTGATCCGCGTGTGCTGCGGCTGCTGCCACCGCTGTGTTTGAAAAATCAAGAGATCGACCTGTTTGTAGCGGCGCTCGAAAATGTTACCAGTGAAGCCGGTTAATTCGATGACAAACTTTCTAACTACTGAAAACTTGGAACCGTCTCGGCTTAATCAGCTCATCGAGTTGGCTCTGCGTTTCAAACGTGGCGAGAACATTTCGAAGCCGCTCGCGGGCAAATCGGTTACCCTCGTCTTCTTCAATCCGAGTCTACGAACACGCGCTTCAATGCAGGTTGGGATCTTTGAACTGGGCGGCAACGCCGTTGTGCTGGAGCCAGGCGGCACGAGTTGGACACTCGAACATCGTGACGGCGTAGTGATGGACGGCGATAAGACCGAACACATCGCAGAATTCGTTCGCGTACTTGAGCGTTACTGCGTTGCGATTGGCGTCAGAACCTTTGCAACGTTGAAAAATTGGGAAGACGACCGCACCGATCCAATTCTCAATGCTTTCGCAAAATACAGCGACGTTCCAGTCATCAACCTCGAATCTGCTATGCATCATCCTTGCCAGGCACTAGCAGACGTGATGACGATTCGGGAAAAGCTGGGCGACGGGCGTAAGCGCGTGCTACTCACGTGGGCCTGGCACCCGAAAGCGTTGCCGATGGCCGTGCCAAACAGCTTCGCACTTGCTTCAACCCAGATGGGACACAATGTCGTAATCGCACACCCCAAAGGTTACGAACTCGATGAGCAACTAATTGAAGTCTGTCGAGCGAAGGCCGCGAGTACTGGAGGGAGCCTGGAGGTCGTTCACGATATTGAAGCGGCATTCGATGGTGCTGACGTCATCTATGCCAAGAGCTGGGGGTCGAAACAGTTTTACGGCAACAGCGAGCAAGACATCGTCAATCGCTGGCAGTATCGACACAAGTGGATAGTTGACCAGGAAAAGATGGCAAAAACAAACGAGGCTATCTTCATGCACTGCTTACCAGTACGGCGCAATGTGATCGTGACCGATGCGGTGATCGATTCAGATGCCTCCGTCGTTATTGATGAAGCGGAGAATCGGTTGCACGTGCAGAAAGCGGTGATGACAAGCTTATTGTAAGTGTAATGAGTTGGTCTTAGGTCTTTGGTCTTGGGCCTTTGTCCAAATCAACGCAACCAAGACCCAAGGCCAAACACCAAAGACCAATGCCTGTCGACAATCAACTCCGCCTCGATCTTCTGCGCGAAGCGTTGCCATACATTCAACGTTTCCAGGGTCAGACGTTTGTCGTAAAACTGTCCGGCAAGGTCACGGAAAATCTGGATAATCTCGCTTCCCTTGCGGAAGAGCTGGCTCTACTTCATCAAGTAGGCATCCGTATCTGTGTCATTCATGGTGGGGGCAAACAACTGAGCGAACTGGCAACCAGGCTCGGGGTAGAACAAACCATCATTGAAGGTCGGCGCGTAACTGACGACGCAACACTCGAGATGGCCAAGATGATCTTTGCCGGCAAGATAAATACCGACATTCTGGCGGCGCTACGTCAAAGAGGCATTGAAGCCGTCGGCCTCTCCGGGGTGGATGGCAACATCGTGCACGCCGAACGACGACCTCCAAAAGAGATTCTCAATCGTGAAACAGGTGAGCGTGCTCAGGTCGATTTCGGACACGTGGGTGACGTCGTACAGATCAACACCAGACTGTTGACCGTTCTACTCGATCACGGATATTTGCCCGTCATCTCATCGCTTGGCGCGGACGACGAAGGCACAGTTTTTAACATCAATGCCGACACAATTGCCGCGGAGATTGCGGTTCAACTCAAAGCGGAAAAACTAATCCTGCTTAGTGATGTTGACGG
>DASYRR010000313.1:0-21885 GCA_036004125.1 Pyrinomonadaceae bacterium | reverse complement strand
CTGTCACCGCTTTGGTACAGAGCGTTGTATTGCTGAGATTCGCTGTACCAAAGCGGTGACAGGTCCCCGCACTCCAAGGAGGCGCCCGAAGCGTTAGTCACCAGCCGCACTGACTTGCGGCTCGATGCTTCCATCCAAAATTGAGACGGATCGATCCTCATCAATACTTCGCAGTCGCGTCGTGGGAATGACCTTCATGTTGACGATTTAACTATCAGTGGTATTCGCGGAAATGAAAGTGGCCAGTTTACACAGGCCACTTGTTTAGCTAGTAGGACACTTTTTAGTTTCTAAGCGGATGCGCGGTTTGTGACGACTATGTTGTATTTGCGAATCTTGCTGTAAAGGCGTGGTCTGTAGATACCCAACAGATTCGCTGCCGCTTGTTTGTTGCCGCCAGTGCGTTGCAGCGTACGTTCAATCACCACACGCTCAATATCTTCTAGAGTCATGTTAGGTGGAACATCCCACTCCGCGCTTGGCGACGAACCTTCAGGCAGACTTCCATTGTCGAAAGGCAGGTCGATCGGCTCAATCTTCGCTTCTTTGGCAAGGAGCACAGCACGTTCGATGACGTTTTGTAGTTCGCGAACATTGCCTGGCCAGCTGTGCCCGAAGAGACGTTGATACGCTGCTTGCGAAACGCTGCTTATCTGCCGTTCATATTTCTGGGCATACATATGGAGGAAATGTTCGGTTAGCAGTTGAATGTCTTCATTTCTTTCGCGAAGCGGTGGCACATGAATAGTTATCGTGGAAATCCGATAGAAGAGATCGTCTCTCAACAGTCCGTCTCTTATGGCGTCCGCGGGAGGACGATTGGTTGAACAGATCAAGCGAAAGTCGACAGCGTAAGTCTTTTCGGAGCCGATTTTCCGATAGCTTCTTTCCTGCAACACGCGCAACAGTTTGGGCTGCAACTCAATCGGCATTTCGGCGATTTCATCCAACATCAATGAACCGCCGGCTGCATGCTGGACGAGTCCCTCTTTATCTGCGTGCGCTCCGGTGAAAGCACCCTTGGTGTGACCGAATAATTCCGACTCGATCAGTTCTTTTGGCAGGGCAGCGCAGTTTACTTTGATGAAAGGTTTCTTCGAGCGGAGAGAATTGTAGTGGATAGCGTTCGCAATAAGTTCTTTGCCTGTGCCTGATTCGCCCACGATGAGAACGTTTGCATCTGACTTGGCCACCGATTCGATGGTCTCATAAATCGTCTGCATTGGTTTCGACGCGCCAATGATGTTGAAGTATTCGGCACGAGTGGAGAGTTGTCGTCTCATGTTCGCTGTTTCGGCGACGAGTTCGCGACGTTCAAGGGCCTTTTCAACGAGCGGCTGCAACTCTTCAAAGTCAAACGGCTTCTCGACAAAATAAAATGCCCCCGCCTTTGTTGCCTCAACTGCTTTTTGCACTGTGCCATAACCAGTGACCACAATAACTTCCGTGGTAGGTCGCGCGTCTTTCATATGACGCATGACTTCGAGTCCATCCATGTCCGGAAGTTGCAGATCACAAATAGCCAGATGGTGACCACCTTGATCAAAAAGTTCGATCGCTGCTGCGCCCGTGGCGGCTGTATCAACTGAATAGCCTTCCTCGACAAAATTCTGACGCAGCGAGTCGGCCATCATCGGCTCGTCGTCCACAACCAAAATCCGCACTTCTTTGTTCTCCACCTTTTTCTCCTCCTTGGAAGTGACTGCGCTTTGAGGACTCATAGTTTTCCTAATACTCCTTCAGCGAAAACACCAGCTTAGTTCACTGCGAAAGGGGCAAAGTGACTACAAAATGGCGGTCTTGATATTCTGCCGAACCACCATGTGCCTCCACGATCTTCGCCGCCAATGACATTCTGATCTCGTCACTGCCGGCGAACGAGCGAAACGGATCGTGATCAACTGCCGTAAGGCCTGACCACTCGATCGTCGCCTTGTCATTGGTATCTTCTTTCTTCACAGAAACGGCTATTACGCCGTTACCTTCACGGTTCCGATGTATTAAGGCGCCCTCTGAAATCCAGTTGAACGCATCTGTCAATCTAGTCGGGTCGAAGTCACCGGTAATTGGAACCATTTCTGCCTCGCAAATAACTGGCGCCGCAATAGTGTCTAAGCGAGAGCAGATAGAACGCATCACCTTCTGAATGTCGAAACCAGGCTGTCGCTTCAATTCAATCTCCCGGCCGAATTGGACGATCGTCGACAAGTCGCTCGCTGCCCGATCGAGGCCCGCAATTAGTTTCATAATCGTTTCGTGCTCATCCTCGGGCCGCTCGCTCCTTTCAATCCGACGACGTAGGAAAGTGGCATACAGTTTGAGACCGTTTAGTTGGTTCTTAAGGTCATGCACAATCTGGATTGAGGCTCTGCCCAGGTCTTGGAGCGTACTTCGGTCGTCGAACCTCGTAGATAAAGGCTTCACAGGAGCTGTCTCAATTACGTTCTTGGGGGCCACCGTCGGGTTGGGGAATCCCGCCTTAACGGGCGAGTGTACGAATTAGAATCTTTGCCCTCGCTCCGATGTGTTGTATTTCGGTGCGGGATGTTAACAAAAAAGCGCGGCGTATTCTAGTGATACAGCAAAATCAACAACTTGGCAGGAATAAATGAGAAGTTGAGTTCAGAATTTGGGGATTCCGGGAAGACGAAATGCACGCGGAAAACGATCAAATGAGTCTGCTGATAGTTGAAGACACTGAAGACAATCGCTTCATGATGCGCAAGCTCTTGGAGATGGAAGGCTATCGAGTCGTTGAAGCAAGAAACGGCGAGGAGGCTGTAAAGGTCGCTCAGCAGGAAAACCCAGCCCTCATTCTAATGGATCTTAGTCTACCCATTATTGACGGTCTCGCTGCCACACGGTTAATTCGAAAACTACCGGCCTTGGAGAAAACACCGATAATCGTTGTATCGGCCCACGACACTGGGGATTTTCAGGCACGAGCTTTGAAGGCCGGGTGCAACCGCTACATCACGAAGCCGATTGACTTCGAAAGGTTGGAGGAACTAATCGCGGAGTTGCTAGGTGTTGATGGGCAGCCGGAACACTCATGACCCGCTGGTGTCTAATTACCTTTCATTAAATGATGGGAGGAGATTGACCGCATTGCCAAACGATTTTTCCGTATCTACAATTCCCCACACCATGACCACCTCTGAGAAGCGACCCGAGACGCCTGCCGACTCGCGCCGTACGATGATCATCATCGTTGCCGTAGGAGCCGCGATCGTAATCGCCCTGTTCTTCTATATCCTGATGCGTTCGACCAGAAGCACTTCGGGTGGGGAGCCGACGTTGCAGGGCGCAATTCGGCCCGGCTCAGCCGAGTTTGACCAGCACGGTCCCAACATAAAACTTGACGATCCCGAGGCTGAGGAGGCAAAGCGCGCGCTGGGCGACATCGTGATGAGTCTTCATACCACCGTTCGAAATATCACCGGCAAGACTTTGAACGGTCTGGAAATCAGAGCTGCTGTAGTGGACCACCAGGGCAAGGCAGTCAAGGAGCGAACGGTGGTTGTGATTCCAATTCGTCAAGCTGAGTTGGAACCCAACAAGACGATGAAGGTTCAAGTGATGTTGGAAGGTATGAGTGACACGGATGATCGGGCCAACATCAAGATGGAAGTTACCGGATTTAGTTTTAAGGGATAGAAATGAATAGCAACTGCCTCGGTCGACAGGCAGACATCCCTTAGTTTAACCTCACTCGCGGTTCACGGGAATTCAGTGCTCAGGTACCCCGGGAGGACTCCCAGTTCATAGGCATGACTAAATGAGAGCGCAACGTACGGAGTGGCGATGGGGCCTCCTTGCCGCGTCTGCGATTGTGATTTTAACTGCTATACCTCAGTTCTTGTTTCTCCTGGATCGCGGTTCTTCCTGGCATGGGACCAATGCAGCCGTACACCCTGACGAGGTAGCGTATTCCACTTACATTGCCTCACTAATTCGTGGGCGTCCGCGCCGCAATGATCCTTTTACTGGTTGCACTGATCACTCATCGCATCCAGTACCGGAGTCTCTCTTTTCCATTCAGATCGTTCCTGCTTATCTCTCGGCCTTCCCTGCTCGGTGGTTGGGGCTTTCAGCATCGACTGTCTTCATAATAGGACCATTGTTGATGGCTGGAGTCAGCTCATTGACATTGTTTTGGTTTATTGCCTTACTTACCCGAAACCCTCGTCTCTCTGCGACTGCGGTTTGTTTTATCTACGGTTTCGGGACGCTTATTGCGGGACAGGGCATCTCGCGCTATGTCCCAACTCTTAATTTCCTAATTCCCATGTGGTTGTCAGACAGGGTGCTACCAGCGTCGGCTTATCACTTGCCATTCCTCCGGTTCTATCAGCCCGCAGTTGGCTTTCCACTCTTCTTTGTTTTCTGTGCGTTGGTCTGGCTCGCATTGATCGCGCCTTCTTCACGACGAGCTCAAGTGTTTGCATTATCCGCTGGGGTTACTTTCGTACTCCTGGTCTTTTCATACTTCTATCTGTGGACTGCCGCTGGGGCTTGGTTGGCTTCAATCGCGGCCTTGTGGCTCGCCGGTCGACCAAATGAGAGGCGGCGGTCGCTGATGGTGTTTGGCTTCATCACGGTGATCGCTGCACCCGGGATGCTCATCTACTTCAAGAGGCTCGCGCATCGGGCGCCTACAGTTGATAGCGCACAGGCCCTTGCGATGACTCACCGACCGGATCTTTTTCGACTGTCTGAGATCCTCGTAATGATCCTGTTAGGGGTTCTAGTGGTTGGGGCCATTCGGCGGAAGTTAGAGTGGCGAGATCCCCTGTTTTTGTTCGCGTCCTCTTTCGCCCTCACTGTCATTGCAATCTTTAATCAGCAGATTCTGACTGGCCGATCATTGCAGCCGATCCACTACGAGTGGTTCGTCGGGAACTACTGTGCGCTGGCAATGATTGTCTTAACGTTGAGCTTGACGTCCCCTGCACAAAGAGGGCGTCTGCTTTCCCATAAACGTCTTCTAATTGTCGCTGTAGTCGCCTTGTTGTGGGGTGCCTGCGAAGTGTGGTTGGCGGCCAGGCTTAATCTGGATCATAACAGGCAGGTTGATGAAATGCGGCCTGTTGCGCAACAACTTACTGAGTTAGCTGCGACTGATGGCACCGTACAAGCCGCTCAGAACGGTGGATCCATTCCGGTTGTATTGGTGGGAGATCTAAAATTGGCTGATCGATTACCTACCGATGCTCCGCAAGCCGTGTTGTGGGCTCCGCGCTTGTTGGTTTTTCCGGGAGTGTCGGACGAGGAGAACCGAGAGCGGTTCTTCAGACAGTTCTATTTGCTGGGATACGATGCGGCAAGTTTTAATCAGAAATTTGCTGAGGTCGACTGGAATTTTTATGCGGGAATGTTTCCGTATTATCGCCTTAGCCGCGTAGTCAGCGGCGTTAGCAGCCCAATCTTCGCAGAAGAGATACGTGAACAGGCTCAAAAATTTCGTGAGTACTCAGACTCTTTCACAAACGAACGCGCGCACGCATTAGTAGTGTCGTATATTGTGTTATCCGCTGACATAAAACCAAATTGGAGCAATGTGGATCGCTGGTATGTGCATGATGAGGGTCAACGGATTGGAACGTTTGTGCTCTATCGCCTCAGATTGAAGGGCCAGTTTTAATCGACAAATAGCTCCTCAAGTGATTGTCTTATCGGCTGTACCGACACCAACTTACCTTGAGCCTTTCTGAGAGCAGCAATTATCTCGTCGACATCACTCTCCCGCGGGGCGTGAACACTAAGCCCGCTCGCTGTTTCAGTGATTGTAAATTTTTCTGAATTAGGAAGGTGTGCCAGAAAGTTCTCGGCGGTTGTTCCCGTCGCAACGATCTCAACCAGATTATGGTTGCCGGTCTGCTGACGCAAGTCGTTGAGCAGACCCACTTGGGCAAGCTTGCCTTTTTTGAGTATCGCGACCCTGTCACATAAGACTTCAATGTCTGACAGGATGTGCGAACACATGAAAACCGTTTTGCCCGCTTGCCTCAGCGACGCGATGAGATCGCGCACATCTCGTCGACCTATCGGGTCAAGGCCGCTCATCGGTTCATCGAGAAACACTATTTCAGGATCATTGACGAGCGCCTGAGCCAGCCCGACGCGTTGCAACATCCCTTTTGAGAATTTGCGCAACTGCGTGTCCCAACGTTTCTCATCAAGTCCAACTCTCGAGAGTAGAGCAGTAGCTCGCTGCCTACGATCCAACGCTGGCTGCCCAAAGATCTGTCCGCAGTACTCAAGAAGTTCTCGCGCTGTCAGGTAATCGTAGAAGTAAGGATTCTCCGGTAAGTAGCCGATTCGTTGATGCATTCTGATGTCGCTAATGTCGTGACCCAGGATGCGCGCGGTCCCGCTGCTGGGAAAAATCAGACGCATGAGGAGTTTCAGAGTTGTAGTCTTGCCGGCGCCATTCGCGCCGAGAAAACCAAAGATCTGATTGGCCTCGACCGACAATGAAAGTCCGTCAAGCGCGCGTACTTTTCGTTTGCGCAAGAAACCGACTTCGTAGTCTTTCGTCAAATTGTTGATTTCAACGATCGGCATGATTGTTGTTATGTCCGATATGCTTCAGCTTGTCGTTTGCTCACTAAATAAACCGACGGGTCTTTGTGCACTCTCAACGACAAGCTAAAGCATATCGGACATCACTTCCCTGGTATTTCAGATGTTGGACTAACTTGCACCTCGCAATTTGTTTTACCAAATACATAGGGAGTGCCTGATGGATCTAATGGAGCGCCATCTTCTCCTAAAGGTAAACGCATTGTTCGAAAAACCGGCTCCAGTTCCTTCCACGTGGTTGGACAGCGTCCATAACGGCTTTGAAATGCGGCCAGCATCTTCTGCAACCCGTCAATTTGATCAAAAGCATCAAGCTGCAGCAGACGGCGTCGCGCCATATCTTTAACCTTGTCGTCGCTCGATTGCTCGTACATTCGTGAGTAAATCTCACGTGCGGTTGAGCGGCTGCCGCCTTCAACCGCCATTTTTGCTTTCATTGCCTCCATCCATGCTGGCGCGCCTGGAATTTGTGCTCCTCGTCCGTAGCTTTCAGCGGCAGCCTGGTATTCGTGCTGTTGCCAGTAGATGTAACCCAGGTGTTGATACAGACGCCACGCTGAGGGATTAGCCTCGATGCCTTTCCTGGTAATGCTAATAGCCTGGTTGACGTCTACCGCCGGCAAAACGACAGCGGCGTATTCGTAGGGGCTAAGAAATTGAGGGTCCAACGTCGTTGAAGTATCCAACAGAGAGGGCAGCAGCTTTAGATTCAACTGTTCAAGATTGTCGAGCACAACATTTTCGGGCAGGTTCATAATTTTTCTGCCGACGTATTGCAGCGAACGCATCCAATACCAGTCTGCGGCCAAGCCGTTAAATCCAAGACTCATCCTCCGCGCGGTCTTCCCATTTAAGTAGAGACTCTCATCCGCGGCAGCGGGATCTATTGGCGGGCGTCTGGCATCGATCCAGCGGGCGAGGAAAACTGTCAGGACCAGGCCAAGTACGATTGCCAGCGAAAGGCTGATCGTTCGCGTTTGCTCACCGTACAAGGAAGTTGCCCCGCTCTTCATCATTTGAAGTTCCGTTTGCTGAATATCAGTGTTGCTGCGGCCAGAAGAACTCCGATGTAAACAAACGCGTACAGAAATGTTGCCAATAGAAAACCCGGTTCGGGTCCGTGCCCATGCGCTGCGGGTGTAATGAAACTGTAGTTCGCTAGATTGGGCAGCAAATAATAGAGCGCGCCGAAGAGGACGCGCGCTCCTGTGCTACCCATCGAAGTAGCCAGGTTTTTGAGGTCGGCGCTGAAGTGTCCAATGATGAAGACAAAGAAGGTCAGCAACGCTGACAGAGCGGGCGACGAAAACGACGAAAACAATAACGCGACGCCGGTGAGAATCGTCAACTCCAGGTAGATCAGGAGCACCGCCGGCCAGATTGTTTTTATCAACGGATCCCAGCCACGGCTTACGTAGATCAACGCCAGCGAAACGCCGAGGGCCATGACGACTACATTGACCAGCAACGTAAGACAAAGTCCGAGGTACTTGCCAACCAGAAACTCACCGCGTCCAACTGGCTTGGAAAAGATCACGTAGATGGTTCTGCGTTCGATCTCTTTGTAAACCAGACCAACGCCGACGAAAATCGCAATGAATACTCCAAAGAGAAGCATGGCGCTGAGTCCGAGGTCGACAATGATCTTGCGTTCCTGACCACCCGAGAGCTCACCGATAAAGATCGCCGCCGCGGTTAGTAAAAGGACGAATAGAACGAGATTGTAAAGGACACGATCACGCACGGCTTCGCGAAAGGCGTTGAGGGCGATGGCTATGATGCGCCCTGCCGTTCTGCTTTGAGCGAGTGGTGATTCCGTTGATGCCCTGGTTGAGGTTGCCTCGTCCATCGACGTTGCGTTGCTCATGGGTGTTGGAGTTGTACTTTATCCAAACTTTCCTGTTCAGGAAAGTCTTCGTGTTTGTGGTAGCACTTCGGCTTCTTTACCAAGAATCGAAGGTCCTCGTTTCGCGACTGCTGCCAAGGCAAGTTGGCCAAGAGGCATTATAGCTAACAGAAATACCGAGAGGGCGCTGATGATTTTGGTTGCCGTGAAGAATCTTGCTTCTCCAAACTTCATCTCAACCGTAGTCTCGCTCTGGGGAACGGCAATAACACATACTCCATTAGAATCGGCGCTGACCGGAACTGCCTGGCCGTCAACAGTGGCGGTCCATGATGGGTAGTGATAGGTGCGAATATGAGCGCTCTCAGGAAATCCGGAACTGATCCGGAACCGACGAAACTCAGGTTCCCACGCCAACACTTCCACCGTCCTTGAGTCAACTTCAACGTTCGAATTCATTTTTGGAAGGTCGACGAAGTTTCGCGCATTTACCGGTAACCAGTCTTTGAAGCTGGCAGCCGCGCGTAATTGGGGAAGAAGCGCATCAAATTTTTGCCGATTCAAATACTCGACGTCCCAGACAATCTGAGTGGCTATGAAAACCAGAGACAATGCAAATCCCAGGAGGGGAACCAGATTTACAGGCCGAATTCGGGCCTTGAATACCTCGACCCACTTACCAATACAAAAACCCATCAAAAGGGATCCTGCCAACGAAGTTACCGCCAACCAGCGCCACGGAAATTGAATCTGCGAGAGTTTGGGTATAACAGCCCATAAGGGTCGACTTAAGGGGGTGGCCATCAGGAAAGAGAAAAACAGTAAAACAGTAATTGCTTTAACGTCTCTTTGCATCTTACGGGCAAGCAAGATCACCACTGGCGAGAGAAATCCCAACAGAACTATAGCCAGAAGATTCGCATACCACGTGTTTCGGTTATTCAGAGCTAAGGATGAAAAGAGGAAGTTTGCTCGATAGTCGTAATATGCAATTGAGTTGACGTCGTTCCCTTTTATCCAGGGAAGCTCTGCAACCATTCCGACCCAGAAAAACGCGCTCGCTCCTAGTGCAAGCAGAACTCCGATGCTGAGTTTCGCTAAAGAGAGTGGTAATCGATTCTGTTTGAGTTGAAGACAGGCAAAGATAAGTGCCGATATTGATCCAATCACGGCCAGTGGAAGGTTTGCCAGGATCAACAAAGCATAGGACAGACCCAGTCCCGCGACATCAACAGCCCGCCCACGTCGACAGAGGCGACCAACAAAGGCGAGGACAAAAGGGAGAACGGCGCAGGCAAAGTATTCGGAGAGAAGCGAAGCCTGATAGAGTTCATTAAGTCGATAGGGCACGATTGCGTAACAAATAGCTGCCCACATCGCTCCGCTGGGCGTCAAGTAGTTGCGACCCCAAAAGTAAACTCCAACACTTCCCATCACAGATAGGAAGACCAGGCAGAAAATACTGGCCCAGTACCAGCCAGCAACCGAGTGAGCAGCGGCTAGCAAAAAGTAGAGAGCAGGTGGATAGAACCGAAACCTGGGGTCGCCATATCCTCCGTTTGATTCAGCCAACCAGCCGGGATGGAAATTGCTAATTTGAATGGATTCGAAGAAGGGCATCGCGAATCGATAATGGTTGGCGAGATCCGCACCTTGAGGTATCCCCCAAATCATCAAGGGACCCATCACCATAACCGCTACACAGAACACTAGAATCAAAGCTCGCACGTCGTCAGCGAAGCGTGCCCACAAAGCGCTGCGGACAGAAACGTCCGAACGTCCACTTTGCTCGATCGCTGAAGATGAGCTGTCCATTTTAAGTTGTTTGGAAGTGCGAATTCCGAGTCGAATATCCAGCAAAGAAAAGGAACGCAATTAACAACCAGCCGATGGCGGTGGCGATCGCTGCACCGCGCGCTCTGGTTGGCTCGACGAACTGCAGCGTGACAGTGACTGCTTGCGGTGGCAATGAAATACTCAGCGCACCGTCCTTCGCCGGTGTCAATGATAATTCTTTTCCGGCTGCCGTTGCTTTCCAGTGTGGGTAATAGAAAGTTCTAATTCGGACCGGTCGTTCAGGGCCTGGAGCAACTGTGAAGACGCGTCGTTCCGGTTCCCATAATTCGACCCTGGGCGCCCGTTCGGGAGCGACGATCTGTCCATCCATCGCTTGCGGATGATCACTAGCCCAAACAGGAAGCCATTGTGAAACACTATTGGATCCCGGGATGGCGGCGAGAGCTTTATTAAACTCTGAGGGTGAAAGAAAATTCGCTTCGCGAATGATGTGCGAAAAGGAGAAAGCCACTGATATCAGAATGCCACTCATAACAGCTAAGCAGACCGGCCGTAAACGGCCACGGGCTACTCTGCGCCACTCTGGAATGGCGGCCGCGGCTACTATGGCGCCAAACATCGAAACGATGCCGAGCCATCTCCACGGGAATTGAGTCTCCTGCAACGGCCGAATTAGATGCCAGACCGGTGCGGCAAGAATCGTTGACATGAGGAAGGTAACGGTCAGGAGTATAGCTAATGAAACCGTATTCCATCCGAGCTTTTTGCGCGTTCCCCGATGAAGCAAGATCAGGCCTGGGCCAAACATTGCAAACGTGAAGAGAACCAGAATGTTCATCCACCAGACGTTTAGATTGTCCGGGGAGAACGTCGAGAAGATGAAGTTCTTACGATAGTCAACAAATGGTAGGGGATCGATAACGTCCGCTCTGATCCAGCTTTTCTCGGCGATCATCGTTACCCAATAACACGCGCTGGCGAGCAACCCCAGCGTGACTCCGGCGGCAAGGAATAAAATGGACTTCTTCCAGATCGTTTTGTCGAGTCGCAAAAACGCGTAAATCGTGAGGGCTAAAGAACCGAGCACAGTTAGTGGTAAGTGGGTGAAAATCAGGAGCGCATAGAGCGCAGCGAGTCCTGCTACGTTGCCAGCGGATTGCTTGCGGCAGATTCTTTCTACATACCAAAAGACGAAAGGTAGCACGGAGCACGCCGCGAATTCTGCCAGCATCGTTGCCTGGTAGAACTGATTGAGATGGTAAGGGGCGAGGGTGAAAAGGATGCTCGCACAAACTGCAATACGGGGCGTAAACAGTGACCGCGCCCACAGGTAGACTCCGATCGCTCCCATTACAAAAAGCGATCCGAAAGCCAAAAGCATTCCGTCGTACCAGCTGCCTGTGAGCACTCTGGTTGCGGAGAGTAAGTAGTAGAGCGCGGGCGGATAGAATCTGAAGCTGGCATCACCATAGCCGGCATTCGATTCCGCTAGCCAACCGGGATAGAAGTTACCCGAGCGAATTCCATCATAGAAGGGTAGTGCAAATCGGAGATGATTAGTGAGATCTAGATTTGAAGGAACTCCAAAAACAAGTGCGGGAACAAAGATAGCCGAGGAAATTACGACAACCAAGAGCACTGGTCGAGCGATGATTGACCTGAGCACCCGGACTTGATTGTCGGGATTCTCTAATACTCGTGAACTCATTCTTCTTGTCAAATATTCGCAAACGAAGACTGATGGAGCCGTTGATGGTAACTAGTTTCCGAGATATGGGAGAGCCCTGATTTCAGCTCTTGTGGTTGGCTTGGCGGTGATGTCGGGTTCCCCGTGCATTACGCCGTCTTCAGTTGTGCCGAATGTTCGAGTGCCCGTTTGTGATACGCCGGTGGTAACACTTGGGAATGCGTAGACTCCGTAAACCGCGTCAGCATTCGAGCCCGATTGCTCAACTATCTCAAAATCGTAACCGCTCTTCGTTCCACCGCCGAGTACGCTATCAATCAGGGTCTCTCCTCGCAAGGTAGTGAGGTTACCCGCATAGGCACCATTGCCTGCCGTTGCTTGATACGTCACCTGGGCGCTATGCACCGTTCGTAAGGAAGACTGCGCCGATCCTTCATTGGCGGCGCGACGCGTAGCGAGAAGATTTGGAATGGCCATAGCGGCAATGATGCCGATGATGGCCACGACGATTAGCAGTTCGATTAGTGAAAAGCCGGATTGAGCGTTGTTTTTCATGTCGGTTTTGATGCTCCTTCAACAATCGGGTTCATCGAAGCGATTCTCTTAAGGCACTCAGTGTCGTTAAGGAATCGCCAAACGCGATTGCCCAGCTACAAACCAAACAAGACGCGTGCCAAAGGATGACAGTTAAGAACCTCATAAATTGTTGAGCGTATGGCTAAATTTCTTTCCTTCTGGCTAGTAGCCTCGCTTCCGCATGACCCAATGTGTCATGACCCATTGGTACCAGGTGGAGTTAGCACGTTGACGAATTGGACCCAAGATCTGCATGGCAAAAAAAGAGGATGGAGTTTTAACTCCATCCTCATAAGGGTTGACCCTTTTGAAATTATTAGTTACCGAGTGCAGCCATGCCATCGATAGCCGCTATGCTGGCAGGAGCGCTCAAAGTTGTATCACCTCGCATGACACCAACTTGGGTGATACCAAAGCGACGGGTTCCAGTCTGAGATACACCACTTGTGACACTGGGGACGGCGTAGGCGCCAAAAACTGCAGTGCCACCGGTACCCCCAACATAATCTACCTCGAAGGCATAGCCGCTCTTCGATTCGGTAGCGAGAACGCTATCGACCAGGGAAGCGCCCCCGAGCGTAGCGAGGTCAGCTGCGTACGCACCGTTACCGGCCGTTGCCTGGTAGGTGGCTTGCGAACTGTGAACAGTGCGCAGAGATGATTGGGCCGAGCCTTCATTGGCGGCACGGCGTGAAGCGAGAAGATTCGGGATAGCGATGGCGGCGATAATGCCGATGATCGCAACAACGATCAAAAGTTCAATTAACGAAAAGCCTTCTTGGCGTTTGGTATTCATTCTAGTTTCGAGCTCCTTAAGAGAAATAGGGGTTGCTAAGTTCTCGCGCCAACGGCTTTCCAACTATGTGATGCCGCGCAGAGCGCGAAATGTCCGCAGTGGCTAAAACAACCCATGTGCCACCGGGGCTCAGTCAGAAAATCTTTTCAGGATAAAGGCTTTATGTAGGGAATGGTGGTTTCTGGAAGGGCCTTAGCAAGGTTCCTGACAAATTGTGGCACGCTTAGAATGACGCTTTGTGGCAGACTATCCTCGAGAGTCCAGCACCGACCGAACCCTCTCAGCCAGACTAATCGGAGAGAATGGCTTTTGGATAAAGTTTTGGTTTTCATCCAAAACTCCCTGGTGAACGATAGCATTATCGGTGTAGCCAGACATGTAGAGCACTTTCAAATTTGGTCGCAGTTGCTGAAGCCGTGCCGCGAGTTGTGGCCCGCCCATTTCAGGCATCACCACGTCAGTCAATAGCAGATCAATCTTTTCAGGGTGGCTTTCGCAAATCAAGAGGGCGCCTCCTCCATTTGAAGTCACCAGGACCTGATAACCGTAGGTTGACAGGACCTCTCGAGCCAGCTGGCGCACCATTTCTTCATCCTCTGCGAGCAGGATAGTCTCAGTCCCTCTGATTGATGTTTTGACTTCACTAGGTGGTGCGTATTGGGGAACTTCATCGACGCGAGGCAGGTAGACTTTGATAGTCGTTCCTTTTCCGAGTTCGCTGTAGATCCAGATCGTTCCTCCTGATTGTTTTACGATACCGTAAACCGTCGATAGACCGAGACCAGTACCTTTTCCGGGATCCTTTGTGGTGAAGAATGGCTCAAAGACTCGCGTCTTAGTGACCGCGTCCATTCCGCATCCGGAATCGGTAATGGCCAGCATTACGTAATGTCCGGGCGTGACGGTGACGTGTTGTCGCGCATGCTCCTCATCAAGGAAAATGTTAGCAGTCTCAATCATTAGCCTGCCGCCCTTAGGCATGGCGTCGCGCGAGTTGACGGCGAGGTTCATGATTACTTGTTCAATCTGTCCGGGATCGGCTTTGATGCTGCCAAGGTCATGGCCCAGGACGGCACGAAACTCTACATCCTCGCCGATCAAGCGGCGCAAGAGTTTCTCCATTTCGGAAACAACAGAATTCAAATCCAGAACTTTGGGTTGCAGTACTTGTTTTCGGCTAAACGCAAGCAACTGTCGTGTGAGAACAGCAGCCCGGTCTGCGGCCTTCGAAATCTCCATCAAGTTTCGACGTAGGGGATCTTGCTCTCGAAGTTTTGAAAGTGAGAGATCGCAGTAGCCGCCTATCACCGTAAGCAAGTTGTTGAAGTCGTGAGCGATGCCACCCGCCAACATCCCAATCGCTTCCAGCTTTTGCGATTGGCGAAGTTGCGTTTCAAGGAGTCTTCTTTCTGTGACCTCCTCTACTGTTCCTTCATAGTGCAGTAGACGTCCGTTTGTATCGCGGATACTGCGCAAATTTTGGAGCGTAGTAATCTGGCTACGGTCTTTTCGGTAGATCTCGCATTCAAAACCAACTACCATATCGTCCCTTTTGAGGATGGCCATGAACTCTTCTCTGGCAGCCGGATTCACGAAGTTGTTGATGTTAAGTGCGCGCCGGTGCTGTATTAGATCCTCCGGTGAGTCATAACCCAGGATTCGCGCCAACGCTGGGTTGACGGCAATAAATTCACCTTCGGGGGTCGATTGTGAGATTCCTTCGATGGCATTTTCAAATATGCTTCGATACTTTTCCTCAGCCGCGCGCAATCCTTCTTCAGCATGCTTACGTTCAGTGATGTCTATACTTACTCCGCGTCGACCGATCGGTTTCCCCGATTCATCCGTAATCACGACTGAGTGTGACTCAACCCAAACCTCCCGACCGTCCTTAGCCAACAAACGAAATTCCCTCCATAGCCCCTTGCCGCCCTGGGGGAAAAGTTTGTTCCCGGCGATGACTCTTTCTCTGTCGTCCTCATGCATGATCGTAAGCCAGAAGTTCGGATTTGAGAGCCAGTCTTCGATGCTATAGCCCAGCATCTCGTTAATGTAATCACTGACAAAGTTCACTCGTTGCAATGCCGGGTTTGGTTCATCCCACGTTTCCCAAACAACCCCCGGTACGTTCGCCACGATGTTGTCCAATCGTTGACGTTGGCCTTCCAGCTGTATGTGAAGATGCTCCGTCTGTACCTCAGCCTGTCGCCTTGCTCGCCGGTTCTCGTTGCCAAGCAGCTCCCTCTCGATGATTGGAACCAGGCGGACAAGGTTGTCCTTCATAAGATAATCGTCGGCGCCTGCTCGCATCGCATCAACCGCAACAGCTTCTCCGACGGTTCCCGATACGATGATGAAAGGGATATGCTGCTGCATCTCTTTGACGATTTTTAGAGCGCCAATAGCATTTAAGGTTGGCATGGAATAATCGCAGAGGATCACGTCCCACTCAGAGTTCTCGAGTGCAAGTCGAAGGCTTTCGTCGGTATCGACACGATGCGAGGAAAGATCGTAGCCAGCGCGTTTTAGGTAGCGTGTTAGCAACGCAACATCGCGCTCTTGATCTTCGATGTGCAGGACTCTTAACTTCTTGCCCATGTCTATCTACGAATCGGGCGCTGGTTCATTCAGGACTAACCAGTACAGCCCGAGTTGTTTCGTGGCCTCTAAGAACTGCTCAAACTCAACCGGCTTGCGAACGTAGCTATTAGCCCCAAGGTTATAGCTTTTGATCAGATCCTCCTCTTCGTTTGAAGAAGTAAAAATCACGACGGGAAGTCTTTTTGTCCGTTCATCTGCGCGAATTCGTTCTAGTACTTGAAGGCCGTTCACTTTTGGAAGCTTCAAATCCAAAAGGATAAGCTGGGGGTTCTCCGCCGAATCGCGTCCGCTGTAGGCACCGGTTCCGAAAAGATAGTCGAGCGCCTCTACGCCATCGCGGGCGACGACGACCTCGTTCACGATGTTACTTTTTCTCAGTGCGCGAATAGTCAACGCTTCGTCGCGAGGATTGTCTTCAACCATGAGGATTATCTTGTTATTCATGCCTTACATCCTTCCGAGTGGGTAGTGAGAAATAGAACTTCGCGCCTTCGGGACTTCCTTCGGCCCAGACGCGTCCTCCATGTCGATGAATGATGCGTTGGACAGTCGCCAGACCGATTCCGGTACCTTCAAATTCGTCTGCCCGGTGCAGGCGTTGGAAGGTCCCAAACAGCTTGTCGGCAAACGCCATGTCGAAGCCAGCGCCGTTGTCCTCGATCGAGTAAACATGTTCACCATCTTGCAAGTTGCCGCGAAGAGTAATCTTGGTAATCGTTCGTTTTGAGGTGAACTTCCAGGCGTTGCCTAACAGGTTCTCGAGTACGATCCCCAGTAACCGTTTGTCACCTGCCCCGGTCAGTCCCTCTTCCAGCACCACCTTTGCTTGGCGTGTGGAGTCCCGAGCCTTTAACTTAGCGATGATTTTTTCGGCGAGATCACTCAAGTCGACTACTTCTCGATGAAGCTCACTTCGACTGACTCGCGCAAGTTGGAGAACATCGTCGATGAGTTGGGCCATTTCCTGGGTCGCACTGCGAACCTCGCGTAAGTATTCCTTCCCAGTCTCGTCAAGCAAATCGTTGCAGTCCTCGAGCAGCGCCTGGCTAAAGCCATTGATGTGTCTTAATGGAGCCCGAAGGTCGTGTGATACCGAGTACGAAAAGGCTTCGAGTTCTTTGTTTGCTGCCTGGAGCTCGGCTGTACGGTCCGCGACCCGCTGTTCCAATTCTTCGTTGAGACGTCGTACCTCCTGCTCGGCTCGGCGTCGCTCCGTTATGTCGTTATTGATCTGGAGAATTGCTTTGGGATTGTTGTTCTCATCTCGATGAAGGACCCAATGACTTGCCACTACAATTTGCTCGCCGTCACGTCGCGTATGAACTAGTTCACCTTCCCAATGACCGCGCGCAAAGAGCCGCGCTTTAATCTCTTCCACTGGGCGAGGAAACTCCGTTTTAAAAACTGATAGACTTGTCTTCTCAAGAACCTCCTCGGCCTTCCATCCGTACATTTGTTCCGCCCCGGTATTCCAAAAGACAATTCGAGCATTCAAATCCTGAATCAAGACCGGAGCGAGATCGAGAATTTTTGTTTGTTCTTTCAGTGTTTCAATTAATTGTCGGAATCGCTCCTCAGCTCTTTCACGCTCCGTTACGTCGCGCATGATTACGGTGAAGAGTTTCTGGCCACCGGTTTCGACCTGTGAAATCGAAGCTTCAATCGGAAACTCCTCGCCGTTTGTCCGCTGACCGAAAACTGATCTGGCTCCTGCCATTGCTCGGCTTGATACTCCGGTTTGACTGAACCCCTGAATATGGGAGGAGTGTGAAGGTCGAAAACGTTCCGGAAGGAATCGATCGAGAGGTTGCCCGATTGCCTCAGCAGCAGAGCAGAGGAACATTTTTTCTGCGGCCCGGTTGAAGACGAGGATTCGATGTTGAGCGTTAATAGTGATGATTGCGTCTATGGCGGAATCGATGATCCCCGCAAGACGCGATTGACTTTCGGTTGCTGTTTCCTGGTCAGCAGACGGGTAGTTAGCTGCGTTGTGAGAATTTTGTTCTTGTCGGTCTAATCGTGACCGCTGCTCTGGGGGGAGCTTTTTCCGAGACATTTCTGCAACCCGATCAGCCAGTATGAATCGATCGCGCAAACTAACCTTGGGCGCTAGATTGAACAGCCTCGAGGGTATTCTGAGTTGAGGGACGAAGTGCCGCTCACAACTTAGGTCGTCGTTCCAGCGGTGTGAAGGCTGATGACCTCGAGCGGGGCGATGTGTGAGAACAATCTATTCAGCCTTGAACGATAAGTCAATGCCAAATCTGAAACTGAAGTCAATGCCAAATCTGAGACTGGTTTTTAGGCAACCGAGTTAGGACAAAGCTGCAATCGAATAGCTGGAATCACGAAGTTTCTCCCGCTCCGGCAGCAAGCTCTTCATCATCGGAGCGCCGGCGCGGGCCAGTATCGGTCAATCGACGCCGAGGTGTGGAATCGGGCGCACGGCGTTCGTCACGCATCTGGGCGGTCAACCCACGGATGCCATGTTTGTCGAGAAGATGTCGCAGCGAACGCACCGAAAGTCGGAGCAACTCGGAGGCATTCGTTTGGTTTCCACCGGTTCGCCGCAAAGCTTCAACCAAATACGTCTTCTCCAGCTGGTCTAAGTGGGCCGTGAGATTGATGCCTTCATCAGGAAACTCCATCGCTTCGGCAACGCGATAGGGATTGTAATTTGTGACCTTTTCGGGCAAGCGTTCGGGCTCAATTGCGGAAGTAGTCTCCAAAGCGACGGCTCGTTCGATAGTGTGCTCCAGTTCGCGAACGTTTCCGGGCCAGGAATATCGCTCGAGAAGGCGCATCGCACTCTCGCTAATCGCTAAAGCTCGACCGGTCGGCCCGCAGAACTTTTCTACAAAGTGTGTGGCGAGTTCTGAGATGTCTTCTGATCGTTCTCGAAGTGGCGGGAGTTCGATTGGGATGACGGAAATGCGGTAGTAAAGATCTTCGCGGAAGGTTCCGGTGGAAACCATGCTGGCAAGATCGCGATTTGTTGCCGCTATGACTCTGGTATCTACCTGAGTTTCTTCCGTTGCTCCAACTGGGCGCACTCTCCGTTCTTGCAGCACGCGCAGCAGCTTTACTTGCATTGCCGGTGACATTTCGCCAATTTCGTCGAGGAAAATCGTCCCGCTGTTGGCAGCTTCGAAGAGTCCTTTTCGATTGGCGTTCGCACCGGTGAAAGATCCTTTTATGTAACCAAAGAGTTCCGACTCGAGCAGGGTTTCGGTGAACGCGCCGCAATTGACCGACACGAATGGTCTTTCCGCGCGCGGGCTAGTGTCGTGGATTGCCCGGGCCACCAACTCCTTACCGGTTCCTGACTCGCCCGTTACGAGCACGGTTGACTGAACCAGGGCGACAGTTTCAATCATCTGATAGAGCGAAATCATTTTGGCACTTCGACCGATAATGTTTCCGAGTTTGCCTCGGGTCCTTTGTCCCTGAATCAGTGCCTTGTTTTCTTCGAGCAGCGCTTCCTTTTCCCTGACCAACGAAATCTTGGCGAGTGCACGGGCTACTGTTTCTTTCAACAGTTCGTTGTCGAAAGGCTTTTGGACGAAATCAAAAGCCCCGAGCAAGAAGGCTTCTCGCGCAGTATCGACATTGGCAAAAGCCGTCATCATGATCACTTCAAGATCTGGCTGGAACTCGCGTGCTTTTTTTAGGAGCTCAATTCCTGACATGTCAGCCATCCTGATGTCCGACAGAAGCACATCCGCGGCGTCTTCACGCAAAAGCGACATTGCCTCGTTGCCATTTCCGGCAACGCGTACGGTGTGTCCCTCACGCTGCAGCAGGTGCGTCAGAAACTGCCGCATTCCTAATTCATCGTCGACGATAAGCACTTTAGCCATGGCTTTGGTATTCATGTCCGATATGCTTTAGCTTGTCGTGGTTGCCGCCCAGGTACTTCTAAGTATTTGGGGTGGAGACCACGACAAGCTAAAGCATATCGGACATCGCACTCGCTATTGGAAGTTCAATCGTGATTGTCGTGCCTTGTCCTTCGCGACTTCGTACGTTAATTGTACCACCATGATCACGGATGATCTGATAGACAATTGACAGGCCGAGTCCAGTGCCGCCCGTAGTTGATGAAAAAGGCTCAAATAAATGTTCGACTTGATCGGGCGACATGCCTCGACCGGTGTCACTAAACGAGATGTGCAGACGATTGTTGGAATTTTTGTGTAACTTAGCGCGCAGTGTTCCACCCTCGGGCATGGCCTGGAGGGCGTTGCGGGCGAGATTCCAAAACACCTGCTTTAGTTGTCCTTCATCTGCTTCAGCGACTAAATGATCGACTGGTATTTCTTCAACAATAGTTTGCGTTTTGAGTATTTCGGGGCTATGCCGCAAGAGAGCGAAGGTTTGATGTAGTAAATCGCCGACGTCGACTCGCGATTGGGTCAGTGAGCGCGGGCGCGCGTAGCTGAGAAAGTCAGTGATGATTCGATTGAGGCGGTCAGACTCGCGCAAGATGATTTCCATTAGCTCTGTTTGCGAAGAGTCGCTGGCCATCTCTGAACGCAACATCTGGATAGACCCACGCATCGCAGCCAGTGGATTTCTGATCTCGTGCGCAATCGACGCGGCCATCCGGCCAATTGCCGCGAGGCGGTCCTGACGTCGAGATGTCTCCTCGAGGGCCCGGACCTGAGTCAGATCCTGGAAGGTTATGACCATTCCGGTTGTTTCGTTTAATTCGGACACCAACGGTGAAATGCTGAAGCCGAGTCGAATTCGCAGTCCCTCGGGCGTGAGACAATCTGTTTCAAAGCGTGGGCTTCCTTCACCGACAGCCAAAGCATGCAGCGAGTCGGCAATACGTTCCTTCATCTCGCCAAAAAAGATCGAAGCGTCTTTGCCGCGAACAGTTTCTTCCTGATAGCCAGTAATCTCTTGCGCCGCTTGGTTGAAAGTGTAAATCCGACCTTCGAGATCGGTGGTCACGACTCCGGAACGAATTGATTCAACTATCCGCTCGTGCAGCGCACGCAGAGTTGCAAGCGACTGCGTAGCTGCCAGCAACCGCACATCTGATCGCGATTGCCGTTCAGCAAGTCTGGCCGAGAGAAGCCCCACGACAAGAAAGGCAACGTCAAACAATCCGACTGACTGGATTGCTTGAGACAGCGAACCATCAACGACGCTGGGTGGCTGACGTCCGGTCAAAGCCAGGGCACATGCCGTAAACGCAAAGGCACAGCCCACGGAAGTCACGATTGCATCGCGAGCTCCCAGGAACAAACTCGAGATGGCGATTACTACGATATAGAGAGCAACGTACGGTGAGTGGATGACGTTGGAATTCCACACGAGCCACGTCACCAACAGAATATCAAGTGAGAGTTGTATCCTGGCCTGAAGAAGAGTATTGCGGGAGAGGCGCCAGAACACGGAATAGACGATGGTCAACCCCGCTACGATTGTCAGGAGAACTAGACTGGTGCCAAGAAATCTCTGAGGGTCGCTGGCTCTGTTCCAGATCAAAGTGAAGGTAAACAGAAGAAATGCGGTGAACAACCTGCCTACGATTAACCAGCCGAGCCTCGAGCCCGCACTCCTGCCGGTTTCACTCGTTTCGTCCGGATTGGCCATCGGCTTGAAAGCCTATCACAAGGTGTGAGAGGCAGGGAGTCTTTAGTTGCTGGGACTCTTTCCGATGTTTAGTACGTCTAAGTTCCTGCTGTGAATCAATCATCACGAGAGTGTTAATGAAATGCAATAAACACATCTTGACTGGACCAAGCATTAGATTTAGATTGCCGCTTCATCTCAGCGGCACGTCTCCCACATTAACGTGCGAGCCTCCCTCAAGCCTCGCGCAAACGAATCCTTAATCCGCAGTCTAACGAACGACCCGGGGCGGTGATCAGTACTTAGCCGCGGCTCCTCGCAATAGCCGCGTAACCAGATCAAACACGAACTCTTCGCGTTCAATCGCAGAAAGAGGAAATTATGTCTCGCTCCGTTCTCACCATCCGTCTC
>DASYRR010000312.1:0-15839 GCA_036004125.1 Pyrinomonadaceae bacterium | reverse complement strand
GAACTAGCTGATAGAGCGTATTGCATCCCAGATTGCGTACGGTGTTGATGTGAGTCTCAGAGTTAGCAGGGCCTGAAGCTTCCTTCATGCGAAAGAATGGTTCGCCTCGCACAATGCGACTTTGCCGAGTTGTCAGAAACTTCAGGTCGTCCAGCTTTGGCGCGATCGCCTGATATACTTTTGCAACCCTCCGATTACGAAAGAGTGACGTGTATTCGCCCCTTGTTCTCGGGTTCACGGAAAACATCACCACTCCCGCAGTCTCACGGTCGATTCGATGAATCGGCACCAAGTCCTCTGCGTTGTAGTTGTTTCGTAGTCTTACGAGTAGCGTCTGGTGAAGAAATCTTCCCGAGGGAATCACAGGCAGAAAGTGAGGCTTGTCTGCAACAAGGATGTGTTCGTCCCAGTGGAGCACGTGCTCAACAAATGGAATGCTGCTTTCATTCCATACTTCTCGGTAATAAAAAATGCAGGCGCCCACTCGATAAGGCGATTGTGGAGATAAGCGTTGGCCCGTTTCGTCCATCACTTCACCCTTTCCCATCCGCATCGACCAAGTTTCCACTTCAACCCGAGGAAACCGTTCCTTGAAAAACTCCAGGACAGTTTTCCATGGACCTGAGGGAAGCCATTGAGCGCTGGGAGCAACTCCTGCAACAGTGGGAAGTGGTGACTTCATATCTTTCTCGTGACGTGAGCAAATGTAACACCCCTTCTTGAAATTGCTATGATCCAAGGCGTTCGCAAGTGATCCTAAAGTTGGTGAATATCGTTGCCGGGGGCTATTAACCGAATCTGAATTTAACCAATTCAGCGAGGAAACTCGTGAGCGAGTTGAAGGAATCACTCGCTTGCACGATTTGTAGGGTTTTCGGTGCTGCAGCGCCCGCAGTTGTGTCGTTCAGCGCCTTGTGATAGATCGCGTCCATCATTACGCGACTGAAAACACCCTCTGGAGGAAATCGGCAATGAAGACCCTTCGTTTCGCTCTACCACTCCTCGTTTTATGCGCAGTCACCCTAACCGTTACAGTTCGAGCAACCGCGGACGACAACAAACCAGCTTCGTCGGAGATACTCGAGCCACGCGCAGCGAATGGAAAGCGACTGCTGACCGCGCTTGATTTGATGAAAATTGCGAATGTCGGAACACCGCGCATCGCGGCCGATGGCACACGCGTGGCCTATACCGTGAGCGAGACCAGAACTGAAAAGGACAAGGAATGGAAAACAATTACTCAGATTTGGGTCGTAGGGACTGCCGGCGGTGAGGCACGCCAGTACACGCGTGGTGATAAAAGCGCCACTGCTCCTGAGTGGTCACCCGATGGAACCATATTGGCCTTTTTGAGCGATCGTGAAAAGGATGGTGAACGTCAAGTCTGGATGATGCGCGCTGACGGCGGTGAAGCCTGGGCTGCGACCTCGCACAAAGGTGGAGTTAGCGCGTTTCGCTTTTCGCCTAACAGCAAACAGTTGGTGCTCGTCGCTACTGATCAACCGGCGAAGGACGAAGAGGAACGAAAGAAAGTCAAAGACGACACGATCGTGATCGATCGCGACATCAAAATGGCCCATCTGTGGCTTCTTAATGTCGAGAAGAAAGAGGAGAAACGGATCACCGACGGCGACTTCACCGTGAGTGATCCGCAGTGGTCACCGGACGGCACGCAAATCAGTTACACAACGCGCCCGACACCGAAAGCGGATGATGGCGGATTAAGCGATGTTTGGGTGATGAACGCCGCTAATTTCGCCAGCGGCGAGAAACGAAAACTCGAGGACACTCCCGCATCCAGTGACAACGCGCGCTGGTCGCCAGACGGGAAATGGATTGCCTACACCGGAACCCCCGACGTGAACTACGGCGTTTCGACGACTTATCTCTACCTGATCATGGCGTCCGGGGGTAGTCCGAAACAGCTAACCGGGAAATTTGATTTGAATGTCGGTACTCCTGTTTGGACGCGCGACGGCAAGAATCTTTACTTCAGCGCGAACGTACTTGAGTCGAATGAGATCTTTTCAGCCGACGTCGCGACCGGAACCGTAACTCAAGTTTCAAAAACTGGCGCCAGCGCCAACCTTGCACAGATTAGCCGGGATGGAAACACCGTCGTCTGGACGCTGTCGCTGCCCAACGGTCCAGCGGAGGTCTATAAGTCTTCACGGCAGTTCACTCAGCCCGTCGCACTAACGAGTCATAATCGCTGGCTCTCAGACTATGCACTTGCTGAAACGGAAGTCGTAAAGTGGAAGAGCAAGGACGGCATGGAGGTCGAGGGGCTTTTGACTAAACCAGTTGGTTACACAATAGGAAGCAAAGTGCCGTTATTGCTAAACCCGCACGGTGGGCCCACCGGCGCTTCGACTAATAGTTTTAACGGAACCGTGCAGGTGCTGGCGGCAAATGGGTTCGCGGTGTTGCAACCAAACTTCCGCGGCTCAACAGGGAAGGGACTCACGTTCGCACAGGCGAACAAAAACACCTGGGGCAAGGGCGACTACGAGGACTGCATGACCGGCGTGGACGCGATGATCGCCCGCGGTCTCGCTGATCCTGATCGACTAGGCGCTTTTGGCTGGTCCTATGGCGGCTACATGACGTTCTGGATTCTTACCCAAACTGATCGCTTCAAAGCAGTGTCGCCGGGCGCAGGATTGACGAACATCTATTCGATGTATTCGCAGAATGACATTCAGCGTTACCTGCGTTGGTTCTATTCAGACAAAGCACCGTGGGACGCGACCGAGCTTTACTGGGATCGTTCCCCAATGAAGTATGTGAACAACGTGAAAACTCCGACGATGATCTTGCACGGCCAGGTAGACACTCGCGTGCCGATTGCGCAGGCTCAGGAATTTTACATGGCGCTGAAGGAACGTAAGGTGCCAGTAGAGTTTGTGGTCTATCCTCGAGAGGGTCACGGCTTCACCGAACCTCGTCACCAGCTGGACCGCGTACAGCGTTACGTGCGGTTCTTTGCGAAGCATCTCGGCGTGAAGGTCGTGACCGAGACGTCGGAGTGAAAGCAGGAGGATAATCACCCACATTACAGTCAAGACTGAGTTGATCAGGAACTCAAATCTCATGCGAGGAGAACAAATGGAACGTAAATCAGCGTCCGATTATCCCCAGGAGTTGTTAGATCTGTTTCATGAATACCAACACGGTGACATCAGTCGCCGCACCTTCCTCGACCGCGCCGGCAAGTTTGCAATCGGTGGCCTAACCGTCGCGGCAATATTCGAGAGCTTACGACCTAATTACACGTGGGCGCAGCAGGTGCCGCCGGACGACAAAAGGATCAAAGTAGGATACGAAGTCGTGCAATCTCCGGCCGGGAACGGCTCGATAAAAGGCTATCTGGCACGTCCGGCAAAAAGTGGAAAACTGCCCGTCGTACTCGTCATACATGAAAACCGCGGGCTCAACAAATACATCGAGGACGTGGCGCGTCGCCTCGCGCTCGCAAATTTCATTGCCCTCGCGCCTGATGGGTTGACTTCGGTCGGTGGCTATCCGGGCGACGATGAAAAAGGTGGAGCTGCTTTTCGCACAGTCGACCGAAATAAGATGACCGAAGATTTCGTCGCGGCGGCCAAGTGGCTGAAAGCACATCCCGATTCCAAAGGCAAACTTGGCGCGGTTGGGTTTTGTTTCGGCGGTGGAATGGTGAATCAATTGGCCGTGCGGCTCGGCGCAGATCTGAATGCCGGTGTTCCGTTCTATGGCCGTCAGGTAGCGGCCGAGGATGTCCCCAAAATTTCAGCGCCGCTTTTGCTTCAATACGCAGGCAATGACCAGGGTGTCAACGCGGGAATCGCCAGCTATGAAGCGGCACTCAAGGCGAACAATAAGGTGTATGTGCTGCACATGTACGAAGGCAAACAGCATGGGTTCCACAACGACACGACGCCTCGTTATGACGAAGAGGCCGCCAAGTTAGCATGGACGCGCACGCTTGAATGGTTCAACAAGTACCTGCGCTAACTCCAGCAAGAGTTATAAAAGCACAATCAGCCGCCGTATCTGGCGGCTGTTTTGTTGTTCTTGCAAAGTTTCCGTTCACGTCAGCAGAGTTGCCGCTTACGTATTCAATCTTGATGAACACACTGTTCCGGTCATAATCTGCCACTTGGACTATGCTTTGGGGTCGACCCGACAGACGCTGACTAAAACACAATGCATTAGGAGGTGAGGTAATGAATCTTAAAATCCTCGGCTTATCTCTTTTCTCATTTATCCTTGGGGCCGGTCTCTTTGCTAGCTTCACAACAAGTGTTTCAACCGCGAACGTGCAGGGCACTCTACCATCTGATCGCGCTGCTGATCGCAGTGCAATTCGCGCCCACATCGAGAGCATCTTTCAGGCGTTCATCCACAAAGACCAAGGAGCGTTGCGCGCGACGCATGCGGAAAATTGGCTCGGCTATCTGGATAGCTCGGGTACGATGATTAAAGGGATTGACGGTTACATGGATTGGAACCAGATCGATCCGAAAAGCCCTTACGGCATGAAGAGCTACAAGTTCCGAGAGTTCGACATGATCTTCAAAGGCGACGCGGCGTTCGTCTGCTTTGTAGCCGACGTCGAGTCGAACTGGCCCGGCCGCTCACCGCATCGCGTGTCGCAAATCTGTGATTTCTACACGAAGGACAAAGGGAACTGGATTCAGAACGGAAGTTACACTGGGCTCCATCAAGAGTCGTTGCAAGAACAATTGTCCTCACCGCGGTCAATTGGCGATGAAATGAAAAAACGTTTGCTGGGTGCGCGTGAGTCTGTGTGGCGTGCATGGTTCGCTGGCGACCGCGCGACTTTGGAAAAACTGATCCCACAAGAAACTATCGCGATCGAATCAGGGGAAAACGATTGGTCCAACCGTCAGAAGATTCTCGCTGGCTCGGTCGAGTTTGCGAAGGGTGGGGGCAAGCTCGTGAAACTAGAATTTCCCAAAACGGAGATCCAGGTGTATGGAGCCGCTGCCGTAGTGTATTCAAACTACTCGTACGAATTGGAGCATGGCGGCCAACGAATTAACCAATCCGGCCGCGTTACCGAAGTGTTCGTTCTGCGCAACGGTCAGTGGGTAAATCCAGGTTGGCATATGGATAGTGGCAAGTAGGTCTGAGTGAGCCACAGATGAACACAGATAGAAACGGATCAGAAGCAAACACTATTTCTATCTTATTCTGACCTGTTTTATTCGTGCTTATCTGTCGTTGAAAGTTTTGGTTTAAGGAGTCGAGTCTCCTTTGCTTGAATCTGTGTAATCGGCGTAATCTGTGGATAAACGGCGAATCGTCATTATGCGATTAATGATATCGCTGGTGGTCGTAGCGATCACCTCCACCATAACAACCTCAGCACGCGGGCAGGCGAGTGGAGCAAGCCAGCTCGACGGCACATCATGGCAACTGATTAAGCTAGTGCGACCAGACGACACCACCCTCGCACCCGAAGACAAATCGAAATACACGATCACATTTGGACGTAACGGCCGGGTAACCACGCGAGTCGATTGCAATCGGGGCAGCACTACATGGAAATCGCCCAGAGCGGGTGAACTTAAGTTCGGCTCGTGGTCGAGGAGTACTGCGAAGTGCGGTCCTGGTTCTCTTCACGACCAGATCGTTACAGAGCGCGCAAACGTTCGCTTTTACGTCCTTAAGGACGGACACCTATTCTTATCCGGGATGGCGGGTGGCGGTTCCTACGAGTTGGAACCGCTCACGATTCAGAAGCGTCGACAATAAGTATACAGAACAGGAGCGGAGCCACTGCAGGCCGGAGAGTGATCCTTCGACGGTTCGTGCAGTCGCTCCGCTCCTGTTGTGGACCTTTCTCTACTCGCTCGGTGCTTTCATGCGTGGATACCGCTGCAGCATCCCTTCTTCCTTCATGACCTTCTCGATGCCGGCGATGTCCATGGGAACGAAATCCGAGATAACGCGTGCGCCGGTGTCGGTGATCACGATCATGTCTTCGAGCCGAACATAGATCTTCTCTTCCGGAACTACCAACGCAGGTTCGATCGTAAACACCATGCCGGCCCGTAATAGTCCAGAATCCGTGCCCACATCATGCGTAGCCATTCCCACCCAATGGCCCAACCCACTGCGCGAGTTCTCAGCAGATCGTCTATAGCTCGTTACAAATTCGCGCGCCCCACGCTCGTACTCCGGCTTCGAGAACTTCGTTGTCCCGAGAGCACTCTCCATATCGCGAACAGCTTCCTGTTTGATCAGTTGCGCCGTAACTCCCGGCCGGATGTGATTCAAAATTGCGCGATAGCACGTCAGATAAAAACCATATAACTCACGTTGCCAGGGACTAAAGTTCCCGTTCACGGGCCACATACGCGTGACGTCTGCCATGTAATAACCAACGTCAGGGGCGTAATCCATCAGTAGAAAATCACCATCCAACATCTTGCGCTGGCCTGCGTTGTAATGTGGCCAGTATGCATTCTGAGCGCTCGCGATAAGCGAGTAGTAGGCATCACCCTGCGCACCATCGCGATAGAAAACATACTTCGCGACCGCATCTAATTCGTATTCGTAGGTGTCAGGGACGGTCGAACGCATCGCTTCCATCAATGCAAGTCCCGAAAGGCGAGTCGCTTTTTCGATCATCGTAATCTCGCGGGGACTCTTGATGAGACGTAGCTGATCGATCGTTGGCGTGAGATCGTTAATGGCAAATTGCGGAAACCGCGTTCGCAGCAACTGAATGAACTCTCCTTCGCGCGAGCCTCGTCCAGCGAATGGATCGGCTGCGTAGTCGCCAATCACGCGGACTGCAAGGTCACGTGACATTGCAGCTCCCTCCGCTGGACTGAATGGCGTCAACACGTTGCGAATGAAACCACCGCGCGCATAACGCGCGAGGTGCTCGCCAAGGAGATCCGTACCGAATACATCATCAATACCGCTGAGCTTCTTCACCTCCTCTGCATCTTCGGCCGAAAGCAATTTGCCTTCGCCTCGTTCGCGTCCTGCGTTGCGATGCGGAAGATAAAGGATGGCGCGTTTGGTAACGCCATCGAGTAATAAGTAAGCATGAGGAATCTCGATGCCGCACAGATAGTAGAACTCGTTAGATTGGCGAAAGCGTGTGTAACCTGGAGGACTTGGTGCGCCTTGGACGATGGCGATCGAAGAGGTGCCAATTGATTCGAAGACCTTCGCTCGTCGTGCAGCAAACTCTTCAGGCGGAAAGTCTTGTCTGAACGGCGAGAAACCAACCTGCGCGTTCACGCTCATGGGCACGATCAGCAGGCATAGTATGAATAAAGATCTAAACTTTGCGTTCATTGGTTTGTCCTGTTCCTGTGAGAAGAATTCGTTTGTTTTACCAAGAGGCTTTGCCGTTCGCGTAAGACCGCGTGAGTAAGATAGGTCGGTTAACTACTACATGCAACTAAATGTGAGGTCTCAATCTGATGATCCACCGATTACACAGAACTCCCACTGTTTGTTGAACAAAAGCGCAAGATTGATGCTCAAATCTGATTGATTACAAAAGTATTGCAAACGATTCCGCCAAAACTGTGATCCAATCTATATCCTACCAAGTGGGTAGCAGGCAGTTTTGAGGAGTTAATGAATATAGATGAATATCACTAGTAGTGGAGCTCACGCGGATCGGCGATTGACCTTCAATCGGGATACCGGTTTTCATTCGGAGCTCCGTCGCAGAGTCGCTGAGTATTTTGAGCAGACCGGCCGACGTCAACGTGATTGTCCAGAGATGTATCTAAAGACCGCGATCATTTTGCTCGCCTTTATTGGTTTGTACGTCGCTTTGGTGTTCGTTGCCGTCACGTGGTGGCAGGCACTTGGACTTGCGGTTCTGCTCGGTCTGGCGATGGCGGCAATCGGTTTTAATATTGAACATGACGGTGGTCACCAGGCTTATTCAAACTACCCATGGATCAACCGTCTGATGGCAATGACGATGGATCTGCTGGGTGCCAGTTCCTACGTTTGGCACTGGAAGCATGATGTTACCCATCATACCTATGTAAACATCACCGGCCACGACGTCGACATTGAGCTGGGATTTGTTGGCCGGCTCTCGCCTCATCAAAAGCATTTCAGATTTCACCGTTGGCAACACTTTTACTTGTGGCCGTTGTATGGATTGAGTGTCATTAAGTGGCAACTATACGATGATTTCCGGGACGTCATCCTGGGTCGGATTGGACAAGCGCGAATGCCGCGGCCAAGGCGTTTGGGCTGGGTGCAATTCATCGGAGCCAAGGCGATGTTTTTCGTTATGGCTTTTGTGATTCCCCTGATACGACATCGCAGTTGGAGCGTGGCCCTGTTCTACGCTGTCACGGTGTTCACTGCAGGCATAGTTGTAAGTGTGGTCTTTCAGTTGGCCCACTGTGTGGAAGAAGCGGAGTTTACCTTGCCTGAAAGAGATTCAAGTATGCTTGAAAACACCTGGGCGATTCATCAAATCGAGACCACGGTGAATTTTGCGCGCCACAGCAAGGTGCAAACCTGGTTGTTGGGTGGATTGAATTTTCAGGTTGAACATCATCTGTTCCCACGACTTTGTCACGTCAACTATCCGCAAATTTCGAAACTGGTCGAAGAAACCTGTCGAGAGTATGGCGTCAGGTATCGGCAGCATTCTACTTTTCGGCTTGGGTTGCTCTCCCATTTCCGCTGGCTCCGGCGCATGGGTACCGCTACTGCTTCCTCGTGAGCCAACTCTTTTAGAACGAAACTCTAATAGGCCCCCGAACCTCAATGAAAAGACTATCCGCAGATTACGCCGATTACTCAGATCTCTTCTAATTTGAAATAAACGGCGAGCGCCTTGGTCCATAGTCGGTTCAAAATCTGTGTAATCGCCGCAATCTGCGGATAAAGTTTTTGCGGAACGCAGACGAATAGCAGCGCCTCAGTCGTTGACTCTTTCTCTAACAACCTGGCGACTTTCAGGGCTTCTTCAAGAGATTGTCAATCGCGCCACTGAGTTTGGCGCGGGCTGACCAACGTTGAGAAACTCAATTTCCCTCAGATTGCCTTCCGCCTCTTCCCCTTTAGACGTGTTTGGATATTGCGCGACCACGGTTTGAAAGGCGACGCGCGCCTGCTCGGTATCGCCCCTCCTCCAATACGCCTCGCCGATGTTGAAGCGAGCGAGTGCCTTGATCTCAGGGTCAACCGCGGACTGAATAAGAGCTTCGGCTTTGCTGATGAGGTAGCTGTAATCCTTCGTCTTTATAGATGCCCAAAGCACTACATTAATGAGCTGTTTCCAGGCGAGGTCATCAAGCTTCAGAGTGTCTGCCTTGGCTTGCATCTCGCTGACGCGATCCGAGCGATACAACAGACTCAAGGCTTGCGTCGTGGCGACAATTGTTGCCGGAGTGCCGGGATGTTTGAGCCGATAGGTCCAGAAGGTCGCCGCCCATTTTAGGTTCGGATGATTCGCGTCGTCTGCTTTGGTCCCAGACTTGGAGAACTGTTCCGCTTCTTGCTTAGCTTGGGTGATCATTGCCTGGACCCGGTCCATTTCGGCGTCCGCGGGCTTGGGCGAAGTGTTTTGTGCTATTGCTGGCAGGGCCAGGAAGAAGACGAGGCCAAGGAGGCTTCCAAAGACTCGAGTGAAAGACTTCTGCGCCATGTTGTCTCTCCGGGTAAACTTTGTGGCGGGGATTTCTTTTTCTGAGTTCGACTAAGGCAACGCGAGAATTAATCTGCGCATTGAGATATAACTTCTGTCGCAACCAAATTCAACTAAAAAGTGAACCATAGATGCATGGAGTCAGTAGCGTCACGCGGCGGGTCAACCACACCAAATGCGAAAGACTTATCTTTGGTATCGTTGACCAGACGCTACCGCGCATCGGTACCGACCTCACTGCCCCATGGTTTGCATTGAGTGCACCAAATCATTCGAGTAGTAGGGTTCTTCTGTGCACCAGAAAATGTAATCCGTCATGAGGTAGTCACTGGCAAATTCGATCAACTCCGTTATCGTTACGCGCTTTCCGGTCTTAGGATTGACGTGCTCGTAGTTTCCATCCTGGACCGCGATTCCGACTGGGACTTTCCCAGCCACTTCTCTGATCAACGAATAGCTGCTGCCCATCTGCCCACGGTGGTAAGGCAACAGATCAGGACCACCTACACCAACCTTTAACTCCCTGGCTGCGTTGTAGACTGCGCGCAAGTAGCCCTTGTCGTTTGATGGACGCCATTCGCCGGGCATGAAGTTAGCGTACTGAAGAGGGATTGATTTTGAAAATGCGCTCTTGAGAGCCTTCAAGTTCGTAACCAGAGCGTTGCGATAGACCTCGGGCGTGAAGCCGGTTGGGTAGAGACGTCCGGTTTCTCCAAAATCGACCGACGACTCGGCAAAGTTAATTCCTGCGATTCGTCCGTCAAATTCTTTGGCGAGCGCAAACAGCAGATTGTGAAATCTATCTTGCAGGGCCGGATCCCATCGCCTCGCGGCCCAACCAGCGCCGGTGGCATGTTCTTCATCATTTTCCTTGTACTGGTATTGACGATTTGCCCCACCGTGATATTGCGGATCTTTTATTAGATATTTCGGTACAGGGTTCCACTTTTCGCTGAACGTGACGTCCTGAATTTGAACCCAGAGTTTCTTTCCATGACGAGTCAAGAACGCAAGGTCCTCACGAATGAGGCTAAAGTCATATTCGTCTTTGCCCGGTTCGAGCTGCCGCCAAAAATAAGCAACCTGCGCTCCTTCGAACGCTCGCGTTTCCAAAAATGATTTGGTAGTGCTGATTTTCTCGCGGTCCATGCCGAAGTAGACAAAATGATGAACAGGCTTGGCCGTGACTGCCGCGGTCGCAGAAAGGATTAAGATCAGACAAGCAAAAGCTGATTTCATTGCCGCCACTCCCTATTCGATTAATGTTTTAGAGTGGCAAGGCATACAGCCTGACAATAAGGTAAGCGAGAAAACGCGTTGAAAGTGTTCATATATTGTCCTGTTGCTTTAATTAACGAGTCGAGCTTGATCTGAGTAATCCGCAATCTGTGGATCGCTCTTTATTGCCACCGGCTTGCTCGAAGGATTTTCGAAAAGTCGTCGCTCCACTGTTTCGCGCCATTATTTGGTTTCATGAGGGCCGTCATACACCGCCGATCAAACTGGGGGGAATGTATTTGTAGGCACGCCGTCGGTTCCATTCCCATGAACAATATTATTCTTGAACGAAATTATCTTTCCACCAGTTGCCGCAGCCAGTCCCGTCTGGTTTCTGGTAACCGTTGTGAGCGATATTCGAATCGCGGAGTTCGTGCGCGCCACTAAACCGCGGTCTCCGTGGGCCACTATGCACTCCACCAATGCAACATCCGAACCTTGAGCACCTACGCCTGTCACATTGTGCAGGAACGCTGAATCGCGAACTGTAGCAATTGTTCCTCGACCAGCAAACAGACCGACTTCACACGTCGACACATTGGTTGACTCCATCGCGAGCGCGGCAGTTGTCGTTGTCTCAGTCGGCTCCACGTTGATACCAAACTTGGCGGCATTTCGAATGGTTGACTGCGCTACTGAAACATAAACGCCAGGCGCAACGACGTTGAGGCCATGTCGACTGACACCTTCCACTAGCACGTCCTCGATGAAAACCTGGCTGGCGGCGCTTATGCGAATTCCGTCTATCGCAGTACCGAGGCCGTTAATCGCCAAACCGCGTAGTCGAACAGTCTTGGCACTGTCTGAAGCAGCAGTGATGTTAATAATGATTCCAGTCACACTGGCTGCCAGGATAGAACCAAATTGCTGGCCGGCGTCGATGGTAATCGACTTACTGATAGTCACCGCACCGTAACCTCCGGGATCAAGCACGTCAATCTCACCACCGACATTTGTTTTGAAAATAGCGCCAGCGAAAGTCTTGCAAGGACTGGTTCGACTGCAGGGGTTGGCGTCATCGCCGACGGCTGATACCCATGTTCGGTTCGCTTGGGCCGATGCAATCAACGGTAACGAGAGAATAGAAATCGAGAGGATCAGCGGTCTTAGCTTAACTGGGGTCTTAAACATTGTGTGCCTCCACGGGTTATTTGTGCGCGGAGTTTAATGATCGCTCGCATCAATGGCAATAGGTTCACCGTGTGTCGTAGTTAACTCGCACACCGCTTGCGAACCCCATCACTCCAGTACGCGTTACTTTTGGGCAGCCACCGATCGAGATTTCACGAAGGCGAGGCAACGTAGTCAGCAAACTAATGCCTGCGTCGCTAATGAACTTGCATCCCTCGAATGACAGTACCTCTAGAGAATTCATACGACCCAACATCTCTAAACTGCGATCTGTAATCAACGTGTAACCAGCGTGATACTTCTTGAGGTTTGACATCCTCAAGATATGACTCGTCGCAACATCCGTTGTGTCGCGGCAATACATCAGAATCAGCGACTCGAGTTGTTCACAACGACCGATGTGACGGAATCCATCATCGCTAACATCCATCGGCAACAACTCTCTCAGGGAAGGGAAGTCGGGCAACCTCGCGAGACCCGTTCATGGGGCTCTCGGCGATAAACGTGTCACTCCTAACGGAGTGAACTCGCTCGAAGTTTTACAATCGAATGTGGACCTTCTGCCAGTTTGGTTGCGAAAAAAAACAAGAAGTCTTGTTTCTTATCAAGATTTTCGGCCGCTGGCTGCGAAATCCGTGGATACTGACAAAATTTCTTTACTCTTCCTGTCGATCCTGGCGGTCGCCATTCGTCTTATTACCAGAGATACGTTTGGTGGTACATTTCTGAAACCAGGTGCGTTCAGCGTCAACGACAAGCTGAAGCATATCGAACAATAGGTTGACTCAGCGTAGAAGGAGCAAAAGATGAGCAATGTGCGTGTACTCGTAGGCACCCGTAAGGGCGCCTTCATTCTTACCTCAGATGGAAAGCGTGAAAAGTGGGACGTGAGTGGTCCTCATTTTGCCGGTTGGGAGATTTATCACCTCAAAGGGTCCCCTGCGGATCCGAATCGCCTTTACACCTCGCAAACCAGCGGTTGGTTCGGCCAGATTATTCAACGCTCAGATGATGGCGGCAAGACCTGGTTTCAACCCGGTACTCCCGCGGGCGAGCCGACCACGACACCTGATGGCATGCCCAAAGGCGAGAGTAATAAGTTTGTCTACGATGATTCGGCTGAAACCGGCAAACCTCTCACGACCCATCAGTGGTACGACGGCACGGCGAAACCATGGGTGTTCAAACGAGTCTGGCATCTTGAACCTTCCCTCGACGATCCAGATTCTGTCTATGCCGGCGTTGAAGATGCCGCTTTGTTCAAGACAACCAACGGTGGTCAAACATGGGCCGAACTTCCCGGGTTGCGTGGCCACGGCACAGGGGCTCAGTGGCAACCGGGTGCCGGGGGTATGTGTCTGCACACGATCATTTTGGATCCTAAGAATCGGGAACGGATCTTTGTGGCCATCTCGGCAGCGGGTGCATTTCGCACTGACGACAGCGGTGCAACGTGGAAACCAATCAATCACGGCCTCCATTCACAATATCTTCCCGATCCTACGGCAGAGGTGGGTCACTGCGTACATCGCATTGCCCTGCATCCTTCGAATTCGAATGTGCTGTTTATGCAGAAGCACTGGGACGTTATGCGCAGCAACGACGCAGGTGACTCGTGGCAAGAGGTCAGCGGTAACTTGCCGACCGATTTCGGATTTGTGATTGACGTACACGCGCATGAGCCCGAAACGATTTACGTCGTCCCAATTAAGAGCGACGGAGAACACTATCCGCCCGATGGGAAACTGCGCGTCTATCGCAGCCGTACAGGTGGCAGCGAATGGGAAGCACTGACTAAGGGTCTGCCGCAAGAAAACTGTTACGTCAACGTGCTGCGCGATGCAATGGCTGTCGACACGCTCGATTCGTGTGGTGTGTACTTTGGCACAACTGGAGGGCAGGTCTATGCATCGGTCGACGCCGGCGACAACTGGGCTCCGATTGTTCGAGATCTTCCGGCGGTGCTTTCAGTGGAGGTCCAGACATTGTCATGACTGGAGCCATGAATAGGACCGTTCGGGTCGCAATGCCGGCGCATTTGCGAACTCTTGCTGCTGTTAGCGGAGACGTGACACTTGAGATTGAGGGGGAAGTGACACGTCGATCGATCCTTGATGCGTTGGAGACACGGTATCCGATGTTGCGTGGGACAATTCGCGAGCACGTCTCGGGTGAGCGCAGGCCGTTCTTGAGATTCTTTGCCTGCGGGGAGGACGTAACGCACAAGTCGCCGGATGATCCTTTGCCACCGGAGATCGCGTCGGGAGCGGAACCGTTTTATGTCATCGGTGCAATCGCCGGCGGCTGAGTACGTGCTTGGACACAGTCAGTAGCGTCACGCGGTAGCGTCGGGTCCGTAACCCCCCACACCCTTAGGAGGTGATAACGCACCCGACGCTACCGCGTGACGGTACTGACTGTGTCCAAGTTTGGTTGTGGTTCGCTACGCTATGGAATCTTGGATTATTTCGGCGATATTTCTCGACGTATATAGAACAGTAAATCAGTTGGCGGCGGATCGATCCCCAGCTGGCGAATCATTCCGACAACTTGACCGCGATGCAGCGTGGCGTGATTCACGACGTGTTGCATTTGATCGCTGAGCCGCATTGAACTGGCATCGCCGCTGAGTAGCTTGAAGGGTAGTTCGCTCGCCAGTCTCGACTCGTCCAACTCAGAGACATATTGCGAACGCCTGTCGACGATATTGTTCCAACGCTCTTTCAACGTAGCCAGGTCAATGCAGGATTCAGGGGTCCACTGCGACCACGCCTCATCTTTTCGTGGCGACCTTCCATGCCAACGTTCTAACCAGATCCATTCGGCGCCGGCCATGTGCAGCAATGTGCCGAAGATCGATTTATGACTGATACCAACTTCGCGGCGCAGATTTTCGTCGGACAGCTTGCCCGCCGCTTCGATTGCCAGGTCGTTGGCCCACTCCGTGTAGTTGAAGAGATGTTTGATGTCTGTCAGGTCCATAGTTGCCTCTGTGGTGGTGGCGATATTGTCGAAAGCTTATTGGCCAAAGTTTATCCTGGCAGCCAGCCAATCTCTAACCGGCCTGATTCTCGAGTGGTGGCCTAGTTTGAACTCTAAAGGAGACGAAAAAGATGAAACCCCAAGCCCCACTTAAGGCTGAAATCGTCATCTCTGATCGGCCACTTCGGAAAGCTGTTGGTTACCTGTCGCGTTGCTCCAAATTCAAGTAAAATTCGCGGCGGCTGATTTAATCACGTGGAGCTAATAAAATGAGCGACCGCAAATACCGTCAGCGTGGCTATATGGACAGCGATCGCGAGTCGCAAGGTCCAAAGTCCCAATCAAAGCCGCAATCAAAGCCTCAGGATCGTGAGGGCCCGCGCTCGCCTCGCATGATGGCATTTGGCGAGGTGTTGAAGTGTTCCGCCTGTGGAGCAAAGGCCCCGCCGAATATCAGCTTCGACACCACTTGTCCGAATTGTAGAGCTGACTTACACACCTGTCGTCAGTGCACGTATTTCGATCCGGGCGCCCACTTTGAATGTAGTAAACCAATCACAGCGCGCATTGTGAATAAGAACGCGGGCAACAAATGCGAACTGTTCGTATCACGGACTGTAGTCGAGCGCGAAACTTCGTCAGGCGCCCCGACCGATGCTCGTCAGGCGTTTGCGAAACTGTTCAAGAAGTGAAACATCGGCCACAGATTAGACGGATGAACAGGGATCGAACCAGGGATGATTCTTTTACATTCAGACTCGCCTGTTCACTACTCACTCCCACGCAATTGACC
>DASYRR010000311.1:0-46261 GCA_036004125.1 Pyrinomonadaceae bacterium | reverse complement strand
CGTTGGCGCGAGTTTTGCGGCTCGCTTTAGGCGATCAACCGCTGCACGGTAGTTGCCATTCTGGTACAACGAGAACCCAAGATTGTTAAGCGTATCCGCATCTTCGGGTTCCATCTTGACTGCCTTCTCGAAGGATTCCTTAGCACGATCACTAAAACCCTTTTTGTCGTACGCGACGCCAAGCAGGTTGTGAGCTTCGGTTAGTTTTGGATCGAGAGAAGCGGCCGTTGATAATTCTGCTATTGCTGCGTTGAGCTGACCGGCGAGAAGAAACTCACGCCCTGCAGCCAAGTGTTCTTTGGCAGTTGCAGACACCCCCAAACGATCCGCTTCCGGATAGCGATTGTCTTCCGTCTTGGTGACACCAACTGTGGCAAACTTCTCGGAATCTTTCTCAGTCATTCGTTCAATCCGATCGTTGTGTTTGAACAATCGGCCGAACGCTTTGAAGGGAGCAGTCAATACCTTGACGACTTTATTGCCTCCCTTTTTTTGTTGGGGAGCAGTACCAGCGTCCGAGCCAGAGTCTTCCAGCACGTTTACGTCCGGATCTCCTTCACGCTCGATAGTGGCAGCACTCCAGACCGCCGTTACGCTAATGGTCACCACAAAAGCAATTAGAATGGCAATGAGTCTTCGTTTGTTCATGATCCAACTCCTTTTACATCTTGCCGACGGTATCCATCAATTGGAGGAGTGCGGGGCCGAGAATTGCGATAAAAAGTGTGGGGAACAGGAAGCAAGCCAAAGGAAACAGTAATTTCACGGCCGCTTTTTGTGCCGCTTGTTCTGCACGCTGGCGACGTTTGGTGCGCAATGAATCCGAAAATACTCTGATTGCTTTGGCGATTGAGGTACCGAATCGATCGGTTTGGATCAGCATGGCAACCAGACTTTTCAAATCGTCGACACCTGTTCGTTCTGCCAAGTTGCGCAACGCCTCGTCTCGTTCACGACCTACCCGAATTTCAAGGTTTGCAAGTTCAAACTCCTCGCTGATATCCGGATGCACTGGTTTGAGTTCCGAGCTCACTTTCAGCATTGCAGCGTTCAAACCTAACCCGGCTTCAATCGAAATCACCATTAAGTCGAGCGCATCTGCCAGGCCCCAGCGAACACGTAACTGTCGCGCCCGAATCATGCGACCCAATAAGTAGCGGGGTGCAAAGAAACCAACTACGAAAGCGGCAAGAATCCAAAACAGAGCGCTGCTCAAGGGACGCGCCAGGATCGCGCACGTCAATGCCACAATGGTTGGCAAGATAGCCATTGAAAGCAGTTGAACCGATCGGTAAACAAGAACTGCATGATTAGATCGGAAACCCGCTTGCATCAGTTTCTTTTGCGTTTTCTGAACTTCAGCAGCTGATGCCGGAACCAGTCGGTTTAGAGGAGTGGCGATACGCTCGGCAAATCTGTCACTTGCGTTATCGTCGCTAAGTGAAACTGAAACATTGCCGGATGTCGTTGCAGATGTTTGACCGAGCCGTTTGAGACGTTCAGTGGCCGCGCTTGTCGGCCGCATGAACAACCAGTAGACGCCTACCATTCCGAGCGTTATGCAAGCAAATATTGAGATGGTGATGATTAGAAGCATTGTTTTGGGTTTCTTAGTTTTGAGAACTCAGTTACTTGCCAATTCCAGCCAGCGTTCCGAACGAAGCTAGATTTTGATGTTCAGTATCTTTCTAACAATCAGCATGCCTGTGACTTGCATGAACAAAGCCGCCGCAATTAGATAATGACCTCGCTGATCTTTCCAAAGCACAGCCATGTAATCTGGATTCATGAACGTTACGGCGATGGCTACAAAAATCGGCAAGCCGCAGAGTAGCCATGCTGAGAGTCTTGAACTGGTCGTCAGTGTCTTCAAATCACCCATGATGCGGAACCGTTCGCGAATCGTGTAGGCAACTTTCTCTAAAATTTCGCCAAGGTTACCGCCCGTTTCGCGTTGGATTAGAACAGCCGTCACACACATCCGAAGATCAAGCAAAGGAATTCTCTGCATGAGATTCTCGAGTGCGAGCTTCAAAGAGAGACCAAGATTTTGCTCTTCGTAAGTCTTATGAAACTCACCCGCAATCGGTTCCGGCATTTCTTGCGAGACCATTTGTAACGATTCAGAAAATGCGTGACCGGCGCTGAGTGCACGAGCCATCAGTTCAAGTGCATCAGGTAAATTCTCCAGGAATGCATTGAAGCGTTGTTTCCGTTTCCACCACACATGAATGAAGGGCAACGACGCTGCAAACAACCCCGCCAGTACAATCAGTGGCAATGAAATCGTGATCAGCGACACAGCGACTAACGCCAAGATTCCAGCCATCACCGAAAACATCACCAATCTCGAGGGTGTGATATGCAAATCAGCCTGGTCCAGCATGCGTTTCAAATGCAGAGCCGTCTGGACGCGTAACAACACGCGGTTCAGCGCTGGTATCTCGCTCATCAGCTCATTTCGAGCAAGCACAACTTCTATATCTTCTGTGTGAGCCGAATGAAGCAGCGCTTCCTGTAACCGTTTTTGCAGTTTCCGACGTTTGGCATCTGAGCCATGGGTGGCGGCCAGATAGGCGCCGAGGACCAAGCACAACGCGAGGATGAATACCAGGAACGATATGATCATGACGACTACATCTCCTCAAAGAAGACACGGGGCAGTTGTAATCCACAGGCTTTCAGTCGTTCTGCGAATCGCGGACGAATACCAGTTGGACGGAATCGACCAATAACCTCACCTTGCGAGTTCACACCGGTGCGTTCGTACTGGAAGACTTCCTGCATGGTGATTGTGTCGCCCTCCATACCGGTTATTTCAGTAATGGATGTAACTCGACGACTGCCATCCGAGAGCCGAGCGACCTGCAAAACCAGATCAATCGCCGACGCAATCTGCTGTCGCATCGCCCTCTCCGAGAGACGCATTCCGGTCATTTGGATCATCGTTTCCAATCGTGACAGGGCGTCACGCGGGGTGTTCGCGTGGATGGTCGTTAAACTTCCATCGTGACCAGTATTCATTGCCTGCAACATGTCGATGGCTTCACCACCACGAACCTCACCGATGACAATGCGATCCGGACGCATACGCAGGGCGTTTCGCACCAGATCTCTTTGCGAGACTTCACCACGGCCTTCGATGTTTGGTGGACGAGTTTCCAGGCGCACAACGTGCGGCTGCTGGAGTTGCAATTCCGCTGAGTCCTCGATCGTCACAATGCGCTCTGTAGTAGGGATGTAGGCGGACAAGGCATTCAGCAAAGTAGTTTTGCCGGCACCAGTACCCCCGGAGATCAGAGTGTTCAGACGAGCCGAAACGCACATCTCGAGCATGTCAGCTATGTCCTTGGTGAGCGCCTTGTATTCAATGAGCTTGCTCATTCTGAGGGGCTCGGCGCCGAACCGGCGAATGGAAAGGATGGGCCCATCGATAGATAGCGGGGGGATAATTGCGTTTACGCGAGACCCATCCTGCAAACGTGCGTCAACCATGGGAGATGATTCGTCAATTCGACGACCAACCGACGAGACGATTCGCTCGATGACGCGCATCAAGTGTTCATCATCTTTGAAGGCAACGTCAGTAACCTCGAGTTTGCCTCTTCGTTCGATATAGATGGTCTTATGAGAATTGACGAGGATGTCTGAGATTGTCGAATCAGCTAACAAAGGCTCGAGCGGTCCCAGTCCAAACAATTCATGCTGGACGTCATTGACAAGACGCTCTCGTTCCGAGGAAGACAACGGCATCGACTCCTGGGCGAGGACGTTTTCAGCAAGTCTAGATACCTCTGCGTGCACCTGCTCCTGCGTCAGCGACGAAAGCTTCGTCAAATCCATCCGGTTAATTAATGTCCGGTGCAGACGGGATTTGATTTCCTGGAAAGTGTGGGGGGCTTGCTCAAGTGGCGCACCGCCGAAGCCGTTTCCGTTTATGGTGTCTTTTATTAATCGTTCTTTTAGTGCCATGTTTGTTCGTTTCTACTGGGAGTTAGTTTCTAGCTGACCTTTTCCAACGACGCGTGCAGGTTTAACGGTGACCGCGTCGAACCACGTTTTAGAAATGAGTTCCACACGCTCTTTCGAGGCTTTGGTTCTTCCTCATCGAGAGTCGCCGCACCCTCATTAACCTTTTGCGCGATGCGCTTAATTTCTTGAGCAATCCGTGAATTTGGATCAGACCTGACCAATGGTGTACCAAGATTGATCGAGTTCACGGTTGTCTGATAATCGCTGGGAACAAACCCGATTGCCGGTTCGCCCAAAAACTTCTCAACCTGTCGCAAATCAAGATCGATCTGTTTGCTCCAACGGTTCACTACAATGCGAATCTTCTTTCGCGGATAGCCGAGACGATCGAAGATCTCCAGTGCCCTTTGAGTGCTGCGGATTGCCGGAATATCGAGAGATAGCACCATGACGATTTCGTCCGCTTGATCCAATGCCGCGAGAGTGATCGAGTCAAATGTGTGTTGCGGATCGAGAACAACGTAATCAAACGATTCGCGCAGACGCTGCAGAACCTCGAAAATGTGTTCTGGCTCAATCTCGTCCGCTGAGTCAGCCTGTTTGGGAGCTGCCAACAGCCAAAGATTTGACGTAACCGGTGTGACGAAACTCATGATCAACGACTCGTCGAGCCGAGCTCTGTTTTCAACTATTTCGGAGATTGAATACTTGGGATCGACACCGAGGTATAAAGGCAGATCGCCGGCCTGGAGGTTGAGATCAACCAACACCGTTCGTTCTGAGTTTGCTGCCGCGAGGTTAGTGGCAATAAAAGACGTACCACAACCACCTTTACTCGAGAATACCGCAATCATTCGACCTTTCTTCTTGGGCGCTTCAACCTGTGTAGCCGAGAAATCGCTTATTCGATCGAATACCGTTTTCAGTTCGTCAGCCTTGATGGGTAGATGGAGGAATTCGCGGGCTCCGGCACGTAAACTTTGGAGTATTAAATCACCGGAAGCGTTATGAGTGGCTGAGATTAACGCCGTAGCTGGACATTCCACACTTAGCCTTTGAATCAACTTGATCGCCTGATCGGAGTTGGGGCCCAACGCAATGATGGCCGCGGATGGCTTAAGATGCACAATTTCTTCGTAAACCTGGTCGGGATCGTTACCGCCAGCGAGTAGTTGCGCGCGATTGTCGGTAGAAAGAGCTGCGCGGATCTCTTTGAAGCTATCGAGAGCGGTACTGAGAACTACCAGGGTGATTGTCTGCGTCATTGGTTCCCTCGAGGACTCGTGGACTTACTCCACGTCAGGAATTAAGCCGGCACTTTCGCCGGTAAGAGTTGTGGTGTAGTTGGGCATTGAAATTGACGAGACCAACAGCGGAAGGACTAGTTGGAAACTGTAATCATGCACCGATACGCTGACGGTACCCTCGTCCAGGTTGAATCCGTTGTACGTCACGTCTACGTTTGTTGTAGACAGGTTCTCCAGTATTGGTGTCGTAGACGTTGTATCGCCGTAAACAACGACTTTCTTCACATCGTCGATATCGCTAGCTTTGTGAAGTACTGCATAGCGGGCACCACGCCGAGCGGCATCACTCAATGCGTTATGCACCCAAAGAGCTCGGCCAAATTCGACAATCGCGAACAGAACCGTAAGAAAAACTGTTGCCGCGATCGCAAACTCCAGTAATGAGGCTCCACGTTCTCCTTTTCTAGTTTGTCCCTTAGTCATTTTTCGAACTCCTATACGAGCGGTGTGCTCAGCATGTACTTCATCGTTATGCTTGGTTTGACATCAATGTCTAAAGAGACGGCCGGGTTATTAATCAGGCCACCGAGATTGAAGAGCGATTGATGTTTGAATCCGGAAAAGGTCACGGTCACAGTGTCAGGTACTCCCTGCGGTGTTCCTGCACAATCAAGATCATTAGGGCTAATGTTGACCTGCGAGACATCTAATCCCGGCAATATTGGCGAACCCGTCCCGGCAGTATTGCCATACACAATCAACTTCTTAGCCAACGTCGCCTGGTTGCAATCGACCTTCGAGGTAACCAGATAACGCGCCCCCGAACGGGCAGCTTTGGCAAGCGTTGTGTATTCGTAAAAGTAGCGCCCGAATTCTGCAGTTGCCGCAAACAGGATCATGAAGATGGGCAACACGATCGCGAGCTCCACCAATTGAACGCCACGCTCGTTACCAGCAACTCGGAATAGTCGGCGTCTAAGCCTTCGCATTAGTCGGATTTTTCGAATGCGTGTGCACATAGTTTTCGCTCTACTGGTAAAGAACAGGAACGGCTAACAACGGATCACCCACTCCGCCATTCGGATCGTATTTTCCTTTTCCAATTGCTAAGCGATCCTCAATGTACTCAGCTTGAATATCTCCACCGCTGCCGTTGCTGGCTTTGGTTCGCATGAAGAATGCACCAAAGCGAGCGAATTTAACTTCGCAACGTCCTTGATCAAACTCAGTGACTTTCACAAGGGGGATTAAGACAACGCGACGCATATCAACGCCCGTGTGCGATGGCGCAGTTACGTAATTAGAATCACAATTGATCGCACCGGGTCTGCCACAACCAAAGTACTTGTTGTAGTCATCCCACGTAATGTTTTCTTTAATGTTCGTATCGGGTGGCTCGAGCATCGGATCAAGCTGGCTACCACCGTAATCATCAAACCGCGAATTAATTCCCGTGCGAACCTTTCCTGCAGTCAATCCAGGTTTGCAGTCCGTTACATAAGTGTCTCCTGGCTTCGCACAAGCATCGACGCCCGCTCCAATACCAAAACCTACGTCGACACCACCGGGACCGGCCACCGCAAGAATCTGATAGTCGCCGGGAGAAACGGTGCTGCCACTGCCGGCGCGAATCGTATAAACCGTGCCCGGCACCAGCAATGACAGGTCAGCATCAATGAGCACCGATAGTGGAATGAAACCGCAGAACGAATTCAACGGCACTGAAAGACCAGCCGTCGATGTTGCCGTCATGTTCTTGTTGTTACCTAAAACAATGGAGGCAAAAGCGATCCCGACCGGGCTTTCTTCGGTTGTGACCTTCACAAATCGAATATGATCCGCCACGCCATCAGTCGCAGCCGCGCTGGTCTTCAGGTATGGCCCATCAAGATTGACGGCCCAGAGCACGTCGTCATCGTTAGTAAACTGGACTGCGTCTTTGTTGAACTCATACTTGTTCATTGCGACTCTGGCTCGCCGCGCACCCTCGGTGATCCCACTTGGATTGGAATTAATGGCAGACGCTGCTGCGAGGGCAGCAGCGTCTGCAGCATTTTGCAATTCGGTTTTTGCAAGATAGAAGTGGCTGATATCTACTCCCAGACCCACCGCTAGCAACACCCCAAGCATTGCAGCCGTGGACAAGACAAGAACTGAACCTCGCTCACTTTTCCTTTTTTGAATAGTTCTGTTCATGACTCCCCCTCCTAACTTACCCTCTTGAGTGATTCACCGATTAGAGTTTGACTACGGTTTCTCGATGTCGATAACCGTAGTTCTCGCTGGAGGAAGGGGCTGCACGATCGTGCTGGGTTTGTTTGTCACCGCTGCAACGCCGGTCGAACCGGTGGTTGTCGTAGTCGTAGTGGTTGTCGCTTTGGGCTCCGAAGCTTTGGGGGCTTCGGTTGTCGTCGCCGGAGTGGAGTTCGTTGTCTGACCAGAGATCTTGTAGCCAGTCTGACCTTCCACTCCTTCACCCTTTGGTTCGACACCGAGTGGTGAACCGTTCTTTAGACCATCAACGCCTCGCAGTTGCGGCAGATCGTCACGGTTAACCGGCTTCACGATCTGGGCAGTGACGAAGAACATTAATTCAGTCTCCTGCTTTTGGAACGATTTCGACTTGAACAGCGCACCGAGGATCGGAATGTCACCAAGTACGGGGACCTTCGAAAGCGATCGTGTTTCGCTGTTATCGAGCAAACCCGCGAGAGCAAATGACTGACCGTCACGCAGCTCTACGCCAGTCTTCGCGCGGCGAGTCTTCAGTGCTGGAATCAGGAAGCCATCGAATTTAACGCCGTTGGCAAAATCAATCGTTGAAACTTCCGGCTCTAATTCCAGGCGAATGTGATCTTCGTCAATGATGGTCGGTTTGAAATTCAGCCGCACGCCATACTCTTTGAATATGATCGAAACGGTGCTTGTGCCAGCACCTCCCTGGACGATCGGTACAGGAAACTCACCACCGGCCAGAAAACTGGCCTGCTGACCGTCCATGGCGACAAGGTTTGGCTCCGCAAGCTCGCGCAGCGCCCCTTCCGTCTGAAGGAGTCGGACCATGCCAAGCGAGTTACCTCCCATTAACAGTAGATTGAGGGCGCCACTGCTTAGCGCGCCACCTAACAAGCCATTAAGTGGACTCACAGGGGGACTCGAAAGCGAGCTTGGACCCTGCCCGCTATTAAGATAACCACCCCCGCCGGGGCTACCCTGGTAAGCGTATGACGTGCCAAGATCGCGCAGTCTGCTTTTGCTCACCTCAGCTACCCGAACCTGAAGCTGGACCTGAGTCATGCCCTTCACAGGGGAAGACAACATATTGACGGTTTTGAAACCGGCAGCTTCGACAACGGCCTGCGCGCGTGTAGCAGTCAATGGATCCGAAACGTTTCCGGACATCACAACGGAACCGTTTGCCTGGCTCAGCCGAATGTCATCCTTCGGAAACAAGACTCGCATCTGAGAGTCGATCAGCGAGAGATTGGCCCTGACGTAAACATCGAAAACCAAATACTCCTTTCCTGATTGTTCCCAGGCGATGAAGTTGACCTGACCAAACGCCTTGCCATTCACTAAAACTTGATCTGGCGTAACGAGGACCGCTTCAGCGATTTCGGGATTGGAAACCGAAAAACGACCGACTGGCCTGTCAAAGTTAATAACTCGCGATTGACCAACCAAAACGTTTACAGCAACGGCGTCCTTGTTTTCTTTGAACGACGCTTTGTAAGAGTTCTCCTGGGCGAACGCGACGGAATTGATGAGAAGGATGACCAAAGACGCCATCAGCAAGCTGACCTGGCGTGTGATCTGGGAACGGCTCTGCATGTCTATGCTCCTTTGTTGCTAGCTAATCTTTTGTCGAAAGCAGGCGCTGCTAAGAGCGCCTGCCTGAATTCAAATTCCGCGTCATTCGACTTACGGGAACTCAACGTTTCGTTTCTTTGTGCCTTCAATTACTTCTACTGAGGCACGTGGCGGAGCCGGCGTCGCAGGCTTTGCTTCCTGTTCTACGCTAACTCGGCGCTGCACGGGTCTCGGTCTAACTTCTGGCTTTGGCTGTTCGCTCTTCAACGAACCGGGTTCAGGAGCCGGAAGAGCACGGTCACCACCTAGCAACTTGCTCTTGTTTACCCCGGTGGTTTCTTCATCACCCTGGTCGATTGAATTGCGCATAACCAGCTGCAATCTTCCTTCTGACGAAGCCAGTGCCAGTTTCTCCGCCTGTTCGGGAGTCACCTGCAGCGTTACCGCTTTTACGCTGTTCGCGTCGCGCTGATTCTCAGGTTTGTCGATGTTCTGACCGTTTGCGAGGACCTTGATGTTCTGCAGCACGATCTTCGAAATCGGACCACGACCGTTTGAATTGTCTTCCGGAGTGATCGTAACAACCACGTCCACAAGCGTCCCCGGCATAATGAAACCGGAGATACCCATCACGTCGTCGACCTTAACCGTCATGGCCCGGTAACCTTCGGGAATAACCGCGGAAAGGCCGCCGGCAGTACCTTCTGGAGCCAGACGCGCTTCAGTGATTGGTTCTCGGACAGCGATATTTACAACCGCGACGCGGCCGGTGAGCTTGTCCATGTTTTCGAAAGTCCCATCGGGCATCGACTCTCTTGGGAACTGGACCATCATCACTTGTTCAGGAATGATCTTGGTTCCGAGTGGAATTGCTACTTTCGCGACAGCGACCTTACTCATGTCTTTCGCAAAAGCCTGGGCGTTTGATAGGTAACGACTGACGGAAACCGCGGCCAATAATCCAAATACCAGGGCTCCTGCCAAGACGACTAAGAATCGTTTGTTGCGCATTGCTATTCTCCGTATCGGTTAAATTGAGTAACCGTGGTTAAACCTTTTCCCTAGGGGCGGAAGAGGACTAACGAAATAAAACTGCCGAAGGTAATCGCAACTCCATAAGGAATGGTGTGCCGCCGATCCGCAGGTACTGGGAATCGAGGCACCTTGTATCCTGGCAGAAGTCCGATCAGGATCTGAAAAACTCGCATCATGGTGAATTTCAATTGGCCCGCTCGAATCATCGAAACGATGCCCAAAACTCCACCGGTCAAAGCAACTATTAGAAATGTTGGTAAAACAAGATGAGCGCCCGTCAAGGCGCCGATGGCGGCAAAGAGCTTGACGTCGCCTGCGCCCATGGCTCCAAAAACGTGCAAGACAAACATCAACGCGAATGCGATGAAACAACCAGCCAGACTGGTTAACGTGCCACTGAGACCGCCGTAGAAGGCGTTTATCAAGATTCCCGTCGCCAGCGTGGCCAGAACAAACGGATTTGGAATCCGCCGATAACAGACATCGTAATAAGAAATGATGACCGATAGCGGAACGAGGAACGCGGCACTAATAAGACTGACCGAGCCAGGCATCGAAGCTTGCCTCCAACGGGTTGAGAGCGTGAAAGGTTTGAAAAGAACTAGAGGTGGGAACGCGTTCGTGATTTGATTGGCTACTTGATCCTGCTTGCCAGGTTTCCGATTACGCCGTTGATGTTCGTTCCAACCGCTGTGAAAGCACCAATCACCGCAAGAGTGACCAGAGCAGCAGCTACTGCGTATTCGGAGAGTTCAAGACCTGTTTCATCTTTAAGAAATCTTTTAATCACGGCTTTCTCCTTTGCTACCAAAGAAGGCGCGCGCACCGCCTCATACAGTGGTTAGTTCTTACTTAATCTTGTTGGCGAGATTGCCAATAACACCGTTTATGTTGTTACCGAGGACTCCGAAAACGCCGACTACTGCAAGTGCTATCAAAGCTGCCGCAACTGCGTACTCGGAAAGTTCAAGGCCAGTTTCGTCATTCCAAAAGCTTTTAAACATTGAGTCTCCTTAGAAGCGAAAAGAAGGCGCGCCTTCCGGCATTGCGGTTTGACGCGCTCTTCTCTCTCGCAAAGTTTTGTACCTACTTGATCTTGTTCGCGAGGTTGCCGATAACGCCGTTGATGTTGTTACCGAGCGTACCGAAGATGCCAACGACGGCCAGTGCGATCAAAGCTGCCGCAACTGCGTACTCTGAAAGTTCAAGGCCCGTTTCATCTCGAAGAAAATTCTTAATCATTTTTTTGCTCCTTAGATTTGGGTTAAGAGTTAATCATTGCGCCCTTACCCACCATGCATCTTCGAGCTTGGCGGAAGGACCAAGTGTGCGAGAATCAGTAGCCAACCCTCATGGATGACCCCCGTAGATCAGTGTCCACTGAAGGTTCTGACGATCGCGTTTGTGCTTTGGCGGTGTTTCCTAACGTAAGATGGCCGTCGGATATCCGTGCTGCGATGCTGGCCAAGGCGAGAAGCAAACAAAACACTTCAGGCTTCGCGTTTTGGACAAGCCCTGCAGCGTGGATGCCTACCGCCGAGGCGATCAGGAGAAATGGCGCTACCACCACTATCCCCAACACAACCATCAGCCCGTTTTTGCGATCGACACTTTTCATTGGTTTAGCCTGCCCCTCTAAGCTCTCGGGTAATCCGTTCGGATTCGCCTAGCGGGCGCACGGAGTTCATTACAAAGGTCATGCCGTAACGAACATTCAATGATTTGTAGGTTTTTGCTCGTTTTTGGGAGGGAAGGGCTTATCGGCTTGTCGCCCGGAGTTTACAACGGCCTGGCGTGTTAATAAGCCCACTCCAGTGAAAGCGGTTTCTTTTAGCAGAAATCTTTCGGAGTTTTGGCTTGTCGCCTCTGGTTGACAACCGTTATGACTCGATTCACCCGCAAGGTAAATACGAAGGACATCATGGGCTGTACCAGCGTGTGGAGGCTCAACGTTGGCTGGTAAGAGAACAACTCGCGCCTAATGACACCGCCGGCGTCAGAGACTGTTTGGTCTTAGCTTTAAAGTAGAGCTGCAATACCGGAGAAGCGACGCTGCGAGGTTTTCTAGGTGTGGAATATGGACAGGGAACGGACTGGTTCCTACTCTACCCTTGCTCAATGGCCCTCAGTAGTTCGCCGCAGAGACTGATTATTTTTGAGCTTACTTTCGCACAAATATTACCGAATACTTATCTTCGAAAACTCTGTTCCAGGCCGCGTCCTCCCTAAGGAGGCTCGCAAGCGGGACATCAGGCTTAACTAATACAGTGCGGACTCCGTCGCGATTTAACGAGTCCCGCCATTTCGGTTCACCGTCGTGGACCGCCAAAGACTCTTCGACCAAATCGTCGCCATAAACGTCCGCTCTCCCGTCCATGTTGACGCGATACTCAGGATAGAGACGCCAAATCAAGTACCCACCCCAAACATATTCGTTATAGATGGGCTGCGGAGGCTTTTCCTTAACCATAAAGTCGACGGCCGCTGCCGGGTAAATCCCGGCTTCTGTGGCAGGTTGGTTTGCAACGCTGTTACCGACTCTAACAGCCACCACTGTCAGGGGAGTAATTAAGAGTATCGCTACATTGAGTACTAGTTTCATCAACGAGGCTCGTCCGCTTTCGCGTTTTTCGGGTTTCGTGACCCATCTCCCCCACCGCTGAGCAGCAACCCAGTTCCACGAATGTTCCGCCAACAACGGAATTGCAACCAGTGCAAAGAATGGAACGTTGCGACTCGATCGCAGCGTGGCGAGAGTCATGACCAGAAGTATGAGTAGTTCACCCGGACGGACGCGCTTAGCTGATAACGCGAGCGCGGCAAAGGTCACAAGCAGTAACAAAGCCAATGCCTGGAACATAGACTCGTGAAAGTTGGGAGACTTCCATTCCTGGATATACTGCATCATGGCTCGAGAGGTCAGCGTTTCGAACGGATAGGAGTACATTCGCGCGCCACTCGGATTCACACAAACAGCCGCGACGCACCCGACAAAAACCAAACCCAACCGCCGAACACTTTTCCACGTCTCAGAGAGAGTTCTTTCACGCAATAGCAACGTATCGACGAGCTGGCTGATCATCGTTAGCACTATGAAAGCCAAACCCATTGCGAAACCCGCGTGCATATTGACCCATAACGCAGTTAACGGAATCAGCCACCAAACCAAGCGCGTGCTCTTCCCACGGTAGTAATCTCCAAGAAGGACAACAAAGATGCTGGCAAAAAGCAGTGAGAACATTTGCGGACGAACACCCCACGTTGGCATCGTTGCAGCCGCGCCCACGATTAATGCGAATCCTGCAACATAAGGATGATCGGCAACCTCTTTGCAACGCCGATAAGCAATTTTGAAAGCCGCCGTAATTACCAGCGAAAACATGACAATCAAGCCACCGTAGCCCAGCACTCGAAAGATGGAAAACATGAATAATTCCGACAACCATTCATGTGTTACCCATTCACTCCCAAAGCGGGTCCACGAAAACATGTCGGTTGACGGAATCGTCTTAGTCTCTAGCAAGTACTGCCCAGTCTTCAAATGCCAATAGAAATCCGGATCTTTGATTGGCCTCGAGGCGGCCGCAAAGATCACCAGCATGAAAACGATCACGAGCAATCGCCGGCTGGACAGCATCGTGTTGACAAACCCTTTTTGGTCGTAGCCAGCATCTAGCGTACCTGCTCGGACAATAGGTGGAAGGTGTGTAAGTTGCTCTGACATTTGACTGTTTCCTTAGAACGGAATGCTCTCTCGAACCACAACAGAAGTTTGAACCGCGAGGTCATCCCTGAGTTTCACTCGATAAATCTTGAACTTACCTACCTGTTCACCCCCATCACGTTGATACCAACGATCAAGATTCTGAAGTCTGCCTTCCCGATCGGCCGCCACAATCACATGCGAAAGACGTGGACTCGAGGCGCGCTGTTTGTCGAAAGTTTCCACAAAGCGAGAATAAGACTGGAGTTCAGCATTCTTTTCTTCGGTCGTAATCGGCTTGGCGTTCGGATTGAGTCCGTCGATAAATCGATCAAAGCCAAATAATCCTACAGCACATCCGTAGTAGACATTTTGACCGTGAAAATAATCATCGAGATCACGAACTCCAACGCCCGTGTAGTACAAATGTTTGAACAGACGTTCCTTGCTCTCCTGTTGAGCCACACCTGGATAAACAACCATGTGCGGCGCCCACAACACTGGAAAGGGCGAGGCCGCAGGCGCGCCATCTGCCATACGAAGGTCGTCAAACAACATTACCTCATCGACATTCCTTTGCAGTCCTTTACGAAACTGATCGTCAAAGTGAGCGTAGACATGCATCTCTTGTGCGGCCAGGTTATTGGCTTCAGCGCTTCGCTTCGTCGCTTGCCGTGCTTCAATGAACCCCCAGTCAAAGGCTGCGATTGCTATCCACAGTAATGCTCGTTTCGAGAGTTGCCAGGTCTGTGAGCTCTCCCTCTGTTGCCTTTGCCATTGCAAGCCGGACACAATTACAAATGCGATCAGTACGGAGTAACTCGTAACAAAACCCTTGTAATGAATTGGCTGCAGTACACGACCAGTAATGATCTGTTGATTGAGAACAACGAAAGGCAATAGAGCAAACGAAACTGCAGCAATCACGGTGGTGTCTTTAAAGTTAAGATGATTTCGTCTTACTCCCCACGCAAGAATGATAAGCACTGCGGCGCCGAGTAGTTCTGCCACCGAAAACAGATCCGCTTTACGAGAAGACACCAGCGATTGGACAGTTCGCGTAGATTCCAGACCATTAAAGATCATTGCGAAGTAGGGAATGAGGGCACAGGTACTTATCGCAACAACGACGATCAGAAACCGAAATATGGCATGACGATCCGCTGGTCGACTGATGAACGACAACGTCACGATTACGGCGAGCCATGCTGCCGACGCAGTCCAGAGATAGAAATAGGAAAAAACCAGTACTGCAAAAAGACTCCCGACTGAAAAGCCGGCAAAAACAGCTCGCTGTGGTTTTTTCAGAAATCTACAGACGAGAATAAAAAACAAGAGAAAGAAGGGAAAACAGACAGACGGCTCGTATCGCCGCAGAAAGGGGAAGAAATCGAAGTGCGTTTCTCGCCCCGTTAGACTGCTAAACGTTCCTTCGCCTGCTGCTAGAGTGCCCAAACACAGAACTACAAGAACGCCACAGGCCGCAAGGTAGTTGTTATGCGTTAATGACACAACGAACCAAAACACGAGCAAACCTGAACAGAATGCGACGAGCGGAGTGACGAACATGAACGCCGTTGTTGCCGAAATCCCGAGGGCGCGAGCTGGCAATGCCACCATGTATGCCGGGACAAATTGGATCGAAAAAAGTGACTCAGGAAGCCGAGAACCCGCGTTGTCCTGACGTCCGGTGTAAGGATCGTTGCGTCGAGGCTTGCCCTCGATCAATGACTTAACGTAGGCAGCGTAAGCGACTTCATCACCGAGTCCCTGATTGTACGCAACTGCGTCCTGCCAATACTCTCCGCGAGTCAACCAGAGATGAAACTGCGGATACAGACTGAGGAGTGACAATACCGCGGCACAGATAACACCCCAGCGCCAGCGAATCGTCACATCTAAGTGCGAGTACTGAGAGGGTTGCATCGAAGCTGTTGGTGAGTCGCTCATTCGACTGAACACTTAAATTAGGAAAAGCGTCGCAAAACTTCCACAGCGATTACCACAAAACTCAAAGCGCTTCCTGCGATCGTGAAGACCCATTCCACCGCAGCACTTTTACGTTGCATGATTTTACGAAGCATTAACATCCCGCATTTCCATCCATCTTGTTGGTAGAGCGGAAGAATGTTCGTGGCCGCCAGTAGATAGTTCATCAAGGTAAATGTGCCACTGATCGGCAGACTTGCCGCGATCAGATTTCCAATGATTCCGGCCATCAGCACTAATATCTGCTGGCGCAACTTACGTTCTTGTAGTTCCACCAAATCAAATCTGACATATGCGCCGAGAGGTAATGCTCGGAAAATGTATTCAACGTTTCTAACGCGGAAGCCAAAGACTCTTGGTCCCCAACCAAAGCCAAATTCGCTTATCGAGACACCACATGCATATGCTGCAAGGGAATGAGAGCCTTCATGAATGAGCAGGGCTAATACAAAACAAATGGCGTACGTAAGAAACATATTGAAGACATAGAACAAGTTTGGAATAGCCGGAACGATTTTAGAGGGGCTTCGCTTCGGTGCAGTTTGTGGGAGGGCGTTTACCGCTCGGGACTACGAAACTGTAATCCTGGTGCAGTATCTTCCTGGAGAAACTCGCCAATATCTATAGCTAGTCGTTTCAGTTTTTTGTACAAGGTCTGTCGCGAACCCAGACCCAGAGCCTCGCTGGCTTTTGCAACGTTACAATCATGTCGTTTCAACGTTTCCGTGATTACACGTCGTTCATAACTCTCCAGAAGGTCATCGAGTTTTTCTCCGGAGACTCGCGTTTCTGAATCAGACTGGGGATGAATACGCGGGCTAATATTCTGTGGACGTATATAGCCGTCGTCATCAGCATACAAAACCAGCCGCTCAATTTCTGCGGCCAACTCTCGAATATTCCCTGGCCACGAATAACTTTCAAGAATTTGAATAGCTTCCCAGGTCATTCCGGAAATCGGTTTTTGATTTTTGCGAGCGTAATGACTTATGAAATGTGAAATGAGCGTCGAGATATCCTCTGGACGTTCACGTAAGGAAGGTACCTTAAGAGTCAGCGTGGCTATTCGATAATATAAATCCTCACGGAACTGTTTCTCACCCACCAATCGCTCCAAATTCTTGTGGGTCGCCGCGATGACCCTAACATTGACTTTGCGGGGCGCCTTTTCACCCAACGTATGCACCTCACCCTCCTGCAGAAATCTAAGCAGTTTGGGTTGGAGCGCAAGTGGCAAATCCCCAATTTCATCCAAAAACAGAGTTCCATTTTCCGCGGAACGAATCAATCCGGCATGATCATTTAGGGCACCAGTAAACGTACCCTTACGGTGACCGAACAACATGCTCTCAATTAGTTCCGCCGGAACTGCGGAACAATTGAAAGGAATAAACTCGTGTTCGGCCCGGTGGCTAACTCGGTGAATGGCACGCGCGATAAGTTCCTTGCCGGTCCCGGATTCTCCAGTAACCAAAACCGTTGAATCCGAATCTTTGATTCGCTCAACGTTGCGCGCAACTTCTGACATTGCTCGGCTGCTAAAAACCATTCCTGGCAGTGTTGTAGTCGATCTTAGGCTGGATGCTTGGTGTTCTGACGGTTCTTCGCGAATAGTCGAAGCCAGATGAAGATGCGCCAATTGAGCTACTTCGCCTAGCGCACACAAGTCCTTGGCTTGATCTGCGGTTAACGGCTTTACGCAACGTCCATAGAGTGCCGCACCCTCCTTGCCTTCTGCAGCCATACTCAGTAATAAGCAGATTGAAGAGTCACCCTCGCGTGCGGTGGTAAAACGTCCTTTGCTGGCCAAAGCTTCCGCCACAACTAACTCGGCGATCTCAAGCTCATCCTCTGCCAGGCCTTCGGCCCATTGCGGCCTTGGCTTGCCGTTTTGTGATCCGATCCAGATCGAGAGCCCGTACGTGGGAGCGGTGGCTTCCACCATCAAGCTCATTTTGATCATAACTTCATAAAGGCGATCCGGACCTTGGGTTGCCGCCTCACAGACTGCACTGATTATTGAGCTAATAGGTAGCTTCGATGGGTTTGAAAGCACTGATTGTGTGCTCCGACCTAATTCGGAAGAATCAGACATCTAGAGCATTCCCTGAAATCTAATGGTCTTAACTAGGCCCACTATTGAGGTGTCATGGATCGAACAGCTTGAATCGGGGGACAAGCCAGTAGGTGTTATTGGTTCGTGCCGGGCTGCATTCTGAACAAAGCTTCAGCCAGCCTCGGGTCTGAGTCTAATTGCCGCTCTTCGAACTTGTCAACAAGTTTTAACCCAGCCATAAGCCGACGCACTTCTTCATCCAGCTTGAACCCGATTTTCGTTCGCCTCCCGTTCGCCGATAACTCAGCTTAAGCGCTGTTAGTTCAAGTAAACGTTCAACTTACAGGCTTAAAGCCTTGATGAGAAATATCTTTACACACTTAAGCACGGATGCTACATTCCGGCAACTTTGCAGCTAAGTCGTTGATTGACAATACATTGACCCATTACAAAGCACACTTTGTTGTGGTAGCTAGTTCGCAATGATCGCCTATCTTGTGGCCGAAGCTGCAAAGCAAGTTAAGCAAATTCTTAACCGAGGACTAGAAACTCCAAACGAACAAACAGGGGGCGCAAGGTCGAAATCGGGGATTCAGCTTTGCCGTTGTGTTCAGTATTTCAAGCGTGGCTGGCTTACAACCCCCAAAGCGGCAGTTGGGCTTAGATACATTGGAGAATTGTCAGATGAGAGCAAACTTCTCGGTTTCGAAGAGTTCCCGACATTCGCAATCAAAGGTGACTCTCCGACGCAAAATGGCTTCTTTGCGCGTATCGCAACAACGAAGGCGTCGACGTCGATCAGTTGCGAATTGAGCCTAATTTCAGGCTTTACGGCAATTAGGTAGCTCTTTTCTGAGCCGAACGTCATTACAGCTTTCCGGGAACCAGAAGAAGACCAAGGACATGGAGGTGTTACGTGAGCAGGGTCGCAAATAGTTACTGGGTAGACGAACGAATTAAATCACAGCGGGTGCTGCCACGAGCAAACACCTCTTTGGCAACGGTCCAAGAGATCTCAATCGACATCCTGGGCTCCCGAGCCGAGGTCCGTCGCCGTGGTGGGCTTATCCCATCCTGGGTGGTATTCAGCATGGTGATCCTGGCCATCGCTGCCGTTTGCGCCACCGTAAACATGCGCACGCGAGCAAAAGCTCAAACAGCCGCCCTTCAGTTGTCTTCAATTGAATCTGACGTCAAATCGCTTCGCGGCGTTAATCAATCGCTCAAAGCGGAAGTCCAAAAGTTGAAAACGGATCCCAGAACTATCGAGTTAGCCGCGCGATCGCGGCTGAACATGGTTCGCAGCAACGAATATGTGGTACCAGTAGAGTGACCACAGTAGATAATAGAGAATCTAGTTCCATGCCCGCAGAAGCCTGCCGATTAGTTCCCTGCTCGACATCCACGTAACCGGGTTCCCCTCCGAGTTTCGCGCGGCTGTGACTGCCATCGCAGCCGCGCTCCCCACTCGCAAACACCTCATCGATTTTGTGCGCGGTTTGACACCCTAAAATCGGTAACTTAATATCCGATTTTCCTGGAACATTTTTGTTAACAGAGAAGTTAAATGCCTGAAACAAAGGAACACCCTTCAAACGCCGAAGAGGCGGTTGAACGATGGGAAAATGAGACCCTTGATCCGGCACTAACGAAGCGTCCGGAACGCAAGAAGAGTTTCCAAACTGTTTCACTAGAAGAAGTCGCCCGACTTTACACTCCCGCCGATACAGCGACCATAGATTTTACCAACGATACCTCCTTCCCAGGCGAGTTTCCGTATACCCGAGGCATACACCCCACTGGGTACCGGGGCAAACTTTGGACGATGCGCCAATTCGCAGGTTTTAGTACGCCTGAGGAAACCAATGCGCGGTTTAGATACTTACTTGAACAGGGTCAAAACGGTCTATCCGTTGCCTACGACTTGCCAACCTTGATGGGCTACGACGCTGACTCCCAGTTGGCAGAGGGCGAAGTTGGTAAATGTGGGGTCGCGGTCTCATCTCTCGCCGACATGGAAGTGTTGTTTGACAATATCCCTCTCGAACAGGTCACCGTCTCACAAACGATCAACGCGCCAGCATCAGTTTTACTTGCAATGTATCTTGTCGTCGCAGACAAGCAAGGCGCCGATTGGACCAAGATCTCAGGAACTCTTCAAAACGACATTCTGAAGGAATACATCGCACAGAAGGAATGGATTTACCCGATCAAGCCGGCAATGAAGTTGGTCGTCGACACTTTCGAGTTCTGCACAGATCGGGTTCCGCGCTATAACCCAGTTTCAGTCAGCGGTTATCACATCCGCGAAGCTGGTGCTACTGCGGCGCAGGAACTCGCGTTTACTCTGCGTGACGGTATCGAGTACGTCAGTTGGGGTGTCGAAGCTGGCTTGGATGTGGATCGATTCGTTCCGCGGATGTCTTTTTTCTTCAACGCTCACAATGACTTCTTCGAAGAAATTGCTAAATATCGAGCTGCGCGGCGGATTTGGGCTCGCGAAATGAAGAGTCGTTTCGGTAGTCAATTTGAGCGTACCCTTCAGCTACGGTTTCACACCCAGACAGCCGGCGTCTCGCTCACCGTGCAACAACCGCTGAACAATATTGTTCGAGTTGCCATTCAAGCACTGGCGGGCGTATTGGGCGGTACACAGAGTTTACATACTGATGCCTACGACGAAGCCCTAGCACTACCGACTGACCGAGCTGCACTAATTGCACTCCGCACGCAGCAGATCATCGCCGAGGAAACTGGCGTCGTTAACACTGTCGACCCACTGGGCGGCTCCTACTATCTCGAATCACTAACCGAGAAAATGGAGCAGGAAGCGCTCGATTATTTCCGCAAAATCGACGCTATGGGCGGAATGGTCGCGGCGATTGAGAAGGGTTTTCCGCAGCGCGAAATACACGACTCGGCCTACCATTATCAGAAGGCCGTTGAACGAGGCGATCAAGTAATTGTCGGCGTGAATAAGTATGCGATGACCGATGAGCCGGCTGAAGTGCCAATCCTCATCATTGATGAGTCGGTTCGTACTCATCAAGTGGAACGTCTCGAGGAGACTCGTTCGCGAAGAGACGCTGGAGCGGTACCAAATGCGCTCGAAAAACTAAAGCTCGCGGCGAGGAATAACGAGAACACAATGCCGGCAACGATTGATGCTGTTCGCGCCTATGCGACGCTAGGAGAAATCTGTTCGGCGCTTCGTGACGTTTACGGTATCTATGAAGAGCCTGCGTTCTAGATCGATATGTCCAATCGAAAAATCCGTGTACTAGTAGCCAAACCTGGTCTTGATGGTCACGACCGGGGCGCCAAAGTTATTGCGCGTGCTCTCCGTGACGCTGGGATGGAAGTTATCTACACGGGTCTACGACAAACACCCGAGATGATCGCTACTGCAGCTCTTCAGGAAGACGTCGATGCGGTCGGTGTTTCTATTCTAAGCGGAGCACACAACACACTCTGTCCTCGCATCGTGCAGCTTCTACGTGAGAAGGGCATGAACGATTGTCTCGTATTGGTCGGCGGAATCGTTCCTCAGGAAGACCTACCGAAACTGAAACAACAAGGAGTCTCTGAAATATTCCTACCAGGAACATCAACGGAAGACATCGTGAAGTTTCTACAAGAGAACGTGAAGCCTCGCGAATGAATGGTCCACAGACTTCTCCAATTGTCCTGGCACTCTCCGACTCTATTGCGATCGTAACTTTCAATAGAGCATCCGAACGAAATCCACTCTCGACAGCCTTACTCAACGAGCTCGATCAACTCCTGCGTCAACTCGGTGATCACGATAGTCTCCGCGCAATCATATTTACCGGTTCACAAGACGTGTTTTTATCAGGAGCTAACATTCGTGAACTAGCAACCATGGATCAGGCAAGCGCGCAATCGTTCTCACAAAGAGGTCAAGCCTTGATGCAACGGATCGCCGACGCAAATCAAGTAACCATCGCTGCCATAAATGGCTACTGCATGGGTGGAGGTTTGGACTTCGCTCTCGCTTGTGATATTCGCATCGCTTCGAATACCGCGGTTTTTGCCCATCCCGGTGCACGACTCGGGATCATTACTGGCTGGGGTGGAACTCAACGTCTGCCCCGGTTGATTGGAAGAGTAAAGGCGCTGGAGCTACTTGCCACGAGTCGACTCATTGATGCGACTGAAGCCAAAGAGATCGGCTTGGTACATCAAGTTCAAACGCCACCACTCGACTTCGCAATAACCCTCGCTCGCTCACTACCTTGAACTCGGTTCCTGTACCCCTGCGACTTCAAATTTGTGGATGCAATCCTTTTTTTTGGATTGGGCGCGCACCGTTTACTCGTTTCACGAACGAAAAAGCGAAAATGTTTAGCTTTTGGCAGCCAAGTTTCAAAGGCATGTCGGTTGCACCCACAATCTGCACAGCAATGACGGGAACCCCGTCAGCATAAACTTCTCCCCCACCATGCACCATTTACAGGAGACAATCACCATGCAGACTAGCTGTTTAAGAAGATGGCTTTTCTCGATCTTTTTGCCGCTGTGGCTCGTTGCTTTCTTTGGCACTTCGCAAAGCGTGTTGGCCCAAACATCCAACACCGGCACCGTCACCGGCGTAGTTAAAGATGAGAAAGGTGGCCTCGTTCCAGGCGCTTCGGTGAAGCTAATCAATATTGGAACAAATGCTGAACGAACAGTAACCACGAGTGCCGATGGCAACTATGAAATAACTCAGCTCGTACCAGGCAACTATCGCTTGGAAGTTGAGGCCAAAGGCTTCTCTAAATACGTGCAAGAGCCTGTTGTGATAAACGTGCTACAGCGGACGAGTGTGAATCCAGACTTAAAAGTCGGTGGTATTGGGGAGACTGTTACAGTCACGGGTGAAAGCGCACCGCTGGTAGAAACCACCAAGACCGATGTGAGCGGAGTCATAGATCAGCGTCGCTTAGAGAATCTGCCGGTGAATGGCCGCTCGTTCGCGTCGCTCGCGATCTTGATTCCCGGCGCTACCTTGCAACCTTCTTTCGATCCAACTAAAGCTCGAGTGGGAACGTTTTCGGTTGGCGGATCCACTGGTCGAAACCTGAATGTGACCATAGATGGTGGGGATAATAAAGACAACGCAGTAGGCGGCATCCTGCAGAATTTCTCGATGGAAGGAATTCAGGAATTCGCTCTCTCAACCCAGCGCTTTTCAGCAGCTAATGGACGTTCAGGTGGTGCATTGCTTTCCGTTGTGTCCAAGAGTGGATCCAATGAATATCACGGTTCAGCATTTGGGTTCTTCCGCGATGACGCACTGAATGCGAACGCGCCGGCACTTTTGGCCAAAGCTAACGCAGATCTGTTTCCAGATCCGGCCGATGCTGTGAAGCCTCCATTCAGCCGCCAGCAATTTGGTGGATCGTTTGGCGGACCAATTAAACACGACAAGGCCTTCTTCTTCGGCACCGTTGAGCGCACTCGCGAGCGCGGCAACTCTATTGTGCCGGGCGTCGACAAAACTAAGATCGGTTTCCTTGAACCGTTCGGCTACAAGGCTGTTCAATTTCTGCCGCAGCCTTTCAACGACTGGCAATACACAGTGAAAGGCGACTTCAACCTATCGCCGAAGCACACCCTCGTGGCTCGATTCGCTGGCCAGAATAATGATGCGCTCAACGACCAGGCCGGCTTCCTGATTGTTCGCACCGACCTTTCTGGTGGTAACGAAAGTCTTAACACCCTCTACAATTTTTTGGGTTCGTTGACTTCGACTCTTACAAGCAACACAGTCAACCAGCTCACCTACCAGTTTCAGACTTTTGACAACCGCATCAATGCTACGACCGACTTGAACCTACTCTTCTTCCCAGACGGCCTGGCGGTGGGTCGCAACGGCAACGTTCCACAGCAGACTCTGCAGAAGAAGCACCAGTTTCGAGACGACCTGACGTGGAACCGCGGCAACCACGGCTTCAAGTTTGGTGGGGACTTCACCTTCGTCCCAACGCTCGGTGGCCTCTTCGCGTTCAACTCCGCTCCGGAGTACGACTTCAACTTCAACGCTGATGAGATCGCGCTAAACCCCGGACAATTCCCGCAAGGGTTCAAAACAACGCAGATTCTGCCCGGACCAGTTACCTGTCCAGCAATAGTGGGGACTGCAACGTGCACACCGGCTGACCTGTCGGGCATTGGAGTCGTGGGCGCTGTGTTTCTGTCAGGTGGCGACCCAAGTTTCAACTTGCGTGATGGTGCAAAGCAGTTTGCCCTTTATGCACAGGACGATTGGAAGATTACACCGCGCATCACCCTTAACCTTGGAGTTCGGTACGACGTGGACTTCGGATTCGTGGATCATGCCCACGCGGCAGAGAACCGGACATTCCAGGCTCTGCAGATCATCGGCAGCCCGTTCGCGCGTAAAGTGGTGGAGGACGACAAGAACAATCTTAGTCCTCGAATCGGTCTCGCCTGGGATGCTCGTGGTGATGGCCGATCGGTCGTAAGAGGCGGCTATGGCGTTTACTTTGACCAGTCGTTTTTGAACGTGCCGCTTTTCGCAGTGCAACAGGCGAATCCAGAGATTTATGCCACATTCTTAAATGACGGCGCCAATCTCAGCATCGATTCACCACCACCCTCCATCCCGCGTCCACTTAACAATCCGCTGTCCGGTACACGAGGCAGGATGCTCGATCCGGACTTCGAGTCTCCCTACACGCAGCAATGGAACATCGGCTACGCTCAGGAGATTGGCAGAAACATGGCTGTCGAATTTGACTATATCCATATTCTTGGCCTTCACGAGTTCACGGGTCTGGACATTAACCCCCGCATCGGACCACTTATCAACTCGCAGCGCAGCTCGCCGAACCCAGGGCGCGTGCTTACGGCTCAATTTGCGGCGCACGCGGCAGAGTTAACTGCCAAGTTCGGCACTGCAACGCCGTTAGGTCGAATCACCGTGGCTCAATCAGACAGCCGTTCTCGCTACGATGCATTCACCCTCTCATTCAAGAGACGTTATGCTAACAAGTTTCAACTGAACGCTCATTACACGTATTCGAAGTCAAACGCGTGGTTCGGCGCAACTGCGGACTTCGGCCTTCAGCCGCAGAACTTATTCGTTAAGTTTGACCCGATTAATTGGGGACCTACCGCCGAAGACGAACCTCAGCGCTTCGTCATCTCCGGCATCTTTGATCTGCCATGGGACTTCCAGGTCGCACCAATATTCCAGATGGCCTCGGCTCGTCCTTACAGCATCTTCCCCGCTTGCGTGTGTGACATTAACCGCGACGGCGTAAACAACGACCGCGAGTCTGTTAATCCAGGCGTGGATGATCAGCACAAACTGCCAATTAACGATCACCGAGGAGATATGTTCTCGCAATTGAACGTGCGGGTTTCGAAGTTCTTCAAATGGGGCGAGCGATACAAGGTTGGCCTCTTCTTCGAAGCATTCAACGTTTTCAACACCGGGAACTTTGGCAACCAGTTCCAGAATGTGACGGGCGAGCCTGACTTTGGCAAGCCAGTCAACTTCTTTGGCGCGACCGGGTTCTCCGAGCCGTTAGGAATTCCGTTCCAGGCTCAACTCGGAGTTCGCTTCAACTTCTAAAGTTGAGACGACGCTTTTGGGGCACTTCGTGAAACGATGTATAGTCGCTTCAGGAAGTGCCTCTTCTTTTAGGCCAATGAACCAACACCTTCAGGAGAGACTATGATGCGAGTTGGGTTCTTCCTGACAGCTTTCTTTCTGTGTACCACCTTCGCTGCGGCCCAGGGAGCTAATGTGCTCACGGGTAAAGTCATCACGCCTTCGGGACTCCAACCAAACAATCCGGTAAGGGTGAAACTTACTTTTAATGGAAGAGCAATTCATGAAACCTTCACCGATCTTAGCGGCCGGTTCTCGTTTCCCGGAGTTGGTAGGGGAACCTATCAGTTAACTGCCGAAGGGGATGGCATGACGTTCGAAACCACTTCAGTCTATGCGGATGTCTCCGCATTTGGAACAGCGCCACAAAGCTTCTCGCAAGATATTCAGTTACGACCAATTAAGCACAAGCCCATCGCTCAACCCGGTGTAGTAAATGCTTTCAATCAGGTTGTTCCGGACTCGGCAAGGGAGGCCCTTGACCTTGGGATCAAATTGGGAGAAGAGGGAAAAACTGAAGCTGCTGTTGAGAATTTCCGGAGGGCTATTCAGATCTTTCCTGATTATTTCGACGCTCATCTGCAACTTGGCAATCTGTTTCTGAAAAGAGAGCTCTTTACTGAGGCAATTGCGGAACTCGATCGAGCGAGGGAGATTGATCCCAACGACGAACGCGCCTACCAATCATTCGGTTTGTTGCTCATGAAGCAAAAGAACTATCAGGTTGCCGTGGCGGTCTTTGGTGAGGCTATGAGATTGAATCCGTCAAATCCGATGAATGCTCTTATGCGCGCGACCGCGCTAATTCATCAAGCCGCCACAATCAACGAAGCAAGCTCCGCAGTAGATCGCTCCTCCCTGCTCAGCCAAGCCGACGCGGCTATCTCCCAGGCCACAAGCCTCAGCGGAAACAAGGTCAGACCTGACAGCCTCACGTTGGCATTGTTCTATGAGATGAAAGGCGATCCAGAACGCGCGGCAAATGAATTAGATGCGTACGTCCAAAGGACTCCTCAGGCGAAGAACTCCCAAGCGATACAAAATGAGATCAAGCGGCTACGTGAGAAATCACGGTCAACCAAAACGACGCCTTAGCTTGGCACGACTAGTCTTTCTTCACGAACTTGCTGATTCTTTCCTGACAATCCTGTGTGAGCCTGGCAATAACATTTACGTCGGCTCCCATCTCAAGTGCCTCACGAAACGACACTCCATCGATCTGATAAAGCAGTGACTTCGTAAGCGCCAATCCTGAGGGGCTAACCCTTTCAAATTCGATGACGTATGCAGCAACTGCTTCGTCGAAACTCTCTTCCGCAAAAACCTGGTTTACTAAACCGAACTGCTTCGCTTCATCCGCGCTTATTTCTGCGCCGCGGGCAATCAATTCGAAAGCTCGCTTCTCCGAAATGTTCCGGCGCAAAATCGACATCACCATCGCCGGAACAAAACCGATCTTTACTTCCGGATAACCAAAGCGAGCAGTATCCGCCGCTAACACAAGATCGCAGGCACTCGCCAATCCGCACCCACCTGCAAGCGCCCTCCCCTTAACGGCGGCCACCACCGGCACCGGAATCCGCCGAATCAACAAAAACAGTTCGAGCAATGTTCTAACGTCTTCTACATTCTCGCCGACAGAGGCGCCCGCTATCTTCTGCAACGCCGAGAGATCCGCACCTGAACAGAAATCCTTGCCCGCACCAGTCATCACAATAGCCCTTACTCGCTGGTCTTCAGAGGCTTGCTGTAGAGCACCCTTGATGCCGGCAATCAATTCGTCGTTGAGGGCGTTTCTCTTTTCTGGCCGGTTGAGCGTGATGCGAGCAATTGCACCGTCCAATGAGTAAATAACCTTGCTATCATCAGTCATGCGGGAATGATCTACTAGTTATTGAGCTCGAGCACCTGCGCTTCGGAATCAGATATCTCGATCTCCATTCGAAGCAGTGCGGTGGAAAAAGTCTTTCCCTGAGCGTCTGTCATTAACGATAACGTACCGCCGCCACCAAGACTCTCGTGAAGTAGAAAGTTCAACGCGCCAAGATTCGGCAACTCAAATCTCTCGACCCTGCCCTTGCAGATACCCGTGAAATGTGACTTGACTCGTGCCGCAGTTACCTCACGAACCAGGATCGGATAAGACTCCTGTCGAAGAGCTATCAATCCGACGTTCGCCGTATCACCCTTATCACCCGAGCGCGCATGAGCAATCTTCAGCAGTTGAACTTTCATGCCTCGAGGACCTCTACTTTGGGAGCAATCACTTCCTTTGGTATTAAAGCAGGCCAATACGCCACTATTTCTTCAACTTTTGGACGACCGCCAGCAAAGCCAGTTACTGCTGGCGGTCCGGTCAAAATCAACGGTGCGATTTCCTTAGTGAATCTTTCAACCGCCGATCGATCTGAACCACGCACACCAACGCGCAGCTGAACCTCGGGAGTCTCCGCAGACGGAGTACCGGCAAGCGGACCATGGGTCGCGTTAGCGCCGACAAACTCACTCAGTATTTGATCAAATCGCAACCCCAGTCTTTCTAACCGTTCGCGTAGAATTCTGTTGGCCGCTTGAGCCTTCGCGTATGCATCGGGCCACGAGTAGACCAGTGTTCCGACCGCTTTGAACCCTGCCGAGTAGCTAATCGACACTTTGAAAGAATCTGTTGCTGGTCGCCCTTTGATTCCGAAAACCTGAACGCGATTCTCACCATTGTCTTCGAGCTGGATCGTCGTAAAATCAGCCACACAATCGGGTGTGATGTACTCGCGCGGGTCGCCCATCTCGTAAACCAACTGCTCTTTTACCGCGGGCAGGTTCACTCGACCACCGGTGCCCGAGTGCTTAGTGATTACAAAACTCCCATCAGGAAAACCTTCGGCGATTGGAAAACCAACATTGGCCAGATCAGGAATATTTTGCCAATCAAACTGGCAGTTGCCTCCGGAAGCCTGGGCACCACATTCGATGATGTGTCCAGCGATCGTGCCGGCCGCCAGTTTGTCCCAATCGTCCGACCGCCAGCCGAATTCGTAAATAAGAGGCGCTAACGTAAGTCCTGTATCTGTAGCGCGCCCGGTTATTACCACCTGCGCCCCCGAATTCAGGGCTTCGACCATTGGCCAAGCGCCGAGATAGACGTTAGCACTTTGGATACGATCACGAACTGAAGCTAGCGGATCGCCGGAGTCCATGTTGCGAAGTTCAATACCTCTGTCGAGAAACTCATCGAGACGCGACATGATGTCATCGCCGGTCACGATTCCAATTCTGACTTTGCCACTTAGACCAAGCTCACCCGCAACTTCACGAACCGCATCTGCACAACCCTTCACGTTTACACCACCAGCATTAGCAGTGACACGGATATTCCGCTCCACACAGATGGCCAGAATCCGACGCATCAAGGGAACAAAATCTTTCGCATACCCGGCGTTTGGATCGCGCGCCTTTTGTTTCTGCATGATCGACATCGTGACTTCCGCCAGATAGTCGAGCATTAAATAGTCAATAGCCCCACCTTCAACTTGCCGCACCGGCGCATCAGGCAAATCGCCCCAGAAGCCCTGCCCTGCAGCTACGCGAATAACTTCCTTCATCGATTAGTCAATTAGTGCTTTGTTGTTTTTCAATTTGCTTTAAGAGCACTTGCGAGCGTTTGTTAATCCTGGGGTTTGTCTCAATGCTTCTTCGATCAAAGCGATCGCGGCGTTTTTGTCGCCCAGACCAGCGCGAGCAAGTGCAAGTTTGAGGAGGGCCCGACTCTTTCTAAGCGAATCTTGATCCAACCTCGAAACAAACTTACCAGCCAACTCCGTGCTGCCGTTTTCGAGAGCCAACTCGGCAAAAAACTCTGAATCGCCAAAGAAGGCCTCATCATCACCGTGCGCCTCAAGTACCGAGAGTGCGTTACTCAGGATTTGATTGGCACCGTTCTTATCCTTAGCTTCTACAGCACACTTAGCAATTAGCGAAATGAGTTCGATCTTGTCGGTGATGTAGAGATCGGCTCCTCGCTGAGGCTGGCATTAACTTGAAGAGGAGATTCCTCAAACTGGTTCATAAGTTCCACTCTAGCTTCAAATGATTGGACTCTAATCTGTCGCCACTAAACATGCAAATACGGGCAATGGACTTTAAAGTCACATCGCCCGGATGGCTGGTTTTATACCTGACAGCTCGGTTAGTTATGGACGCCTCGGAACCGGACTTGGACTTGGTGATGGACTAGGGCTTGGCGTCGGTTCAGGTGTCGGACTTGGAACTGGCGACGGACTGGGTGCCGGCGTCGGTTCAGGTGTCGGACTTGGAACCGGCGACGGACTGGGGGTTGGGCTAGGCGCGGGACTCGGACTTGGATTTTGAGCTGGAACTGGAACGGTAGCCGGAGTCTCGGTTGCCGGAGGCTTCGGCATCGCACTCGGAGCCGTTGTTGGAACCGCCGGGTTGACTGTTGCTGTTCCCGGCCTGGTGGCACCTTTGCGCGTCTTCCTTCGTGGAGTTGCCGGAGCTGTCACGTCTGCAGGTGATGGCCCAGCTTCGGCAGGACTAGCAACCTCAGTTGCGGTTGGGGCTGGTGTTGTCTGAGGCGAACGTCGACTTCGGCGAGTCGCAACCGCTCGCGCTGGCGTGAATGAACACGGATGAGCAGCATCCACAGATGTTAAAGCCAACTTGTCTCCTGTTTTGCGTCCTCGCAACGAAACTATCGTCGGTGTCGCCGCTGTTGCATCTCCCATCTGTAGTGCAACGGCCGTGTACCCTTGCGTTGTAGAGGCGACAATCCGACCACTCTTTCCATCAGCAGTTGTGAACTGGTTTCCGTTTATGGTCAGAGTAGTGTCACCAGTGAGCCCGATTTCGTCGCACTTAAATGTGCCGGGATAGGTACCTGACAGATCGGTTTGTTCGGTTTGAATTGTGGCAACCGTTGCGGTCTCGGGAGCCGCAGCGCCCTTGCGTCCTTTTCTCGTTTTAGACTGCGGAGGCGCTGGAGTCATTTCTTGAGTAGGAGCAGGAGTTTGATCTCCTGTTGCCGTGCTCGATGCTGTCGTGTCGTTACTCTTTTTCGTCGTGGTGGTTCCGCGTTTGCTGCGGCTAGTTTGCTTAGTGTTTTGAGTTGAAGGCTCCTGCCTGGCAAGCACTGTAAGATCTGCGAGACCTAGAGCGAAACCCACAGTTAAAGCCAGAACAGTCGAGCTAAAGACCCTATTGCTCATGAATTCTCTCCTTCCCTTGTGCGTTTTGCGCATACGGCGGCGTACGTTTTGCGAAGACCAATCTACGAGGGGGTGAATTCACGGGCAGGCAGGGAAATTACAGGTTTTGTATCACTGCGAACAGGGATACTCAACCTCGCACATACTTCCGTCGAAAATTGTGACGAAATCTTTAAATGTTGGACGAAGATTTAACTAAACGAGGTTATTCGGAAGCACAAACTGTCCAAGATGCGGGCCGTTGTAATTCAAACTAGTCCGTAATGATAGTTCCAGTGCCGTTCGTGTGTTTTCAGGAGTAATCACCGCATCAACGAATCCGCGCGCAGCCGCATACCTGGCATCAAGCTCAGTGTCGTAAGTTTGCCGAACTCGATTCATTTCCGCGGTCATTGCTTCATCCGGTGCTCCACCATTCTTTTTGAGCTTTTCTAACTGGCTGCCAAAGGTAGCTTGTACGGCGGAGTCGCCTTCCATCACGCCCATCCGGCCCGTCGGCCAGCTATAAATGAAATCCGGATCGAATCCCTGACCAGCCATCGCATAATAACCGGCGCCTGATGCGTGATTAACCGTCAGCACGATCTTGGGAACAACTGCAGTCGCCATCGCTTCAACAAATCTAGCACCGGCTCGAATGATGCCGGAGTGTTCAGCTTCGGGCCCCACCATGAAACCCGAAACATCCTGCACGAATAGTAACGGCGTTTGATGACGACTACAGGTTTCGATGAAGTAAGCCACTTTCTCGGCAGATTCGGTATAAATAATTCCTCCGAACTTCGGTGGCTGTCCGCCAGCCTTGCGCACCATCCCTCTATGATTTGCGATTACTCCGACTTGGATGCCACATATACTTGCGTGACCCGTAATCATTTCTTTCGCGTAGTCAGCTTGAAATTCGTCGAGATGACCACCATCAAGTAAACAGTTCAATAGTTGTCGCATGTCATATGGCTGCCGGTGATCTTCAGGCAAAATCTCGTAAAGATCTTCCGCCGGGCTTGCGGGGCTTGCGAACAACGTGGATTTAGCTGGTATTGACTTCGGCAATTCGGAAACAAACTCCCGGATCTTTTCGATGCACGCCTCGTCGTTAGCAACACGGTAGTGCGCGACGCCCGAAAGTTCGTTATGAGCTTTCGCGCCACCGAGGGTTTCGTTATCAATGGTCTGGCCGGTTGCTCCCTTCACCAAGTTTGCGCCACCGAGGCCCATAAATGACGTACCTTCAACCATGATGATGAAGTCTGATAAAGCTGGCAGGTACGCACCACCGGCAATGCATGGTCCCATGACGGCTGAAATCTGAGGCACCTTGAGAAATCTGCGCATGATGGAGTTGTAATAAAAAATGCGTGAGGCGCCGTATTGACCCGGAAACACGCCACCCTGGTAGGGTAAATTCACACCCGCCGAATCGACGAGATATATGATCGGCACATGCGAACGCATCGCTATTTCCTGCGCCCGAAGAATCTTCTTTATGGTCTCAGGCCACCATGAGCCCGCCTTAACAGTCGCATCATTGGCAACCACGACGACTTCCCTACCCTCAACTCGACCCACGACCGTAACCACACCTGCTCCAGGCGCCGCACCATCGTATTGATCGTATGCGACAAGCAAACCGATCTCCTGCGAATACGAATCCTTTTCCAGCAGCAGATTGATCCGTTCGCGCGCGGTAAGCTTTCCCTGTTGATGCTGACGTTCGATTTTCTCAGCGCCACCGCCGCGACGTAATTGTGTTTCAAGCTGCTGAAGATCGTTGGCGAGTTCGCGGAGACGTTTGGACTTCACGGCTGAGGGTGGGTTAACTGCTTTCTTCATGAGCAATGATCGGGAACCAACTCAAACGGTACACAGAATGAATAACCTAAAGCGTAGACGATTAAAGAAGACGCGCATGAGTCGAATGCTACCACGACGCACGGACTAAAGTGTCGATGTTGATCCCTAACGGAATTCCTTCGAGGATCAATACATGCAAACCACGTCTCTCCAATACTATGCTTCCGGCGGAAGTTTTCCAGCTATACCTATGGCCCTGGGTAGTAAGCTCAGGTTGCTGCGTAGACGACTTCGCCTGCGGATAACGCTTTGCGGTCCTTTTTTCGTATGCGTCGAAAAACTCTTTCGAGTCAACCTCTGTGTCCCAGGCTGTAAGTTGGGCTAAGAAAACATCTCCGGAATTGTCTTTTTCATAAACAGCAAAGCGGTCGCCAGCCCAACCAGCGGCTGCTTGCTTAGATGTTTCCTCACTATTGAGGAATTGATCCAATATTAGGTAGCAGCCCCACTCGCCGTTTACATCCAAATCAATCTTCTTCCAGCCCACTCCGAGCAACCCTTTGAATTCAGGCAAACTAAGCTTTACGGGCGCCTCATAACTGAAGTACTTGTCAACGTGAAGTATTTGTTCGCTGGATTGGGGCAATTTCGCAAAAGCCTGAGACACCATTGGCCATCCGCCACGACGGTACACCTGTGTTGCCCAAGCGGAGCCCTCCTCGTATGGAAACATCAACGATTCGCGAATTACACGCGGGGCCTGTTTGAACTGTTCGGATGCCGCATTCTCCGCTCCAAGGCTCCGAATAAACGCCAGCGCAACCAGAGGATTCTTCGCCATGTAAAGTGTCATTGCCAGCGTAGCGTCACCCTCAATAAGTGCATGAGCGGCCAATTCTGCATCAGAGTCACCCTTTGGCCATTTCTCGAAGCGCCGCAGATTGAAGTGCTGATCCTGCAAGGCATGGGTGAGTTCATGGGCCATGACAGGCCTCTGTCCCTCGAGTTCTATCCAATCCGCCAGATAGAACTGCTGGGTTTTTGGATCATAGTAGCCGGCGACCTGTTCGGTAAGTAGTTTGATCAAGAAAGGTCGATATTTAAAATCGATGGGAGCAAGGCCAAAAGCTTTCAGAACGACCTCTGCGGCATGCATCTCTTCAGGAGTACTCTCTTCATCCAGGTTCTTTATGATCATGCGTTCAATCTCTGCGCGAGATTGGGCGCCGCTCTTGACATCTTTCAGTATTGCAAGTTCGCGCAGATCGCTGGTTTCTTTAAGAACCGCCTCGGTGGTAGCAACGATAGCCGCGTTTCTTGTAGTTCCCGGACCAACTCCAGCTCGTTGCAATGCTGTCGATGCGGCGGCCACATTTATTAGGAGACTCAGCGCAAGAAGGCAAACAAGACTTAGCAGGGCCATCCCGCGATTGATTTGCTTTGACATCATCGGCATTTCACTCTTATAGTCCGCTAAACGTTAACAGAGAATTTATCGGAGAGTTAGTTTCCTTGGTTTTCTTAATGATTCCGAAGGTTTTATTCAGATGACAAGCCCTGCCCCTGAAGATGTATTCGGAATTTGGCACGAGACCACTTTGCGTGTCCGCTATGCCGAAACGGACAAGATGGGCATCGTCTATTATGCCAACTATCTAGTCTGGTTCGAAATCGGTCGCACGGAATATTGCCGGGCTCGAGGTTTTTCCTATCGTGACATGGAAGAGACCGACGACTCGTTTTTGGTAGTAGCCGAGTCGTACTGCCGCTATAAAGCTCCGGCCTACTACGACGATGACCTGATTATTCGTACACATATCACAGAACTTCGAAGACGTTCGCTTCGCTTTGGCTATGAAATTGTTCACGCCTCAAATGGTCAGGTAGTCGCAGAAGGAGAAACTGGCCACGTTGTAACGGATTCAAACGGTCGTGTTCGTTCATTTCCCGAAGGATACGCCCAACGCTTGCTTGCCCCACCCCTGACGAAGTCACACATTTCGGGCCCTATCGTCCCGAGTGAGATCTCCCCTGAGTAACAACTCCGCTTCAGTTCCCTGCCACAACTCGTCATCGCACGGTGTTTCATTCATAGAGCAAACAATCCCCCACGACTAATGTAACTTTTCGTCGGTTCAGGCGTTTCATTGATAGGTTCGGTTCAGGACAACGTCGGAACTGGACGAGTGGTCACGTCGTATTGAAAATTTGACGATAAATGCAACTGAGGCCTCGTTGCTACTTGCGATAGCAACGAGGCCTGGATGACAACACAAGCTCAATCGCCCTGAGGGCGCGTAAAGATGTATCGTCGACGCCTGCATCTTAGCGCACTTGGTAGACGAGCTTCAACTCGAATCTGTGTAAATCACAGATCACCAAATGATGCGCTTTCACGCCTACATCAATTCGTTCCCGGTCGATCTGCAGCAGACACGTAGAGCGCATCATTCTTCGAGAACCAGAAGAAAGGATCGCCATGAGCCGCTACGTGTTCAGATTTGCAATAGTCGCTGTAATTTCGATAGTGTTTGTCAACGCCTCAGCACAAACGCCTGGCTCTGCAATCAACCATTATCGTGATGGAAGCAAGAAATTCAGTAAGGGTGATTTGGACGGTGCGATCGAAGACTACTCGCGCGCGATAGTCATAAGTTCGCGATTTGACTCCGCGAGGTCTGACAACGCAGAAACCAATAACATTACGCTCGTTGATCCATTCACTGCCAATGCCTATGTTAACCGTGGTGTCGCTCGTTATCGAAAAGGGGATTTTGAGGGAGCTAAGGCAGACTTTAATGCCGCAATTCGGATACGGCCTAGCCTGGGGGAGGCATATCTCAATCGCGCTGCAGCCCTTCGAGAACTTGGTGATCTACCCGGCGCATTAGTGGACTTGGATAAAGCCGTCGCGCTGAAACCCAATTTTTACGAAGCATTCAACAATCGTGGTTCGGTGCGGCGTGACCTCGGAGATACCACCGGCGCTCTTTCGGATCTCGATCGAGCATTAAAACTTAACTCGCACAACGCGGTAACGTTTTACCTGCGCGGCTATGCCCTCATCGACAGCAAGAGCTACGATCGTGCGATTGCGGATTTCAACTCCGCGTTAAAGTTTTCCCCCGAACTGGCACCAGCCTACCAAGGTCGTGGTACTGCCCATATGTTCAAAAGTGAACTCGACGAGGCGATTTCGGACTTCACTCAGGCACTCAAGCGCGATCCTGAGATCGCCGTGGCATATCTCAATCGCGGTCTCGCCTTATTGCTAAGAGGGGAGGAATCTCAAGCGCAAGCAGATTTTGATCGTTATCTTGCGTTGAAGCCTGAACTAAAAGCCGATCTGGAACGAAGAGTAGAACTGGCCCGTCGCATACTGCAGCATCGATAAGCGGAATCGTAGATTGCAGATTGCAGATGTCCGATATGCTTCAGCTTGTCGATGACTCTTAAGGATGTTGATGAAAAGAACGACAAGCTAAAGCATATCGGACATCTGCAATCCCTTACGACTCATGACTTAGATTAAGTCGTTCAATCTCCATTGCTTTGCCTGTGGTTTCGTCAACTTCAATCACGACAGCACAAATTCGTACTTGACCACCGCTGTGCTCTGCACGCCTCGCGGGAACAGTAGTAAACCTCGCGATTACGTCAGTCTTGCTCATGCCGATAACACCAGCGTAACTTCCAGTCATGCCAATATCCGTGAGATAGGCTGTTCCCTGCGGCAAGATCCTATCGTCTGCAGTCTGCACGTGCGTGTGAGTACCGAGAACCGCTGATACGCGCCCATCTAAATACCAACCCATCGCGACTTTTTCCGACGTCGCTTCAGCGTGGACGTCTACGATACGAATCTTTGTCTCGGGAGAAATAGCGGTGAGCACTTGATCGATTACGCGAAATGGATCGTCAGATGGTGGCATGAATACACGCCCCATAACATTTACCACGGCAACGGAAACGTCCTTTACCGTTCCGATCCAACAGCCACTTCCGGGCGTACCTGGGGGATAGTTTGCTGGTCGAATTAATCGTGGTTGCTTGCGGATGTAGTCGATTGCTTCGTTCTTGTCGAAGATGTGATTACCCGAAGTCATCACGTCGATACCAGATGAGAATAGCTGTTCACATAGCGACGGGGTAACCGAGAAACCTCCAGCCAGATTCTCGGCATTCATAATGGCGAGATCTATTTCGTATTGGTCGCGCAGATCCTGAATGCGTTCAAGCACGGCTATGCGACCGGGCTTTGCCACAACGTCTCCGATCATCAAAACCTTCATAGAAAGAATCGTAAACAGGAAAACAGAAAGTCCGCAAACGCCAAAATCTAAATCGCTACCAGAAGTCACTGCGATTTACATTTCACGCTTTGCGGACTTGGCGGAAGGAGAATCCGCAATGTCGTTCCGAAGCCGTAATTGAACCTGCAATGACAGGTGGGTGACCTCTTAATGTCACCGCCTCTGGCAGTTCTTAACGTTGAAGAAATGCACTGGCAAAGCGACCTCGGTCTCCCTAATCAACGGCGTTGGCTCAATCATCGTAACATCGGTGACGAACACCGCAGAACGTTTCCCTCCGCCGGCGGGATAGTAACACATCCCAAAGGGAATTTCAGATTGCAGATTTCAGATCTCAGATGGCGGTCGGAGATCGGCGATCGGCGGTCTGAGATCTGAAATCTGAGATCTGAGATTAACCTAAGGAGAGTTTTCCGGCACCACCCTGTTCGTGCTCGAGGCTACTCCGTACTTTCAAAAGCCTATCGAGCATCTCCGCACATTCAGAGCTGCGTGCGGCCAATTGGGCATCTGCTTGCTCATGCATGTTTTTTAGGCGATGCAGTTCATCGGCGATGTGCAGGGCTGCGAGAATCGCGACTTTTAGAGAATCGACCGTGAGAGTGCCGGACGAAATTTCACGCATCCGACTGTCGACAAATTCGGCGAGTTGAATGATGTACTCGGTGTCACCATCTGACCTGATGTTATAGGTCTGATTGTAAATCTCAACTCGAATCGTGGGACTGCTAGTAGTGCCTTCCATACTACCTTTATTAAGCATCTGGCCGACTCCGGAGCTCATCTGAGTTCCTCCGCCATTTCCGGATCAAGTGCAGCGACGGCATCGAGCATGGCCTCGACTTTCATCCGGATCGTCTCGCGTTCACCCAGGAGTTTTTCGACCTGCGTTTCGAGACGTTCCTTCTCGTTCAATACATTTCCCATGTCGCGGTGAATAATGGACAGTTCTTTTTCGAGGTTCTCTTTTTCCTGTCTTAAGGTCTTCGTGAGTTCGATGGTTCGGTAAATCTTATCTTCAAGATGTGAAAACTTTTCCAAGCCTGAAAGACCAACCATCGCTTATCTCTCCACTATTCGATCAGGATGCAAACGCGCAACCGATTATCCGACTTCACGCCTGCTAGCGCAAGACTCATTCTGCAAACGCGCGCGATTTATTTTATCAACGTTGCTCTGCGCCAAAGGTTCGCAGCAGCGACGACGTCAGTTGTGAGTGTCGTTCCTCTACTTCCTCATCTTTCAACGTGCGCTCATCCGAACGATATTCGATACGCACAGTAATCGACCGCTTGTCCGCGGGGATGGATACGCCTTCGTACACTCCAACAAACTTTGCATCTCTACACTCACTTACTTGCTCCTCGCTAACTGCCGCCAATACCTCCTCAAGCTGAACGTTTTTGTCCAATAGCAAAGAGATGTCGCGAACGACGGACGGGTATCGAGCAAGCGGATGATATTGTACCGGTTTCTCTGGACCAGCTAAGAGATCTGAAAGATCCAGTTCCGCGACAAAGACTGGCTGACGGAATTTGTACATCGCGCCGATAGCTTCCGAAACTCGACCAGCCGCGCCAATTCTCTGACCATCTTCCAGATTTAACGTTGCGGCCTGGCCGGAACGTAGATGCTTCACGAGAGACTTTGAATAACTCAACGGCCGCAAGTTCATTGAGTCAACAACGGCATCGAGAGCGCCTTTCAGATCGAAGAAATCAAGTTCGCGATCTGGGATAGCGCGGTTTTCTTCAGCGGCCCCGCCGGTGATAGCAAGAGCCAGCGCTAAAGTTTCTTCAGGTAAATCACCGGGCGACAAAGCAGCAAAAACTCGACCGCATTCAAACAATCGCACGTCGCGCATGCCATGATTCAGATTGTGGCGGAGCGACGCCAACAAACCTGGTAACAGTGTCGAACGCATCCATGAAGCGTCTTCAATGATGGGGTTCTTTAACTCAGGTTGCTCCACTCCGTCACCCGCAAACCTCGGAATTAACTCAAAATCCGACTGCCTTTGCATGAAACTGAAGTTGATGGCTTCGTCAAAACCAAAACCGCCCAGACTGCAACGCATTGCCCGTTGTTTCATTTCCGTTGGCTGGTATTCTCCCGAGAGACGCGCCGGGGGGAGCTCCGTTCCAATTTGGTCGTAGCCCGCGTGGCGAGCAACCTCTTCCACTAAATCCTCTTCCTCTTCAATGTCGATGCGCCAGGAAGGAACCTTAAAACTCAGTTGACGGTCGGTCGCTCCTACCAAAGCAAAACCAAGCAGGGCGAGTATGCGTTTCATTTCATCGGTTTCGACTGATAAGGAGGTTAACGCCGCTACCCGTTCAGGTCGTAGATTCACGATTCGTTCCGGTGTGGAAACTGGGTAGACATCTATGACGTCTTCCGTAGGTACACCCCCTGCGAGCTCGCAAATCAACTCGACGCAACGCTCCTGGGCACGCACCACGCCATCACAATCGGCACCACGCTCGAATCTTCTGGAAGCTTCTGTGTCCATACCCAAACTTCGACCAGTGCGGCGTACCGAGTCAGGATTGAAGTAGGCACTTTCGATCAAAACGTCGGTTGTCTCGTTGGAGATTTCCGATTCCTCGCCACCCATGATTCCCGCCAGGGCTACGGGTCTTTCCGCATCTGCGATTACGAGCATGTCAGCAGTCAGTTCGCGGTCGACACCATCGAGCGTCTTTAGTCTTTCGCCCTCAATTGCCCGCCTCACAATTATTCTGCGGCCTGACAATTTCTGAAAGTCAAATGCATGTAACGGCTGTCCGACTTCATGTAGAACATAGTTGGTGATATCTGCGACGTTGTTTATAGACCGTTGGCCAATTGTCTCGAGACGTTTGACTAACCAGTCAGGCGAGGGACCAATCTTTACTCCACGAATTAGCCGGGCTGCATAACGTGGGCACAGATCAGTATCTTTGATCTCGACTGAGGTGAACGAACCCGACTTTGCTTCCGTTGGAGCGGGATTGCTGGTGGGTAAACTCAATTGACCATTTTCTATAACAGTAACTTCGCGGGCGATTCCGATGTGTGAAAGACAATCGGGTCTGTTCGAAGGCACCTCAACGTCCAGGACAAAGTCGTCAACGTGTTGTCCAACCGCATCGATAGCCAGACCAACCATGGTCAGCCGATCGCGCAACTCATGCGGGCTGAGCTTAGTGGAGGTTAATTCGCGAAGCCAGTGGTAGCTGATGAACATTGGACTAGAACTTAGTGCTTTGTACTTTGTGCTTTGTTCTATTTATTTGGCGTGGCTTGATCAGATCACTCTGGTTCGGACAAAGATCAAAGCACAAAGAACAAAGCTCGAGTTTCATTCAAACTGCCCTAAAAACCTCACATCATTCTCGAAGAGCAACCTGATGTCGTCGAGGTTGTACATCAATGCGACCATCCGATCGATGCCCAAACCAAAGGCAAAACCGGAATACTCCTGAGGATCGACACCGACGATTCGGAGCACGTTTGGATGCACCATCCCGGAGCCTCCCAATTCGATCCAACCAGAGTTCTTGCAGATGCGGCAGCCGCTGCCTTTGCATTTAAAGCAGCTAAAATCAAACTCGGCACTCGGCTCCGTGAAGGGAAAATAGGACGGTCTAAAGCGCGTCACCGTGTCGGGGCCGAACATTCGCCGCAGAAACTCTGCTACCGTGCCTTTCAAGTGAGCCATCGTGATTCCACGATCGACGCACAATCCCTCCACTTGGTAGAACATCGGATTGTGCGTTGGATCCGGAGTATCGCGACGAAACACTCGACCGGGCGCGATCATTCTTACCGGCACACCGCGACGCTGCATCGCATGAATTTGCACGGTAGACGTTTGCGATCGCAGTGCAAAACCATCTGTGGTGTAGAACGTGTCCTGCTCAGCCCGTGCTGGATGGTTGTCGGGAATGTTCAGGGCAGTGAAGTTGTAGAAGTCCGTTTCGATCTCGCGACCGTCTTCAATTGCATAGCCGAGGGCGACAAAAATGTCTTCGATGCGTTCTTTTAACAAAGTGATCGGGTGTCGATGACCGTGCCGCGGACGGCGTCCGGGTAAAGTGACATCGATACTTTCGCGAGCCGTTCGTGCCTTTTCAATGAACTGTTTGAGGTGCGATTCCACCTCGTCCAATCGACTCACAACCTCAGCTTCGGCGGACTGTACTAACTGCCCAAACCCGGCTCGTTGTTCAGCGGGCACTTTGCCGATAAGTTTTTTAGTGGATGCTAGAGCGCTCTTTTTTCCCAGGTGACGCGTGCGAAGCTCCGCCAGCGCACGTTCCTCTGCCAGTGCCTGCTCAAGACCGAGTCCAGACAGGTTGGAATCGCCAGTAAAGCGTGCAAAGCGTTCGAACTCTTGCTCGAACGCTTTGCTTGCTGCTTCAACTTGCTGCGATGGATCCTGAACGTTTTCGCTATCCATCATCAAAACATTCCGCTAGGTTTTCTTAACTGCGACCCACTTCCCCTGCAACTGACCGGCATAATCAAATTCACCGCTCAGCTTTCCATCAACTACAACGGCATTCAACGTAGTGACACCGTTCGAACCCTCTATCTGAAGTGACAGCTTGCCCTCTTTCCAGGTACCGGTGCTGATATTTGCATCGCCGAGTTGAGAACTGCTACTGCCGGAGACCTTCTCACCATCTACTTTGAGCGTCAGCAGGAACGGGAAAGGCTGTCCATTTGCGTCAGCAACGGCATCCCACTGGCCACTCAAGTTGAATGTAGCTGGAGCGGCAGTCCCAGCTGATTCTCCAACACGTTTGAGTTCGACTGTCTTCTTGTTCGAACCTACGGTCCATTCACCGGTTATGGTGGTCAAGTCGAGTTTGCCGTTGAGTATTCCATCTTTTGCCGCTGGACCGAGTTTCAGTGAAAGCTTTCCTTCGGACAATGTTCCTTCCGAAATCTCAATCTTTGTTTCACCGTTCATTAAATGGCCGGTGATTTTGCCTGCGTCATTCTTCAACTCGAGAGAAATCTGAGTGTCAGGCGAACCTGTCACCTTCGCGATCCCAGTGTACTTGCCAACGAGTGAGTCAACTTGGGCCGAGGCAGTGGCAGTTCCCAATGCAAATAACATAAACAGCGCTACTATTGAAATGATTCCTTTTTCTGTCCTCACTTGAAACTCCTTTCGAGCGTTAGGCCGCTTTATTCCGTTGCTCATTTTCCAAAGCATTCTTCGCCTGGGTTACAACGCTGGCAAAAGATTCCGGTTGATGAACTGCGAGATCTGCCAGGACTTTTCTGTCGAGTTCACTACCTGCCAGTTTTAGGCCGTGCATCAGTTGCGAATAATTCAAACCATTCAATCGCGCTGCTGCTCCGATCCGGACAATCCATAGACTTCTGAAGTCACGCTTCTTCAGCTTGCGCCCTGTGTAAGCGAAATTGAGTCCCCGCTCCACTGATTCTTTTGCCGATCGATAGAGTTTCGATTTGGTGCCACGATAGCCCTTGGCCAGCTTTAAAATTTTCTTGCGTCGTTCAAGGCGCTTATTTCCACGTTTTGCTCTGGGCATATGATTCCCCTTTCCGTTATGTCCGATATGCTTCAGCTTGTCGTACCGCTTAAGTTCAGGCACCCTGAGCAGCAACAACGACAAGCTAAAGCATATCGGACATTTTTGAATAAATTAGTCACGACCATAGGGCAGCATCGACATCACTCGATCGTGATCGGCTTTTGAAACCAACACGTCGATGTCGAGGTGGCGTTTCCTCTTGTTCGTCTTCTTCGTCAGAATATGACGGGCATGCGAATGCCCACGTTTTATTTTTCCGGTCGCGGTCAGTCTCACTCGCTTTGCCGCGCCTTTATGCGTCTTAAGTTTTGGCATGGTTCTATTCCCTCTTCGTTAATTGCAGATTGCAGATTGTTGATTGCAGATCACTGATTTGAAAGGCTCCGGCTTGAAAAAGCGCAGCGGCCACTTTCAATCTGCAATCTGAAATCTTCAATGCTCCTAGCTCGTCGGTGCGGTCGTCGGCTGCTCTGTCTTGGACCCGCCGCCTTTGTGTCGTTTCGGTCCGAGAATAATGAACATTTGATTACCTTCCATTCTCGGTCGAGCTTCAACTTCCCCAACGTCGGCAAGATCCTGTTCGAGTTTTGCGAGGATGCGCGACCCAAGTTCACGGTGTGTCATTTCACGGCCGCGAAACCAGATTGTCGCTTTGACTTTGTCGCCATCCTGTAACCACTCACGAGCATGTTTCATACGATAGTCGTAGTCGTGGTCATCCGTTCCGGGGCGAAACTTAACTTCCTTAACCGTTATCGTTACCTGCTTCTTCTTCGCCTCGTTCGCTTTCTTCTTTGCTTCGTATTGAAACTTGCCAAAGTCGATAATCTTGCAAACTGGCGGGTCGGCGTTGGGGGCGACCTCAACAAGATCAAGCCCTTTTTCTCGGGCTGCTCGGATTGCATCGCGCACATCCATCACTCCCAACTGCTCTCCTTCATCACCAACGACACGCACCTCAGGCACGCGAATCCTTTCGTTGACTCGAACCGGCGGTAGCCGTCTGTTGTCCGGACGGGGCCCGCGACCTCGAAATCCTGTAGCTATTGCTGCACCTCCTAGGTAGAAGTCTAAAGTCCCATGTCCAATGTCAAATGTCGGTTCCCGACCTTGGACCTTGGACTTTCGACCTTGGACTTAGTTGTTTGTTAATGCGCGGGAGTCGATCAGCCCGCGCGCCATCTCTTTAAAGTCTGACAACGACATCACACCGATGTCGCCCTTTGCTCGTTCGCGTACTGCAACCGCGTTTTGCTCCATTTCACGATCGCCAAGCACAAGCATGAACGGTACTTTCTGCAATTGAGCGTCACGAATCTTTGCGCCAATCTTTTCACTGCGGAGGTTAGAATCAACCCGCAAACCAGCACTACGAAGTTCGCGAACTACGCTTTCCGCATATTCATTCACCCGATCCGTGATCGGCAAAACAGCAACCTGCACCGGCGCCAACCAAAACGGAAACACGCCGGCGTAGTGTTCGATGAGCACACCGAAAAAGCGCTCCATCGAGCCGAACAGCGCGCGGTGAATCATAATTGGGCGATGCGGCTTGTTGTTTTCGCCGATGTATTCCAACTGGAATCGCTCGGGCAGGTTGAAATCAAACTGTATCGTCGTTAACTGCCACGTCCGACCGATCGCATCTTCCACACGGATATCAATCTTTGGTCCGTAGAATACTGCCTCGCCTTCGACACGTGTGTACGGAACCTCGCGAGAATTCAAAGCTTCGACAAGCGCATTCTCCGCTCGTGCCCAATTCTCGTCCGACCCGAAATAACGGGCATCTGGGGCGTTGCCTCTCACTGACAACTCAACCTTGACGTCTTTGAAACCAAAGACACGGAACAAATCAAAGGCGAAGTCGATACAGCCAACAATTTCATCACCGACCGTCTCAGGCGTGCAGAAAAGATGTGCATCGTCCTGGGTGAATCCACGAACGCGGGTTAGTCCATGCAGCGTACCTGAAAGCTCCGCCCGGTACACCGCACCAAGTTCAGCATATCGAAGAGGTAGATCACGGTACGAACGCTGAGCCGTCTTGTAAATGCCAATGTGACCGGGACAGTTCATTGGCTTAATCCGAAACTCCTGCCCTTCGAATTCCATTGGTGAGAACATCGAATCGGCGTAGTTTTCTTCGTGACCGCTCGTAAACCAAAGCTCACGCTTCGCAATGTGTGGCGTGTACACCAGGCCATACCCGCGCTGCAGCAACTCATCGCGGAGGTAGTCTTCCATCTCCTTGCGAATGGCGCCGCCCTTTGGGTGCCAGAAGATCAGGCCCTGACCGTAGTCTTCGAGAATTGAAAACAGATCAAGTTCCCGTCCCAGTCGACGATGATCACGCTTCTCAGCTTCTTCACGTTGTTTCAACCACGCATCGAGTTCTTCCTGACTAAAGAAGGCCGTTCCGTAAATCCGCTGCATCTGCGGTTGAGCAGCGTCGCCCTTCCAATACGCGCCGGCCAACGAAAGTAACTTGAACGCGCGTAGTTTGTTCGTGTTCGGTACATGAGGTCCGAGGCAGAAATCGATAAACGGTGAACCATCGATGTAATAGACGCTGACTCTTTCGCCTGCCTTCTCATCGATCAGTTCACACTTCAGTGGCTCTTCGCGTTCATTGAACACGCGAAGCGCCTCTGCTTTGGAAATCTCTTCTCGCCGATAAGCCAGATTCTGACTGGCGATGTGCTTCATGCGCTTCTCGATTGCGGGAAGGTCCGCTTCAGTTAGCGGACGGGGCGTAATCACATCGTAGAAGTAGCCGTACCGCGGATCGTCGAGCAAGGCCGGACCAATCCCGAGTTTGGTTCCGGGGAACAGATCCAGAACAGCAGCAGCGAGCAAGTGTGCGGTCGAGTGACGCAGCACTTCCAGGCCATCGCGCGTCTGCGGCACAATTGGTTCGATTTGCACTGACGCCGCACCATTCTCAGATGGCAAAGCGTCGAGTTGGGCGGCAAGGTCTACTTCGCGACCGCCGACTTTCGCCGCTAACGCCTGTTTTGCTACATCCCGATCCAATTTCTTTAAAACTTCAGCGATCGTGGACGAAGCTGGCATCGGAACAGCAGCGCCGTTTTTGAGTTGTACGTTGATTTCACTCATGACTAATTCATCCATTCACGCGCACGGCAAAACCCCGCAACGCTCGCGCGCGCCAAATGGACTCATACAAAGACCCAAGTCCTAAGGCCAAAGACCACTCCAAACGATTCGCCAATTATTACTTACTTTAGTCTGATCGGATTCGATAGGAGCGCCTTCGTTGCGCGCCCGCGTGGTGCGGGTCGTCATTAAAAAGTGAAGAATCGAGTCGTTGTTCGATTCATAACGAAGGTCTTCCGGAGCGTCCTATCAAAAGTTAGAAACTGGCAGCTAATACATCGAAGCCCTGCCATGGCTTTAATAACGAGGCTGGATGATAACAAAGGGGTAGAGAGGGAGGCAAGCCGGAGATCTGGAGCAGGAGCAAATCATTGGTCATATATCATTTGCCATTTCTCATTTATCATTTTTTTTGGCGCGATTAACTCCGGTAGTGCCGCTCCGATTTTGTCAAAAATGGCAAATGAGAAATGACCAATGATATATGACCAATAGATTTGCTCCTGACCCTTCTGCTGCTCCTGCCCCTACCATTTTTTGATCCTCCCCACTCACATTTTGCGGTAGCATGTGCAGCCTAATCGGAATTCCAAGCTTTTCGACCAACAACTCCATACTTCGAGGAGACTAAGCAATGCGCTCAGCATCCCCAGCTCTGACATACAGTCTCGTCACGATTCTTTTGCTTACCGCCTGTTTCTCCATTCAAACTCCGGCTCAAGGAACTAGAACTAATGGCGCACGAGCAAAGCCCGCCACGCCTGCCGAGCCCTTGGACGCAAAAGAGAGCGAGATGCGCGCCG
>DASYRR010000310.1:0-3290 GCA_036004125.1 Pyrinomonadaceae bacterium | reverse complement strand
AAAAACAGTGCCAAGATCGCGCCACTTGCCACAATTCGCCATTTTACGAGCGCCGAGATCGCCTGTGAGATCAAGGCGAGCAGGAGTATCCACACCAGACTTCCGATAAAGATCGCACTGGCCATCCAAAGATTCTGCGTTAACCAGGTGAACCCTTCCAGATAAGCCTGAAAAAGAAACAGCAGTAACTGCGGTATCCAAGTGATCAGCGACAGCAGAATTATGATTACCGACATCTTTCCCACCACATATTCGGCTCGCGAGAACGGTCGACAGAGATACAACGGTAAAGCGTTGTTGCGAAGGTCCCTCGAGACCAGTGGTGGTCCAACCAGCAAGGCCACGAAGAAAGCAAAACCGCCTTGTATGTTCACAAATGTTTGAAAGAAGCTGGCATCGATAGGAACCAACTCCCTGAGGTCTACCCTCATGATGCCGAGTGCATTCACGTTGTGATGCAGATAGATGAGTATCGCTTCGACTAAGAGCGGCACGAAGCAGATTACGAAGAACGCGGTGAAGAGCTTTGACTTGAATACGCCCCGATATGCATGCCGTGGAATGATTAGAAACCGGTTCCACTCAGGAGTCAGACGGCCAGCGTAGCGTTTGTAAGTCTGTTCATAGACCGCCATGACCATTCTCCATTGCCTTGAGGAAAATATCTTCCAAAGAGTCGCGCTTGTAACTCAATCGTCTAAGCTGAACCTGATTTCGCGCTGCCAGTTGATAAAGATCTCGAACCTCAACGCCACCTTGTAAGACAATCTTCAAGCGGTGGTCCCCAGTAATCGCATATTCACAACCGAGTTCCTTAATCGCGTCGACAAACTTCGTCTGGTCACCACGCGTTTCCAACATCAAAAATTTACGATTAGACTTGCGTTCCTCTTCAAGATTGCAATAAACAGCAATCTGGCCTTCACGCAAAATCAGAATCTCGTCGCAGCATTCCTCGACATCCAGGAGCAGGTGAGACGACAGGACGATGTTGGCCTGACCGCTATCCCGAATTTCACGAATCAACTTGATCATTCGGAGTCGGGCTGGCGGATCAAGCCCATTTGTCGGTTCATCCAGAAACAATAATTTCGGCCCATGCACAATCGCCTGGGCAAGTTTCGCCAGCTGCTTCATACCCAGCGAGTAAGTCTCCAGCTTGCGATATCTCGCTTCACCAAGCCCTACATAAAACAACGCTTCGTGAGCTCGCTCGAGCGCAGCTTCGGGTGGTAATCCGGACAGTTCACCCATGAGCCGCACAAAGTGAACTGCGCTCATTTTGGCAATGAACGCATCTCGTTCCGGCATGTAGCCGACCAACGCTTTGATTTGTTTTGCATGATGACTGATGTCGTGGCCGAAGATCTGCGCGGTTCCACCCGCAGGCTCGTAGAATCCCAGCAACGTATGAATCAAAGTCGTCTTGCCCGCTCCATTGGGGCCAAGCAGGCCGATTGCCTTACCCCGCAGATCCCCGCGCAGGCTCTTGAGGATTGGCCGTCCACCAAAAGAAACACTCAAGCCAAGCAGATCGATGACTGCTGGGTCATTAACTGTTTGCTCTTTGATTAATTGTTCTTGAAGCTTCGCAGGGAGTGCCATGCTCTCCTTATAGCGCTGTGTCCTGATAATTCCAAACGAATCCGAGACCGAATGCAGTGCCCATCAGTATAAACGCGCCAATGCAGAAGAACGCTTCTAACGGCGCTAAAGTTCTACCGATTGCGAGAATTTCGATCAGGAACACAGGTATGTTGAGCACAATGGCTGAGGCAAGTGGAAAGAGCAGCACGGGCTTGCAACCACCCATACGTTTACGCAGCCACGACAGCGAAGGAGCGTAGGCAAGAGAAAATAAGAGCGCGGCTGTAATGAGTGAGCTTACGGTGACGCTGTTAAGATCAGCACCAAACAAACTGTGGCCTTCAGGAATTGAGAAGGCCACCAGGATCGACAATAGAGCTAACAACCACGAGCCGAGTGAAATGGAGAGCAACTTCATGATACGACCCTTTGGAATTTGGTCTGATGTCCGATATGCTTCAGCTTGTCGTGATGCAACATAAACGCTAGTTGGGTTGGTTGACGACAAGCTAAAGCATATCGAACATCCAGGACCAAAGACCGTTTTGGTTTACTTCTTCCCTCCCATTCCGCGTTGGATGATGTTCTGCATCTCCAATGCGTGTGGCATTCCGAGAAGGGTTGCTGGACTCAAACCAAACGGTCCACCTTCTGTGTTTGACGCAAACGTGATGCTGTCGCCTTGCGCGTAAGCATAAGCCAGCGTCGGCGCCATATCAGCCGCCATCGCCTTCACTGCCTGCTGTGGTCCTTGTGGCAAACCCTGCGCGCTGTTGGCGATTTGCTGTGCGAACGGTTGCACGAGCGGCGCGAGGTTGTGATAGAAAACGGCTGAGAAGTTTGCATTTCCGTCAGCCGGTAGGCCCGCGGTGAATTTCGAAGAATGCGCCAACGACGCACCGTTATCTCGAGCCGCCAACGCCCTTTCGATCAGCGCACGACTTGGGGCCACAATCATGTAACCACGCGAGTAGATATAGTTAACTTCGACGAAACCAAAATCGGCAGACTTCAACGTGTAGAACGTGCGGTCGCCGCTTTCAGTCTTATCCCAGCTGAGCCCACTCTTACCAAACACTGCAGCCTCTTTATTGACCTCGGTCACAACCCTCTCGAGTGTCTGTTGCAGATGCTGCGGATCGTTTACTTCAAATACCAACTTCCATGACGGCGTTGGCAGGATTGGACCGTCGATAGCAAAAGCAAACTCTCCACCGAGCGGTGCGGCGATGTCGTTGCGAATGTCAAGCCCGTGAGCTGACTGCTGCCTGTCGAGATTTCTGCGCAGTTCAGGCGATACGGTTTCCAGGACACCGAGGAGATCGTCAACCAATGATTCCGGTTTCTTAACCACAAACCCGGCCACAACATTGGCGTCTGGAGTGATGTACTCCAAAGAACCCATCGCTGCCGGAGCTGCCAGCCATGAGGGGATGCCATGCGTTGCGTCGTTGAACGACAACGAAGCTTGCGTGTGCGTCTTGCCATTGGTGTCTTTTTGATCGAGAACGAAGTACTTAACACTCAGCACTCCGAGTTTATTAAGAGCGTTCTCACGTTTTTCAGCGTCTGGACCTTTGCTTCTCTCCGTTTTTGTCTCTTCCACAATTCTTTCGAGATTCGCCGCAACGACCAACCCGGCGCCTTCGGAGTAAACCTGCGCGATACGATCGCGGAAAGGAGTCGCACTGAAACCACTCGTC
>DASYRR010000309.1:0-44379 GCA_036004125.1 Pyrinomonadaceae bacterium | reverse complement strand
TAAGCCTTCCGGCAAGTATGTCGCGACTGACCTGCATAAGGCTGGTGGTATACCGCAAGTGATGAAGATGCTGTTGAGTCGAGGATTGCTCCATGGTGATGCATTGACGATCACCGGTGAGACTATTGCCGACGTGCTGGCGGCGACTCCAGAACGCCCGAGAATTGATCAAGATGTGATCAGGCAATGGGACGAACCACTATATCCCGAAGGTCACTTGGCGATCTTGAGAGGAAACCTGGCAACAGAAGGGGCAGTCGCAAAAGTATCCGGTGTGAAGAACCGGCGGATCACGGGACCAGCAAGAGTGTTTGAGTCGGAAGAGCGCTGTCTCGCAGCTATTCTGAAGGGTGACATCAAGGCAGGCGATGTCATCGTGATCCGTTACGAAGGACCGAAGGGCGGACCGGGAATGCGTGAGATGCTCGCACCAACGTCGGCCATCATCGGAGCTGGGCTCGGTGATTCAGTCGGATTGATCACAGACGGCCGCTTCTCTGGCGGTACATATGGAATGGTTGTTGGGCACGTCGCGCCTGAAGCTGCTGTAGGTGGGAACATAGCGCTGGTTAAAGAAGGTGACTCAATAACCATTGATGCCGATGCCGGACTTCTTCAACTGAATGTTTCAGATTCGGAACTGGCTAAGCGCCATGAAAATTGGCAACCGCCTCCCTCGCCGTATACAACAGGAGTCTTGGCTAAGTATGCGAAACTGGTCACGAGCGCAAGTTTGGGTGCTGTGACAGATCTTGGTCTCGATTCATAAACTCACAAACAAAACCTAAACGTTTGCTATACGGACGAAACTTGCACGTCGATCTGAAAACAATCCAGGCTGCTGACTTGACCCAACCGCTGACAAACACCTAAAGTGACTGGCTTCGAATTCACACCATTATCGAATCCAGGAAACACTAACTGTGGCAATACGAGTTGAAAATCAATTTGAGGGAAAGTTACCAAAAGGGGCTCTTGAAACCGTTGAAGAGGCTTTCAACAGTCTACCTCGTGAGCATACAAGAGGTATTGAGCGCATCCGGCTCGTTTCGTTCATTTCAGACCCTAGAATCAAGGGTTCCTTTGAAGCAACTGAGCTCCCCGGTCTTTACCACCCGCGACAGGGTCCAAAAGGTCCATGGCTGGAATTAGCGATTAGCGTCCTACTACCCACCGACAAACCATTCCACAAAAGAATAATTCCCCGTTTGTCCTTCAAGAGCAATCTCGTTGCCCTTGTATTCTCCCTGGTTGCACAGCACTACCATATGACGCTTCGTCACTCGTTGAAGAAGACACAACTAGAACCGGCAATTCGAGCCTACACCGAAAAGCAACTGAAACTCTGGAATGAAAGAAAACACAGTTTTCGGGCTCGACTTTTCAAGCCGCTGCAACCAACTTTTGAACGTTGGGCCAAGGGTCTGCAGAAGCGAGCTGCAGCTGAGAAGAAGAAGTCGCTGGCTTCGAAATAAGGAGAGCAGGTGCTAATTCAGATCGTCAATCTCCTCTGCCACAGCCCTCAAGATCAGCGCCACATCAGAATCCGGAACACTTGAGCTGCGGAACTTGATTTCAAGATTGAAATCCTTGTCGGGTGAGGCATATTTGAAGGTGTAGGGTTTCGAATCTGGAACCACGCGAGGTCCCATTTCCCGTCGGCGAACCTCTCTGGCATCGTTACGATTCAAGCCTTTCGAGGCAATCTGTTTTGCCAGGCTCATCATTAAGTCGTCATCTGGTTGCCGCACAATCTGAAGCAGAGACGATTTCGCATTAATGTCCGCTTCCTTACAAATCGCCCGAACATCATCTGGAATTCTCGCAATAGCCATTGCTTCAGTCACAGTAGTTCTGCTCTTGCCAACCTTTCGCGCAACGTCGTCATGCGTGTAGCCAAAACGTTCGCACAATGCGAGTAAACCATCAGCCTCTTCCCAGACCGTGAGATCCTTGCGCTGCATGTTTTCGATAAGCGCAATTTCGGCAATCGTGCCATCATCGACCTCCATCTCAACGCAAGGCACTTCTTTGAGTCCAGCTTTTTGTGCAGATCGGAACCTACGTTCGCCTGCGATAATCATCCAGCGACCGGTGAGCCGATTTGGTTTGACGAGCAGCGGCTCTAAGACGCCCTTCTCCGCAATCGACGCGGTCAGTTCACTGAGGTCACCAAAGTCCACGCGCGGCTGCTCAGGATTAGGGTCCAGCTTGTCGAGAGGAATCATTCGGCCGATCTGAGTCGGTCGATGTTGTGATAGTTCTTCGACGTAGTGTGCGTCGTGGCGCATCTGTAGGCCAGTTGGTAATCCCCTCTTAGACACGGCTCATTACCTCTTCACAAAGTTTTCCATACTCGATCGCGCCAGATGAATTTGGCGCGAAGCTAAAAATTGATTCTTTATATGCAGGCGACTCTTCTAGCCGAACACTCTTGGTAATTACAGTCTCAAACAATTTTGGACCAAATACACTCTTAATCTGTTCGTGCACTTCGCGAGCAAGTGTCGTGCGCTTGTCATGTAATGTGACCAGAACACCTAACAGTTCAAGATTTGGATTTGGCCTGGCCTTTACTTTCTCAATGGTTTCGAGCAGGTCGTCGGTGCCTTCCAAGGCAAAGTATGAGGATTGAATTGGGATCAAGACATGTGTTGCTGCAACCAATGCATTCACCGTGATCAGGCCGAGCGTGGGCGGAGTATCAATGACAATGACGTCGTAAGTTTGTCGAAACGGCTCGAGGCGATCTTTCAGTCTAAACGGCGCGTCGAAGTCCCCAACAAGTTTGGACTCCAACTTTGCCAAATTGATTCGCGCCGGCACGAGTTCGAGATTCTCCACAGGAGTTCGATAAACGGATTGCTCCACTGGAGCTTGCCCATCCATCATTAACTCGTAAACAGATCGCTCGACGGTCAGCGGGTCGAGAAACGAGATTGAACTATTGGCTTGCGGGTCGAGATCAAGAAGAAGGACACGTTTTCCTTGACGGGCAAAAGCGGCGGCCAAATTGATGGCGGTAGTTGTCTTCCCTACCCCACCTTTTTGATTTGCGATGGCGATTACCATTCGCTGCACAGTGGGAAGCTCGCTTTTAGTGGATTCATGAACTCAAATAGTTTCTTTGTAACGCCTACATCGGTAAATCGCCGGCCTCGCCGATCACGTCCGGCCACTCTTCTTCGCCGGTTGGGAGGTCTGATTCCTCTCCCTCTTCAGTCGGCATCGTGTTCCTCGAGGCTTTGATTACTTCCATATTGACATAGATTGGACAATCCGCTCGAAGAGCTAAAGCAATCGCGTCTGAAGGCCTGGAATCCAAACTGATCAAAGCACCTTCACTATTGCGCATTTCGATTTCGGCGTAAAACGTATTGTCTTGCAGTCGCGTAACTACGACTCGTTCAACTCGTACTCCAAGCTCGGTGATCAGATTTCGTAACAAGTCGTGCGTCATTGGGCGCGGAGGCGCGATCTTTTCAATCTCCAGGGCGATCGCATTCGCCTCATACGCGCCTACCCAAATCGGCAGCATCGTATCACTCTGAACGTCTTTCAAAATAATTATTGGGGTTCCGCTGTTCGGATCCATCATCAAAGCCCGGATCTTTACTTCGATTTCCATACCTCACCCCTTACGAGACTGCTGAACGATTCCTCAATTCACCGAAGAGACTGTTTGTTTTGGCTGCCGTGACCAGCACGTCGAGTATTTCCCCCTCAAGACGGTTACTACCTGCAAAGTTCACTACCTTATGACAGGTCGAGTGGCCGGTCAGATCCGATTCTGACCGCGAACTCTCTCGTTCGGCAAGCACACTGAGCGTTCGCCCAACATAAGAACGATAAATCGCGTCCTGGCCCTTGCGCTGCGCCTTCTCTAGCTCTAAGAAACGCACAGTTTTTTCCGCTTCAGAAACGTTATCGGCGAAGCTCTCGGCTGGTGTGCCCCGGCGTTTTGAGTATTTGAAAATGTAGAGACTGTCGTATTCGCACTCCTCAACAAGGCTCAGCGTCTGCTGAAAATCTTCGTCGGTCTCGCCCGGGAAACCGACAATGACATCGCTAGTTAGTGCCATTCGCCGTTTAGAGCTCTTAATGCGCTCAATCCGCCTTAGATAATCAGCTCGGTTATGACCGCGACGCATAAGTTTCAAAATGCGATCGCTGCCAGACTGCACTGGCAGGTGGACCCAGTCACAAAGATTTCCATTCTCTTCGATGACGGAAACAATGTCGGGATGAAAATCCCGTGGGAAGGAAGTTGTGAACTTGATGCGCGGCATACCAGTGGCTGCAACCGCCCGAAGTAAGCGGGTGAATGGAGTAACGCCAGCAAAGCCTTCCAGTCCGGTCTCTATTCCAGGTCGATAACTGTTTACATTTTGGCCGATGAGGTGAACCTCTTTGTAGCCAAGACGCTGCAGCTTCTTGACTTCCTCGACGATCTCGCCAGCCGGCCTGCTGCGTTCACGACCCCTTGAGTAGGGAACAATACAAAACGAGCAAAACTTGTTGCAGCCTTCGATGATCGGGATAAATGCAACGTGGGGTGAGTGTCGTTCAACGGGTGAAACATCCCATGAATCATTGTGATCGCGTTCCGCTAAATCCAGGATCTTACGTTCACCGTTGCGTGCTCTTTCAATCAATGTCGAAATTCGATCAGTGGCTCGAGTACCGATCACCAAATCGACGGACGGGGATTGAGCAAAAATCGATCCGCCTTCAAGCTGGGCCACACAACCCATGACCCCGACCACAAGCTTCCGATCGCCCTTGCGTGCCGCACGAACTTCACCTATTCGAGTGTAAACTTTTTGTTCTGCCTTCTCTCGAACGGAACAGGTGTTCAGCAGTACGACGTCGGCATCACGCTCGGAGTTACAGAGATCGTACCCTGACGCTCGCAGGCCAGTCGCCGCGCGTTCAGTGTCAGCCACGTTCATCTGACAGCCAAAGGTTTCTATGTAAACTCTGGTCTTCATGCCTCAAGAACTATCTCAAACGTGACGACAGTCTATCAGAAATCATTTGGAGAACGCGATAGCATGACTTTTCGTGATCATTACCGAATCGAGTGTGCTTGATTCTTGTCTTCGGCGCGAGTAGTATCGCGCTGTCTCGAAAATCCCAGAAAAGAAAGGCTCCTCATGTCCTTTAACAAAATAATTCTCGTGGGAAACCTCGGGCGCGATCCCGAGTTGCGTTACACGGCGCAGGGCACACCGGTATGCAGCTTTAGTATGGCTACCAATGAACGCCGCAAAGATCGAAACGGTGAAATGCAAGACCAAACAACCTGGTTCAAGATTACTCTGTGGAACCGGCTGGCGGAAACTGCGTCACAGTATCTGCAAAAGGGTAGGCAGGTATACATCGAGGGCAAGTTGCGCGTTGAAGAGTTCACGGACCGTGACGGAAAGCCGCGAACCTCACTAGAGGTGTTCGCCACGGACATGCACTTCATCGGTTCTCGACACGATGAATCGGCGCCCGTTGAACGCGCAGCAACAGCGTCAGCTTCGGCGGCAGCAGCGCCAGCGGAACCAGCGGAATTGTCTGACGAAGATATTCCCTTTTAAGAGAATCGGCAGGTACCAGAATTAGTTGGACGGTGTTGCATCCGTCTCCTTTTCGGCGGTTCCCCAACGACCGAAACGTCGAAGTTTGCTATAGCGGCGGGTAAGGCGCTCTTCCTGAGAACAACTGACTGCTTCGGCAAGTCGTTCACTCAAAGCCGAGTCGAGGTAGCGTGCAGTTTGATCGTAATCGTTATGCGCTCCACCCTCCGGCTCTGAGATGATCTTCTCTATGATACCCTCGGCGTAGAGATGTTGGGCTGTCATGCAAAGCTCCTCCGCAGCACGTGGAGCTTGTGAGGAATCTTTCCAGAGAATGGCGGCACAGCCCTCCGGAGTTATGACGGAATAAGTCGCATTCTCCAGCATCAATACCTGATCGCCGACGCCGATCGCCAACGCTCCTCCTGAACCACCTTCACCAATGACCGTTACGATAATGGGGACCTTAATCTTGGCCATTTCACGAAGATTGTAAGCGATGGCCTCAGCTTGGCCGCGCTCCTCGGCATCGATACCTGGATATGCTCCTGGCGTGTCGATAAAAGTGAAGATGGGACGACCAAACTTTTCTCCGAGCTTCATAACACGGAGAGCTTTTCGGTAGCCTTCAGGTTTGGGCATACCGAAGTTTCTGTAACTTCGCTGCTTTGTGTCGCGTCCCTTTTGATGTCCAACCACGACCACCGGCAAACCGTGAAACTTCGCGAGACCGCAAACTATGGCCGGATCCTCCGCGAACCTCTTATCGCCATGGAGTTCAACAAAGTCCTCGAACAGACGTTCAACGAAGTCCAGTGTGTAGGGACGATCTGAGTGTCGCGCAAGCAAGACGCGGTCAAAAGCTGTTTTTGTTTGTTCAGCAGCTGTCGCTTCCGACACCTTGTCTTCTTTTTCTTCTTTACGCATCTCGAAGCTGACTCAAGTGAAATTTGCCTGACCCGGTATCCTCTCAATTGTTAACTCACACCCCAACTTTTTCAGAGATTCTTCCAAATCGCGGCTTCGCTTAACTCGAAGTGCCGAATTTGCCTTAATCCGAACGATTGTGCCCTCCTTCAACTGCGCCTCAACCGCCACATTGCAGTCACCTGGATGTGAACTGAGTACGCTCAAAATCGAATCGAACAACGTGGGAAAGTCGTCTTTTTGGGGAGCGCGCAAAACGACAAACTCGGTATTCTCATTCGCAGACTCCATCGTCTGCACCTGATCGACGATGATCGTCGGAGGGTTATCTTCACTCAGCTCCAATCGCCCCTTAATGATAGCCGGGAGATCATTTTGGAGCATTGTGGCATGTTTGCGGTAAACGTCCGGCCAAAGGACACACTTCGTCGCACCAGCTTCATCTTCCAATTTTAGCAACGCGAACTTGTCACCCTTTTTCGTCGTGCGGATTTGCAGATCACTCATTATCCCGCCCGAGACCACGCGAGTGCCAGTATTCATCGCGGCCAGCTCCGAGGCCTTTGCTGCCTTGAGACTCTTCATCAAATCCGAGTGCTTCTCCAAAGGATGCCCGGTGATATAGAACCCGAGGGCTGCCTTCTCGGCGGCCAGGAGCTCAGGTGCAGACCACCCCTTTGCCGCAGCTGGAATCTCCTTCGCATAGTCTGTTTCGTCCGGCATGCTTCCAAACAAACCGCTCTGTCCCTGAATTCGTTCCCTCTTGGCTCGCTGAGCCCTCGCAATCGCCGTGTCGATCAAGTTGAAAAGGGCACCACGCCACTCGCTGGATGATCGGCCATCCTTTAACGAATCAAACGCGCCGGCGCTAACGAGACTCTCGAAGACTCTCTTGTTTAAGGTCGCTGTGTCCACACGTTCAGCAAAGTCGAAGAACGATCGGAAAGGTCCATTTTCGCGGGCTTCACAAATAGCCTTAACTGCTGATTGTCCAAGGCCCTTAATCGCGCTAAGTCCATATCGAATTGCTCCGCTTAAGGGCGTAAACCCCGAATTGCTTTCATTGACGTCGGGAGGCAAAAGATCGACATGCTGGGCTCGCAGTTCCTTGGAGTACTTAAACACCTTTGCCGCGTCCTGGGCCTCACTCGAAAGGACTGCGGCATAGAAGTGTTCAGGGAAATGGGCCTTCAGATATGCTGTCTGGAATGCAAGATACGCATAGGCGACGCTATGGCTTCGGTTGAACCCATAATCCGAGAACTGTGCCATTAAAGAGAATATCTTTTCCGCTTTTTCCCGTTTGATTCCACGCTCGACGGCGCCAGTGATGAACTTCTCCTCATGGACAGCCATCTCTTCGCGCTTCTTCTTCCCCATCGCGCGACGCATTAGGTCAGCTTCGCTAAGTGTATAACCGGCAAGCCTCTGCGCGAGCTGCATAATCTGCTCTTGATAAACGATGATCCCGTAGGTATTGCTCAGAATCTCCTTCATCTCCGGCACCAGGTACCGAACACTCTTCTTACCATGGTGTCGGAGAATGAATTCATCCACCATGCCTCCATCGAGCGGGCCGGGTCGATAGAGAGCATTCAGCGCCGCGAGGTCTTCAACGCCTTTTGGTTTTAACTTTCGACAAATCTCCTGCATCCCCGACGACTCAAACTGAAAGACAGCTTCAGTCCTTCCCTCGCCAAACACCTGCATAGTTTTAGCGTCGTTAAGCGCAGTCTCGGCCCAGTTAATCTGCATACCAAGCGATTGCTTAATGCTGATTAAACAGTCATTTATAACGGTTAAAGCGGTAAGCGCTAAGAAGTCCATCTTAAGCATGCCCGTCTTCTCGAGGTCCGACATGACATACTGAGTCGTGAGTTCCTCCTTCCCGGAGACCGCGATGGGAATCAATTCCTGGAGCGGAAGAGGCGATATGACGACTCCCGCCGCGTGAACTGATGAATGCCTTGCACAGCCCTCCAGGCGCCGTGCAATCTCGATGATCTCCCTGACCTGAGGATTCGTCTCAACCTCATGTTTTAGTTCAGGTACCTGTTCTAGCGCCTGGCTGATGCTCACGTTCCGGCCTCGTACCGGCGGAGGAATCAGCTTCGCGATGCGCTCCACTTCCGCATACGGAACTTCAAGTGCGCGACCTACATCCTTAATCGCCGCTTTAGAGGCCAGCGTTCCGAAAGTGATTATTTGGCACACCGAATCGCGACCATATAGGTCTGCCACGTGGTTAATAACATCCGCTCTGCCACGAACACAGAAGTCAATATCAATGTCAGGCAACGACACGCGACCGGGGTTCAGGAATCGCTCGAAGATCAAGTCATACTGCAATGGGTCAACATCCGTAATTTCCAAGCAATAGGCCACCAGGGATCCAGCTGCAGAACCCCTTCCAGGGCCTACCGGAATTGAATGCTCTTTGGCGTAGCGGACGAAGTCCCAAACGATCAAAAAGTAGCCCGCGAAACCCATCTGCTTGATCATCTCGACCTCATTTGAGAGTCGGGTCTGATAATCAGACATTGATTGTTTCAGTTCCCCTCGCGAGGCTTGGAGATCCCAGACAGTCTGCCTGCGCCGCTCAAAACCTTCCCTGACAACTTTCGCGAAATAATCGTCAGCGGAAAGTCCTTCGTGGGATTCTGGAATTGGGTACTTCGGAAGATGATTGACGTTCTGAGGCAGAGCCAGATCGACGCGTTCGGCAATCTCGACCGTTCGCGTTAACACTTCTGGCAGTTCGTCACCGAAGATGCGCCACATCTCTACTGGCGAGCGAACATAGAAGTTGGGACTCGCGTAACGCAGTCGATTTGTGTCACTGACTGTTTTCCCCGATCCAATGCAGAGCAAAACGTCATGAGCCCGAGAGTCTTCGGGGTTGAGGTAGTGGGCGTCGTTCGTCGCAACCAAAGGGACCCCGGTCCGCTTTGAGAGCTCAACGAGCGACTTCCGAATTCGACGCTGGGCATCTAGTCCATGCTCTTGAATCTCCAGGAAATAATTCCCTTTTCCAAGAATCTCCTGAAACTCAATAGCTGCCGCCGCAGCTTCATCGCATTTTTCTTGCGCCAGCAGAGCCGAAGGAACTCCAGACATGCAGGCCGACAATCCGATAAGACCTTTGCTGTGTTCTGCCAGGAGCTCTTTGTCGATACGAGGTTTGTAGTAAAAGCCTTCTGTGTAGGCCTTAGAGGTCAGACGGACGAGGTTCTGATAACCCTCATAGTTCTGAGCCAGGAGAATAAGATGAAAATTTGCCTTCTCGCCCGGCCCGCCTGCGGCCTTGTCTTTCCGACTACCTCGAGCAATGTATGTTTCACAACCGATGATTGGTTTAACCCCGCGGTGCTTCATCGCGTTGTAAAAAGAGATAGCACCAAACATATTGCCATGATCGGTCATGGCACATGCCTGCATGCCCAGTTCTTCGACTCGGTTTGAAAGTGGTTTGATCTGAATTGCGCCGTCTAGAAGACTGTAGTCGGTGTGTAGATGTAGATGTACGAATTGACGATCGTGCTGCATATTCCTTTACGCGCTTTTCGTCGCGAATCGCGGAGATGACACTAAGAATTTGAAGATGGCAAGACTATACAACAGATCTCCCGCCAACTCGGCATTGGTCGGCATTAAACTATTCATTCCCATTCAATCGTGGATGGAGGCTTAGAGCTGATATCGTAGACGACACGATTGATACCTCGGATTTCAGAAACGATCCTGCCCGAGATTCGTGACAGGACTTCGTGAGGGAGACGCGCCCAGTCGGCCGTCATTCCATCAACGCTTGTCACTGCACGTATGGCGATAACTCTTTCATAAGTGCGCTCATCACCCATCACGCCAACCGATGAAACAGGTAGAAGAACTGGAAACGCTTGCCAAACTGAGTTGTAAAGCTCCGCAAGTCTGAGCTCCTCATCAAGGATTCTATCCGCAGCTTGAACTAGTCGTATCTTCTCCTCGGTGATTTCGCCAAGGATTCTTACAGCCAATCCTGGTCCAGGGAAAGGATGCCTACCAAGAATTTCAGGCGGCACGCTCAATTCCCTTCCAATCAACCTGACTTCATCTTTGAATAGTTCGCGAAGCGGCTCAATCAATTTGAGCTTCATCTTCTCGGGCAAACCGCCAACGTTATGATGACTCTTGATTACTGCCGACGGGCCGCGAACTGAAATCGATTCAATAACATCTGGATAGAGTGTGCCCTGCACCAGATAGTCGACGTTGCCCAGCAGCCGCGCTTCTTCGTCGAAGACTTCAATAAAGACTCTACCGATTGTTTTTCGCTTTTCTTCTGGATCGACGACACCTCGTAAGGCGTTCAAAAAAGCCTCGCCCGCGCGCACGCCAACGATGTTCAATTTCATGCTTTGACGAAGCAACGCCAGGGTTGATTCAAATTCACCCTCACGAAGCAAACCGTTATCGACGAATATGCAAGTCTGACGGTCACCAACGGCTTTGTGGACGAGCGCGGCCGCTACCGTGGAATCGACACCACCCGATAAACCGGAGACCACTCGGCCTTTCTCACCCAAAGTCGCACGGATTCGGGCGACTTGTTCTTGAACGACCGCTTCGGGCGACCAGTCACCCCGACAACCACATACTGAGAACAGAAAATTCCTGAGCACCTGAGCGCCCAGCGGTGTGTGGGCAACTTCTGGGTGAAACTGAACTGCAAAAATACAACGCGATTCATCTTCCATCGCATTTAGCGCATCTTCTGTTACTGCAGTCAGCCGAAATCCGGGTGGAACCTCGGTGACGTGGTCACCATGACTCATCCAAACATCCATCTCTTGAGGGAGACCATTGAACAATCGACTCGTGACGTCGAGAACTTTCAATCGAGCATAACCAAACTCCCGATTCGGTGATGCCACGACTTTACCGCCGAGTTCTTCTGCAAACACCTGAAAGCCATAGCAGATCCCTAGTTTGGGACAATCTATCGAATTAAGAAGGTTATCGTGAGGTTTAGGAGCATCTCGATCGTAGACAGAGGATGGGCCCCCGGAAAAAATGAGGCCTTTCGGAGAGCGCGCGTGAATGGCTTCTATTGAAGCGTTGAATGGAAGGATTTCACAATAAACGCCCGCCTCTCTAACACGGCGGGCAATCAGCTGAGTGTACTGTGATCCGAAGTCAAGTATTATAACTGTTTCATGCGAAAGGACGTTGGTCAAGAAAACCTCTGGCGCTGTTTTTGGTGTCAAATGAAGAACTGAAGAGTGGCAGATTATACTTTTGGATTTAGAGAACGCAAACCAGCTTCTGGATCTTTTTCGTAATTACAAAGAAGCATGCTGACCTATTCATCAAATCAATTTCTAAGAATCAGAATTAGTCGATTAGGGAGAGTCTCTTGCCTCATCGTTTTGTTCGGACTGGTGGGACAATTCCTTTCGATCAGTGCAGGGACAGACGTCGTCCTTTCAGATCCCTTAACGGTGCGATGGCGATACGAGTCAAGCGTTACACTGAATCTAACCCCTGCTGCCGACAATGAACGGATCTACCTTCCGCTTGCAGGTGGAACTATTGTGGCTCTCAACGCCAAAGATGGACGACTAATTTGGCGCTCAGAGATAGGAGGGGAACTTTCGGCGTCGCCAGTGGCCGACGATACTGCCATCTACGTCGCCTCAGAGACACTTGACAGTGCTGCGACTCAACCTGGATCCTCAGGGGCGTTGCGGGCAATCGGTCGTGAAGGAGGAGTGACACGGTGGCTGACTCCTCTTGTAAAACCGCTGCGAGGTGCAGTTACGGTTGGTGGTGACAAACTCTTCGCCGGCGGCGTTGATGGCAGGGCTTATGCATTTGATAAGCGCACTGGCGGGGTGCTGTGGTCGATACCATTCCCGTCAGCCTTCAGCGGACAGCCGGTACTCGGCGGCGGTCGCGTTTATTTTGGAAGTGAAGATGGAACGCTGTTAACGCTCGAAGAGACGACTGGCAAACTTCTATGGCGCTACAGAACGAAGGGAGCTGTTCGCGGGCCGGTGGCTGTTTCACGCGGCACCGTTTTCTTTGGCTCGGGGGACGGATACGTTTACTCAGTTCGCGCCGATAACGGACACCTAACCTGGCGCAAACGCACGGGCGGCGGTGTAGAAGCTGTCGTTCTTAGCGGTGAGAGTTTGCTAATAGCGTCGCTTGATAATTTTGCTTACCTGCTCAATCTCAAAGGCGCAATGCTTTGGAAACGTCTTTTGCCTGGACGTATTTCCGCGCAACCTCTAACCCTTCAGGAGGCGGCACTCTTCACACCTTTGTCGAGCTCAACTGCGGTAGTTTTGGCGCTGAAAGACGGCAAGCAAGTAAACGCTCTAGCGACAGGCGAGGAGCTAACGAGTTCGGCCGCGCCAATTGCCGTCGGAGAGGTGGTCTTTGTAACGACCGAACATGGAATAGTGGCGTTTGCGCGTCCGCCCGATACCACCACAAAACAGACTCATTAATGACTGGAGGATCGACTGGCAGGATTTGTCTCGATTTTTGATTCAGCTGAATCGCTGTGTCTCCAGAAGACGCTGAACACGCGTGATAATAGCCCATGAAAGATATAGGCAAGCACCAGACCCAACAACACATATTGAGAGTAAAGGACGATCAGGCCACCGATCGCGAGAACCAGTATTATTGTTCGCATACTACGACTGCCCGTGCCTACTGTCTTAAAACTCGAGAATCGAAGCGTACTCACCATCATTAAACTCAGTAGTCCAACCAGCAACATCAAGAGACCTGAATAAATTCTCGCCCGCTCCGGCCCATAACCCATCAACGGACGAGGTGCGAAGTGAACGATCGCCGCGATCAAACCTCCAGCAACCGGAATTGGCAATCCTACAAAGCTCTTCTTGTCTACTTTTACGGTGCCCGCCGCCACGATGCGTGGTCGGGACGCTTGAACATTAAACCGCGCCAGTCTGAAGGCGCCACACATCAAATACATGAATGAAATAAACCATGCGAGTTGATGAAGGTTGGTGCCTTCCGTCAAACTTGCACCGTAACCCCAAACATACGCCAACACAGCCGGCGCTAACCCGAAAGTAACAACGTCGGCGATCGAGTCGAGTTGAATTCCGATCTCCGTGGTTGTTTTAGTCATTCGGGCAATACGGCCGTCAAGCATGTCAAAGAGAAGGGCAAAGCCAATGGCTATCGCGGCGTGATCAAAACGCGCCGCTGCGCCGTCCAGATCGGGATTTGCCAGACCTAGCAGTTGAAATGCTCGCAGGCAAGACATGACCGCAAAAAAGCCCATTCCAATATTGGCTGCGGTAAATACGGAAGGTATTAAATAAACTCCTTTTCGCAAACCTCGTCGAGGAGGATTTGATGATTCCTGATCCATTTGCACGCCTCGGGCTGTACTCATGAGATTCTCCCAATCACCGTAATACCTCCGCGAACTCGATCACCTTCCGAAACTGTTATTGACACGTTCGCCGGTAAAATTATATCTGTGCGCGAACTAAACTTTATCAGGCCAAACCGTTCGCCGAGATTGACATTGTCGCCCTTCCGCTTCCAGCACACTACTCGACGGGCAAGTATCCCAGCTATTTGCTTACAAACAACCGTTACTTTCTCGCCCTGAATCGTCAGAATATTCTGTTCGTTCACTAAACTGGCCTTCTCATTTGTGGCCATTAGAAACTTGCCAGGTGTATATACGACGTCGGTTATTCTACCGGGAATCGGCGAACGATTGATGTGAACATCTAACGGCGAAAGAAAAATGCTGATAATCGTCGGAGAGTTTTTCTGATCCGGAGCGACCGGGATCACACGTGTTACTCGGCCGTCGGCTGGAGCTACAACGACGTCGTCGTCAACAGGGGGGTCGCGCTTCGGATCACGAAAGAAGAACGCCATGAAAAGTGTGACAAGGCTGAAAACCGCGAATACAAACCAAAGCGCAAAGAACCCCGAGACCAATGCCAGGATCAATGGCACCACGATAAAAGGAATGCTGTCTCGAACAATTCGCAAAACTAATCTTTAGCAAAAAAGGGACGTGTACTTGGATTCCACGTCCCCCTCATCTCTGGCGCTAAGAGAACTACCGACGCCCTGTTTAGTGACTCAAGCTCTGGGTTTTCTGATATTGAAGCATTATCGAATACATTTGATCCTTCAGCGCCAACTTCTTTTTCTTCAGGGTAATCTCCTCCAACTGTTCTTCATCACTCGGATAGGCGAGAGCTGACAATTCACTAAGACGTTCTTCGTATTTATGATGTTCTCTGGCTAGTTCTCGAAATTCCGGATCCCGGTTGATCAACTCCTCTTTCAGACTATCCGTCGTTGCGATGTCCATTTCGTGCATGTCTCCTTTCAGACGATGGGAGTGGCAGGATTATTTGCGGAGGCGAGGGTTCCCTCCATAGGCTTGTTTGACACGGAAAAATGTTAGCCGAACACGTTAACCAAATCAAGCCGGTACTGCCTTGAACACAAGGCTCATTACAACCGCATCTTCGGTTGGATCGGAGTAATAGTTAGAACGTCTCGCAATTGCCCTAAAACCACAACGCTCATATAGGGCTTGCGCTGCCAGATTTCCACTGCGAACTTCCAAAAATGCCGTTGTTACATTCAGACGGTGTGCTTCATCTACGATTTTCGAAAGTAAAGCGCGTCCTATTCCTCGCCTACGATACTGTTCGCGAACCGCAACATTATTGATATGAAGCTCACCGGCGGTTTCTCTCGCAACGATATACCCAGCGATGTGTCGGTGTTCAATTATTGGCGAGTTCGCGGGAACGGCGACGAGCATGAGATCTCGATTGGCCGACTGTAATTCAGCGTAGTAGGCGGCCCAGCCCCAACGGCTAAGACCTGATTGTTCCTCAATTTCGACGACCTCAAGCAGGTCGTGCTCTGACATGCGGCTAATGGTTACACCACGAACAATCGATGTCATATCGTGTTTTGCAATCGACATTACACCTTCATTTCTGCATCCGAGGGCCGAACATAAATAGCTCGCAAAGTGTTCACTGTTTGTCGGTCTTGACTAAATCTTATCACCGCTAATGATGCAACGTGTTCGGCCAAATTCACAGCTGGGTTCGCAAGCACCCATGCGTTCGCGTCGGCCCTCCTGTCGACGTTGTTTTCCTCGACAAACCGATAGCCTTTTTTTCCTGCACCTTCTCGAATGAGGTTCGCATGTACTTGGGAACCTTCCCCAGCCCAACGTAGCGCCTCACGATCCAAATACTTTTCAAGCGCCCTTACTGGAGAAAGATGCTCGGGTTGGTCCAGTTCAACCATGATGTCTTCCGCAGAACTGGAGAACAGCTGCACAAAAACCTCACCTCGGCCGGCGGGCAAGAGTGAAACGGTCGCAGGCGACAATCCTGCCGAGTGTGCAATTGCTGCAAGAGTCGGAACGCCCACACAGGGACGATGCAAGGTGGCGGCCAACGCCTTTACGGTAGCGATGCCTATCCGCAGCCCTGTGAAACTACCAGGACCGCTCGCCACTGCAAACAGATCCACGTCGCGAATCGTAAGATTTACCTGCGAGAGCAAATCATCAATATCCCTGAGCAAGGTATTCGAGTGCGACACAGCAGGGTTACCACCGGAGCTTGCCAGTACATTGCCGTTCCTTGCGATGGAAATACTGCCGGCCGGTGTGGCCGTTTCCAAACTGAGTATTAAAGGCGATGCAGTCATTAAACGCCCCTACTACGAACTTTGAGGGAGTTTGTTGTCATGGCTTTAGCTCTTCGATTGAAAAACTATCAAGCCAAAGTAACCCAAAGATTGGACACGGTGTGGAGTCGCACGCGGTCCGTGCCAGCCTTAGAACGATCGCAGGGCAATTTGGAGGAGTCGTGAACTCGAGACCATGTTCCTGCCAAGTTCCCTCGGATTGCATCAATGTCCGTGTTTCCGCAAGGCGAACTTCGCTCGCAGCGTCAATAACACTGACAGATGGTGGGCCGCCGGTCACAATGTCTTTCGTCCTTACAGCAAAGCTGATTCGATACTTTTGTTGTGGTTTGATGATTACCGTTTGCGACATGATCGACTCAGCGGCCGGGGAGTCGCCGCCGAAGGTTATCCGAAGACTCCTCGTACCGCTGTCTTTCTCGGCTGTATCTTGTGATACCTCGATGGTTGATCGATCGCGAGGAACTTGCCACCCGAAGCCAATTTCACCAAAATTAATCGTATTCTCAAAGCCACCGTCGTAGATTTGTGAAGTGCCCGTATCGGTTCTTTTCCAGATCTCGAATGCCGCTTCATACTCATGTTTTGCGATCAACTCCATAACAAGCTCACGCCTGAACTCTTCAGAGCTGTGGTTGGCTGAAAGGCGAAACTGCTCGACCGTTTCTTTGCCCTTCCCTCTTTTGGCAAGAAGTCGCGCAAAAGCAATTCGTGAGTCTGTAGACTCAATTCCGGCCAGCCGTTCTGTGAGCTTCACATCACCACGCGACAAACTCCACGCCAGGTCGATCAAATTCGGCGTGAAAGTTCTATTGCTTCGCGCAGCCTCTCTGAGTTCGCCAAAGGCTTCATCATAATGACCCAGTCGAAGACGAAGGTTTCCGCGTTGCCAATGGGTATGCGCATAATAGGGTGCGTTTGCAACCGCCTGGTCGAAGGCTCTTAGTGCTCCATCTGAATCGCCGAGCTCATCGCGAACGCTTCCCAGTTCCAACCATAAGTAGTCATCATTCGGACGCAAGCTAATAGCAATCTCGAGCTGTTCTCTTGCCTCCTGATGCATTCCAGTGTTTTGAAACGCGGTCGCAAGGGCCCTGTGTGCGTCGGCGTCTGAGGGAGCGAGACGAACGGCCTGAGCGGCCACCTGAATCGATCTAGCTAGCATCCCGTAACGCCCCAACATCCTTGAAACGCCGATAGGCACGGAGACAAGGATGATTAGTAAGCAGCCACAGATTCCCAGGAGTGAGATTGCAATTCGCGTGAAGCCGGCAGTGCGTGAAGGTTTACCCATTTGTCCGAGCAGATTTACTACAAACTAAAACGTGCCCTTCCGAACGAAAGAGCACGCTTCATTAGAGAATACGTTTTGAGATTTCGACTAAACGCCGCTCGAATTATGGAGTGACGCCGCTCGGATTGTCCTGGAATATTATGGGTGCCGCCGCAATACTTCCTAAGCCAGCGAAAATCGCGATGGTCTCTGCCAGTCCAAGTCCAAACAATCCGCCGCCGCCAGCCGCAGCAGCACCAGCGGCCCCTGCTGCTCCAGCACCAGCACCAGCAGCAGCAGCAGCACCCTGTCCGACAATTGGACTAGCCGCTCCTGGCGGAAAACATACATCCAAAATGCCGCCCTTGCCAGGATCAGTCTTGCCTGACGAACCGGTCTGTTCGGTAGCCACTTCGCCGGTGGTCTTCTTCTTAGCAGTCAGGATCACACAACCGAAAACTAGCAGGGCTTTAACATTGCCGTTCTCATCATAAGTGAGCACCAACTTTGTATTAGGCGCGATATCAAGAGTTCCCAATGGCCCGAGATTAACAGTGGCTGATGTATCCGCTCCAGTCTCGATCGTAGCTCCGGTAAGAATCGAGGCACCGGTGACTGATGGGTTACCGTTGACTGTAATCGGTTGATTGTTTCTGGTAGTCAGCCGCGCGACAAACTGTTGAGGCAGCGGGGGCACGTTGGGCTGGGGAGATGTGGGTGCAGCAAAACCGATTTGCATCCCGAGCTGCAAGATCGCAAACAGGAGAAATACTGCAATCATTCTGTATCCCTTACGTCGTCTTAGATTCATCTGATTTTCCCTTCGAGATAAATGCTCAGCCGACCAAAGCCTGCGTGGTCGTGGCAAGTCTACTGTTGTTCAAACTTTAGGTCAATCGTTTTTCCCGAGTCGTTATCAATACTTACACGTGGTCCACATAAGAGTGCGTGGGGACCCGCTTCATCCAGTCACTTCATTTCTTCAAGAACCGTTGGAAGAAATCATCTGCGAGTTTTGGGTCTAACGTTTTCAACTTAGCGTACTCATCAAGCGCGCCTTTTCGATCACCGAGAGCTACATAGGCTACGGCCAGGTTAAAGTGCGCTTCGGAATACTCGGGCTTTAGTCGAATGGCCTCTTTGAATGATGCGGCCGCATCCTGATATCTCTTTGTTCTAAAGTAAACAGTGCCCAGATTATTGTTTGTTTCGGGATTGCCAGACCGTAAAGAAAGAGTCTTCTTGTATGCCTCAATCGCTTTGTCGAATTGCTGAGCCTTGTACAAAGCGGTGCCAAGACTGTTGTAGGCGTCCGCATAGTCCCGCTTGACATTAACAGCCAGTTGGAAAGCGGTTATCGCTTCATTGAACTGGCCTCGGTTGTAGTATGCCGTGCCCAAATTATACTGAGCTTCCGCGAAGTCGGGCTTTGCCCTCGTAGCCCGCTGCAATACATCGATGGCTTCTGGGTGTTGGCCAAGTTTGTTGTAAACAGCTCCCAAGTTATTCAATGCTTTGAGATAGTCTGGTCTGAGTCGCAGCGCTTCTTTATACGCGTCGACAGCTTTCTTGAAATTATCCGCAGCACCAACCCGATCGAGCGTCTCACCCAGTTTCACATAGGCATAGCCGATGTTGTTTTGCGAGACGGGATTATCTGGACGCCTGCGTATAGATTCCTGGAGCTCCGTAATTGCTTGTCGGTAATCACCGAGCGCAATCAGCAGACTGCCGAGGTTTGTCCTGGCTTCAACGTAGTCGGGCTTGAGTTGCAATGCTTTTCCATACGCCGTAGTCGCTTCAGGGTATTTCCCTGTCATGTAGAATGCGTTGCCTAGATTGTATTGAATTTCTGCTGAATCAGACTTGGCACTCGCTGCTTTTTTGAAACTCTCGAGTGCCCTGTCGTATTGCTCAACGACGTAGTACGCTGCCCCAAGATTATTCTGCGACTCAGCGTCATCTGACTTTAGTCTGACTGCATTGCCGAAAGCTTCGATCGCTTCCTGATACCGTCCAGCCTTATATAGACTTGCCCCCAGATTGTTGTAGGCAATCACGTCATCTGCTTTTAGTCGTACTGAGTTTCTGAGTGCGCTGATTGACTCGTCAGCCTTTCCCAGACGGTCGTAGCAATATCCAAGATTACTAAACGCCCCCTCGTTGTTCGGCTGCAGTCGCACCGTCTGTTCATAAGCTGCGGCTGCTTCAGCGAATCGAGAGAGACTCAAATACGTATCACCCAAGGCATTTTGCGCTTCACCCCAATCGGGCTTTAGTCGGACGGCCTGTTTGAACGCGTCAAGAGCCTCGGCAAATCGATCGGTCGAACTGTACGAGACGCCGAGGTTGAAATGGGCGTCTGCGTCATCAGCCTTTAACGAGATTGATTTTTTGAACGCGTCTGAGGCTTCTCGGTTTTTGTTGAGACTGAAGTATGTGGCGCCAAGGTTGTTGTAGATTACGGCGTCTTTTGGAGCGTATTTAAGCGCGTTCTGATAAGCGGTGAGCGCCTGAGCGAACTGGCCAACATCGTAGTAAGTGTTACCCTGGGTCTTGAACGCTTCTGCGCGGTCGGCGTCCGATACAAAGCGACCTGTCACATCGGTCTCACCAGTTCGTGCAGGAGGACGGCGACGATCTGGTGACGTATTCCGTGCGATCTCCACAGTGCCTGAAGGTCTGGGTTGCCGTTTTACAATCAGCATTGCCGCGCCACCCACCAGATCGCGCACACGCTGCGGCCGCTTGAAGATGATTGCGGCGCCACCCATGATGTCCTGCCCTTGAAACGCGCCGGAGCCACCGATGTCTTGAAGCAACAGCCGGAAACTCGCCCGAAAATCGCCGACTGCCGGTAACACGGGTAAGGCGAGGAGCAACGCGACGATGACTACATTAGCCGCCGTCACCCTCATTCTTTTCGTAATGGAGTTCCTATCTTTCAACTTCAATTCTCTGCGTCGCCACCATAACGAGCCCTAAAAAGACCAAGGCAATTATCATCAGGTGCAAGCCAAAGTCGACCAAACTATGGACCGCAACTCCAGTGATTCCAAGTAACGCTGAAAAGCAAACTGCCCGCTGAAAGGGATGATTCGAAGATAAGTTCCCGCGAACTCCACGAAACAAAGAGACAACGAACCAGATACCGATCGCCAATCCAACCACACCTCCACTCGAGAGTAGTTCTAAATAGTCGTTATGAGCCTCCTGGGGTGTCATCACGCCCGACGCATTGTGATACGAGGTTACAGCGATCCAATAACCGCCGAGACCGACACCTACTATTGGATGGGCTGTAAACATCTTCCAGCTGGCCCGCCAAATCTCACTTCGGGTAACTCCTCCCCGTAAATCATTAGCACTGGGATTAAACTCGCTGCTTGCCAAACCGAAGTTACTGACTAAGCGATCACCTCCAACCCAGACCGTTCCAACAATTATCACTGCAATCAAACAAAGCAACAGTACAACTCGAATCCACATCGACCTTCGAGGTGTGATAGTCGTTTCCACCAAACCGGCTTTCTCTTTCGTCTTTAGGCCGCCAGCCAAAAGAATCGAGGCAACCACGACCTGCGTGAGCATTGCCAGAATTCCACCTCTGGAGTTGGACAGCACCAGGCCAGTCCAAACCGGCAACAATAGCGCGACATAAATCATCACTCGTTCACGCTTTATCCCGCGACCTAATCCCATGCCAATACCGAGGCCCAGAGCCATCTCCATCAAGTAAGCAAAATGGTTTTTGTTAATAAACTGTCCATAACCTTGCCCAGGCAGAGTGCGCGGGAGCACAAAGCCGGGGTGTTGTTGCAGGGTCTGACGGAAAATTCCAAACAGAGCACTCGCTACAGCCACAGCGAGGATCACATGTATCAACAAGTTAATGCGCCGTTCCGTTCTGCAGTAGCGGTACAACAGAGCCAGGCAAGTTGTGAGAGCCAGCAACTGCAAGACAAAGAATCTTGTTTGGTATGGATCGGCACTGATTGCATTCCACGGTTGCAGTGTTGCCACGGCCGGATCGTCATTTCCACTTCGGATCGTCAGCGTCTGAAGAAACGCAAATCCACACAACACCAGCATCGAGAGAAGCAAACCAGGTAACCCATAGATTCGACTGTCACGGCTTAGCAGGCTTTCCACGATCGCCGCGATACAAATAGAAAAGACGGCGCAAACAAACGCCGCCTTCCACCATGGTTCGACTGTCCCGTAGGGAATTGCACTCAATACGAGTAAAAGCAGCAAACTGCCAAAGACTCCTTGATTCAGGAGTGCCGCCAGGCGCAAACGCATTGTCCGCGCCTCACTCGTCGCGAAATTCGCTACACTTTCCTGCGACATCTACCGACTGATCTCATCTGCAGTCACTTCCAGTGCCATATCAGATACTTCCGTAACTGATTCGTGGAGCTTGATGATTCTTGCAACAGCTTCCGTAAACTCTCTGCGAAAGAGATTGCTCAAATAATTGGTGTCCACTAGCAGGGTTTCGCCCTCCAGGTTATGGTAGAAATTTAACCAGCCCCAATCGATACCGTCTTGAACCAACGGTAGTCGGAAACACCATGCTGAACTGGTGCGCGGCAAGTGTTCGGCCTCTCCGTTCTCACCAAGCCACGACCAGTAAATGCGACCATTGCGCAATTCGAGTTGCTGTTTTGGGTGTCGTCGGAGACTCGACGCGAAAGCTAGTTCATTTACATTGGCGTGTCCTGCTTGTCCGACTTGTGCATTGGCAAAGGTGAACTCACCAAATTCCAGCATATGGCGCATAGCTTCGAATACTTCATGGAGATCTGAAGCCTTCGCCAATGCTCTAGCCGCACGGCGTACCTGAATATTCTTGGCCACTCGCAACCGACGATCTCCGACGGTCCGTCTTACTCCAGCTCTAATCTCATCGATTTCGTGATAACGCAGATGGCCAACGGCGATGATGATCGCCACCGAGACCACAAACAAAAGTACGCCGGTAACCTTCGAGCCAGTCGTAGGAAAGATCACGGCAGCCAAACCAAAGGAGGCACACACGCCGTAGAGTACCAGCGCAACCTTGCGCTGCGACCACCCACGCGCCAGCAGCATATGATGGATGTGTTCATTGTCTCCCTCAAACATAGGTCGTCGACTCACCAAGCGCCGGCCCATCGTCATGGCCGTATCAACGACGGGAAAACCAAACGCGAGGATAGGAACAACGACCGCCACGGCTGTGACGGCCTTTTGTGTACCTAATACCGACAAGGCGGCAAGAATGAATCCGACGAAAAGCGCTCCGGAATCTCCCAGGAAGATTGAAGCTGGATTGAAATTGTAGCGAAGGAACCCAGCGAGTGAGCCGCATAAGACGAGGGCGACGACAATCATTACAGGTCGTTCCTGTGCAACTGAAAGAATCAGAATCACCACCGACGCAAACAAGGCCGCGCCAGAGGCCAAACCATCAATGCCGTCGATGAGGTTGAATGCGTTAGCGATTCCCACCAACCAAAGAATGGTTACCACGTAGGAAATCAGTGGAGGCAGCTGAACGCTCCCGACAAAAGGAACTGACAACGCATCGACTCTTCCGCCCATCGCGAAGAACAGAGTCGCAATTAACCCAAGCGACACAAACTTGACGGTGGCGTTCGTTCCACGCAAGTCATCGTAAATACCTAGCAGAAAGACCAGGGTTCCCGGCAGGAAAGCGAGAACCAAATCTGACGAACGACTACCTAGTGTTTGGGTCAACAAGTTGTCGACAAAGGGCAGTGTCGAAAGAGCGATGGCACAAGATAAATAAAGAGCAACGCCTCCAAGTCTTGGAATGGCGCGCCGATGCACGCGGCGGCCGTCACGAGGAACATCCAGCAGTTGAAAACGCTGGCAGAGTCTGCGAATTAGCGGCGTGATTATCAACGACGCAACCGTGGAGATTACAAATAGGGCGAAATACGTATTCAAAGGGAGACTCCTCCTGGATCTTGATCGTGATGACTGCGCTTTAGTAGTTAGTGGGTTCTTGAGCTGGAATCGATTTGGCAGCGACCGAATCAGGAATACCTAGCCCATTAGACTGGTTGAACTCAATCAGACTGATCATCTGTGGGAGCAGAGTACGTCTGGAATATTGATCGACGGCGCCAGGCATTCGGGGGTTCCCAGTTGTGATTTGTTCCTGGCTAACTTTGATGATGTGTTGAATGACAGCCGCTGTATTGCCGTGCTCTGCGAGCAAAACGCAGTTGGTTCCACACTCTGAATCAATATCAGTGATGTGACTTTCTTGTGGTCCGATGTAAAGAGCAGGAGTGCCTATCGCCAGGATGTTGTAAATCTTGCATGGATGGACAATGCCAACAAACCTCTCTCCCATGACAACCACATGTAGATCGGCGCCTGAAAGCGAACCTGATAATTCGGCGAGGGATTGGTACGGAAGACAAACGACGTTGCTGAGTTGATGTAGTGCGGCAAACTTCCGCACCTTCGTCTTTTCACTACCGCCGCCGACAAAACAGAACGAGAACTCGTTGCGCGACGATAAAGCGAGCGCTGCATTTAACAGCGTATCGAGCGGATGACAGGGGCTGTGATTTCCGGAATACATAACGACGAACTTTTCGGCCAGTCGATGCTCTTGTCTAAACCGTTTTCGACCCGCAGGCGAGTAAGTAATCGCGTCGTCATGCGACCAGGGAGGGACAATACTGATTCGTTGTGGCTCAATTCCCTTCTCAAGAACGCGAGCTTTCATAAAACGATCAAGCACTATCGTTCGATCAGCTCGCTTTAAACTGTGGTTGAGCATTCGCGCCAACAAACGCGCTGTCAGGGAACCTTCTTTCAGCCAGCCAGCTGCAATCGCTTCATCGGGGTTGAGGTCCATAACCCAAAAACAGAAGCGCCCACCCTTGATAGCTACAAACAACGATGCCAGAAACGAGATTAACGGAGGCGACGTAAGCGCGATCACAACATCGAAACGATGCAAGGTTAGCAATCGAAGAGCGCAAACGATTAGGAAGCTGCCAAAATTCAACGCCCGTCGTAACTTACTTTCTTTCCCCAGCGACAGTGACGGGATGCGGATGATCCTGATGCCGTTCCATTCCTCGCGTCGCGGGAATCGATTATTCGGATTGTCGTAGCCGCGATCGCTGGTCAATACGGTGACGTCGTGTCCTCGTGCCGCTAATTCCTTTGCGAGGTCACTTAGATGTTGTGCCGTAGAAACTACGTCAGGATAGAAACACTGGTTGAGAAGGAGGAAGCGCACGAGCTTGTGCTTTGTACTTGGTGCTTTGTATTTAGACTAGTCTTTGAGATGTGAAAATACGGAGATCAATAGATCAAATGACATGGAAATGATTCTTTTCCTACTCCGGCCTCCGTCGACGAAAGTCGTCAACTGTTTTTTCTAACCCTTCATGAAGCGGAATTGTCGGCTGCCAGCCGAGCACAGTCTGAGCCCGGTTAATATCTGGCTTACGCTGTTTGGGATCGTCTTCGGGCAACGGGAGATATTTGAAGCCACAGTTAGTACCGACGATCGTCATCACGGCTTCAGCTAATTGTTTAATAGTAAATTCACCGGGGTTTCCAAGGTTGACCGGCTCATGAAGGTCATCCGCATTCATTAACCTGATCAGGCCTTCGAGTAGATCGTCAACATAGCAAAACGAACGAGTCTGTTGACCTTCGCCATACAGTGTCAGCGGTTCGCCCCGTAGAGCTTGCACAATAAAGTTGGAAACTACCCGCCCATCATCTTCCAGCATGCGCGGACCGTAGGTGTTGAAGATCCGGGCAATTCTTACATCGACCTTATTCTGGCGGTGGTAATCCGTCATTAGAGTCTCAGCGAGACGCTTTCCTTCGTCGTAGCAGGACCGCAATCCAATCGGATTTACGTTGCCCCAGTAGCTCTCTGGTTGCGGATGAACTAAAGGGTCACCATAAACTTCCGATGTGGACGCTTGCAGAATTCTCGCGCGCACACGCTTCGCAAGACCCAACATATTGATTGCGCCCATCACACTTGTTTTGACTGTCTTCACCGGATTGTATTGGTAATGAACTGGAGAGGCAGGACAAGCCAAATTGTAAATCTGATCCACTTCCAGCAGGATCGGCTCGGTCACGTCGTGACGTAACAATTCGAATCGCGGATTGTCGAGCAGATGAATGATGTTCTCACGTCGCCCGGTGAAAAAGTTGTCGAGGCATAAGACTTCGTTGCCCTCACCTAGCAGTCGTTCGCACAAATGCGATCCAATGAATCCGGCGCCGCCTGTGACTAGTATTCGCATGGTTTGTTTGGTTTCGAGTTTTTGCCGAGGGTTAAGTACCGTGCTTGGATAAGGTCAGTACCGGAACGCGGTAGCGTCGGGTCCGTTAGGCATTCGAGGCATCCGATTCATTACGGACCCGACGCTACCGCGTTCCGGTACTGACCTTATCCAAGCACGAGTCAGGTTATCCACGTCTTACTACAAGGTTGCCCAAATAAAGAACATCCATTCGCGTCTTTAAGAAACACTCAATTGCTTCCTGAGGTTTACAGACGATGGGTTCGTTTTCGTTGAACGATGTATTGAGGATTACGGGAACACCTGTAAGGTCGTTGAAGTCAGAAATCAACTGGTAGTAACGCTCGTTCACCTGTCGAGACACGGTTTGCAGTCGGCCAGACCCGTCCACGTGAGTTACCGCTGGTATCTCGTGTCTACGCTCCTCCTTAATCTGATAAACCATCAACATCGTCGGCGCTGGATGTGTTTGCTCGAAATAGTCACCGACTCGCTCTTCCAAAATTGAAGGCGCAAACGGACGGAATGATTCACGTTTCTTGACGCGGTCGTTGAGAATGTCTTTCATTTCAGCACGTCTCGGATCCACGAGGATGGATCGATTTCCCAAAGCGCGCGGTCCGAACTCCATTCGTCCTTGAAACCAACCCACCACTAGACCGTCGGCTATGTCTTTTGCTGCTCGCTGGGTCACTTCTCGATCACTGTACTCTTCATATTTAAGTTCACTCGCGTCGAGAGTTCGCTTGATTTCAGTGGTAGAAAACTCTGGACCGGTATAAGCACCTTCCATCACTTGTCTGCGACGCTGCTGAAGTCTTCCATTGTAGATCTGATAACAAACACCCAATGCCGTTCCACTGTCGCCTGCTGCCGGCTGTATAAAGATGCGACGAAACGGCGTGTGCAAAAGAATCTTGCCGTTCATCACGGAGTTGTAAGCAACCCCGCCGGCGAGGCCCAGGTCTGTCAGACCTGTGCGCTCGTGCACGTGATTAAGCAGATGATAGGCGACCTCTTCCAAACGCAGTTGGAGGCTCGCAGCGATATCCTTTTCTCGATCGGTGAGTTCAGTTCCGGATGTTCGCGCCGGCCCAAACGTTCTTACAAATTCATCTGAAAAGATGCGACCGATCGCAGGAGATCCTTTGTCCCAGGTCATCTCAACACCTTCGGCATGGTGACGGAAATAATCCAGATTCAGCCGAAACTGCCCATTCTCCGCGGTCTTGATGATATTGCGAAATTCTTCGATAAAACGGGGCTGCCCGTAGGGCGCGAGCCCCATTACTTTGCCTTCGTCACCGTAGTGTGGGAAACCGAGAAACTGGGTGGTTGCTGTGTACACAATTCCAGCCGAGTGTGGATATTCCACTTGTCCGAGCACCTCAATAGAGTTGCCAGTTCCGACCCCCCACATGGTCGAGATAAAATCGCCAAAGCCGTCGATTGAGAGAAGGGCTGCGTTTTCAAACGGCGACACAAAGAACGCGCTAGCGAGATGTGCCCGATGATGCTCAATGTTATGAAACTGCGCGCGAATCTGGTTTGTGGGAAGCTGGAGTTGACGTGCAAGCTCGTCTTTCAGGTCGCGCACTTTAGCAGCATTGCTGAGTCGATCTTTTATCTGACGAAAAATGCCTGGCCCGCCGTTGCCATTATCCTGAGACGGGGAGACAGGGTGAGTGGGGGAAACGGCGACATTAGCTGGTACAGCTCCTGACAAAACTGGATCCAGGGAGATATCAAAGTCTTGCTCAACCATATCTCCCTTTCGCCCCGTCGCCCCGTCGCCCCGTCTTTCCTGATCTAACCAGCCTCCGCCTGCTGCTTGCCTCGCGGCACGCGTCGCGGCAAAGAGAATCTTCTTGTGAAGGTGGGCCGATGGATCACGCGAGATCCCGATGTGGTCGACGTCGTTAATGCTAACTGCAGCTATATCGAGACAATACTTGATCGCCTGGATCGGAAAACCAGCGCAGTGTTTGAAACGATTGAAACGCTCTTCTTCGACCGCGGCAATCAACTTTCCATCTCTGATGATGGCTGCAGCCGCATCGCCGTGATAAGCGTTTATTCCAAGGATGATCATCTATGTGATGACTCTTTTCTATTCCCTATGGCGTCCAATAAGTGCAACGACAGCATTATTTCCGCCAGTGTTCTTTGGAACGCGTAAAACAAGCCCGCCCGTCCATCAAACAATCCGCCGCGTAACACCAGGCAATAAAAAAGCATCCCTACTGGTGCGACAATTCGCCATCGGCGTATGCGATCAAAAAAAGTTAAATTGCCCGGAGCCGAGGTCTGGAGTTTTTGAGCCTCCAATTGAGCGTAATTGACTTGCGAAAGTAACCATCGACGTAATGGTTTTCGGTCGTCATGCAAAATCTTCGAGCGCAGAGGTCGTACTTCGCCTCGGATACTCACACGATGGGTGTGTCCATCCTGTTCGTAGGCAGCTTCGGTCACGCGGTAAAGTACGCTTACCGGAGGGTAGATCCCGCTGCGGAGACGTTTTCCGTTTAGACAGTAAACGAACTCCGCTGTGTAGCCATTCACTCCTGCTTCTGGTTGGAGATTGCGAAGTTCCGAGATCAATTCGTCGGTCAGGATGTAATCAGCGTCGAGAGCTAACACCCAGGGCGTTCTAATATCGGTTTTTGTCAGGCCGAACATCCACTGACACTGGTGTGAATCAAACTCCCGCTGAAAGATTCTGGCCTGGGGAAAGCCACTGGCGATCTTAGTAGTGTCATCATCACTAAAACTGTCTACCACCACGATGTCGCTGGCCCAGGAGAGCTGGTTCATAGTTCGCTCCAGATTTGACTCCTCATTGTAAGTGAGAATGAGTGGAGTTATCTGATCCAGCACTAGTACGTCCTTCGCGCGTGACAGATCATGTTTTTCCAGAGCCAGGGAGCCCGACCGTAATAGCTAAACTTCAAATCCGTAAAAGAATGGCTGTTAATAATCTCGGCTAGCGTCCTGACGCTGAAAAATTTGATGTGACCACCATCGTGTAACACTGAAAAATGGCCGTCCATTCTTCCGCTGAGAGCCAGGGCAAGATTCTTTAAGTATCCATGGTACGGCGCGGTGATCAGAATTTGGCCGTTCGGTTTCAGCAAACTCTCGGCGGCTTCCAAAAGGTCCGCGGGTCTATAAAGATGCTCAACGACGTCGCTTGAGATAACAAGATCGACAATTGCCAGATCCGTACGGCGTCTAATTTCTTTATCGATCGCAGACTGAACGAAACTAACTCCTCCTTGATTCTCGGTTGCGAGTTCAATCCCACTTTTGGAAGCATCGACTCCAGTAACTTTGTAGCCGAGTGCGGAGAGTTGCTTCGCAAGATAACCGTTGCCACAACCCAGATCACAGATCGTGTCCACACCTTCCATACTTCGTATCAAAGCGATTAGTTTCCTGGCTAATCCTCTGCCTGACTCTCCGTTCGCGGGGCCAGTCGTGGACCACTCAAACTCCAAATAAGCTTGCTCAGACATTTAATCCTTGTTGCCAGTCACAATAAGCGAGTTGCCACAACAGACACGTACATGCTCTCGAGGCTCTCGGCAATCTTGTTCCATTCGAAACTGCGGGAGAAACTCTTACCTGCGCAACCCCGTTTGACTCGTTCCTCTTCGTTGCTCAACGCATCTGCCAGACACTTTTCTAACGCAGATACATCGACCGTGCTAATCCACCCGGCCCCTGCCGCGTCGATATCTTTAGCGAGGTTTACCTCCGGGCTCACGATAACTGGTATTCCTTGAGATAGAGCCTCTAATACACAAAGGCCAAAATTCTCCTGCCGGGATGGCAGAGCCAACAATGACGCATTGCGCAGCACAGACTTCTTTTCCTGCCCTTCAATCCAACCGCGAAAAATCACAACCCCATTACCACCTCGATCAGTGACCATTTGTCTAAGCGAAGCCACGTAGTGTTCGTCCCCATCACCCGCAATCACTAACCGCCACTCCGGAAATCGGCCGCTCTTTCCGAGTTCAAGAAACGCCTGAATCAGCACATCCAAACCTTTCTTGGGATGTAACCTGGCCAGCACTAGTACGTAAGGATCTGCAACTCCCAAACTGTTACAGGAGATCTGATCATGAACCGGGAAATCGCTGCCATCTATGCCAAGAGGTACAACCATGCCTCGAGTTAACCCAAGCAAGCCTTCGGCTGCACTCAACTCCGCTTGGGCCGTGTAGTGAATGGCGCTGGCCTCACGCAACATCTTCCTGCCCACCAAACTCCAGAATAACTTCTTTCTTACAGGTTTCTGTTTCATGCTCCAGGGATCGAGAGTACCCAGCGGCCTGATAACATAGGGAACTCCATGTTTAAGACACCCCCGTGCTGCGGCCAGAGAAGCATGGTTGAAAACGGCATGAATGTGAACCACATCAAAACTCTTGACGTTAGCATCCAGCCAATTGGCAAGTGGCCGTGAATACTTGAATCCATCGCCCCACTGAACTGGAAAGAAGTACGTGGAAATACCTCGATAGCGGCGAGCGAAGTTCAGGTCTCGTTTTCCAGTTACGTTGTTACTAACCAAGTCACCGTTCGATACACCATGATTCGTAGTCGCTATAGTCACGTCCAGCCCGCGCGTCAGAAGCGCACGACACATCGGAAAGATGGCCTGCGCAGGTCCCCCTGAGCGATCCGATACTGATGGAATGACGTGAAGAACCTTCACAAGGTAACGCTATTCGCCTGACACCACTTTGCAAGTACGTAGATTGACCACGGTCGAGACCATCCAACAGCTTTAGGCTTCCTTACAAACCGATTCCACATACCTACAACTGGCTTCCAGTCGATTCCCACCGCAGTGAGTCGTAATTCATCATTGAGGACTGACGAGATCTCTCCGGAAAGCTGCTGAGTGATCCATTTTTCAAACGGCAACGTAAAGCCCATCTTCGGCCTTGCTAGAAACCCGGGCGGAAAGAGATCACTGAGTATTTCAGCCAGCAACGGTTTTGGCTGTTGGTTAGCGGCTGGTTGAACCTTCCAACTACCTGGCAATGCGAGTACATACTCGGCGACTTCCTTGTCAATGAAAGGTACCCGCACCTCCAAAGAATGAGCCATGCTCATTGTGTCGGTGTCTCTGAGTAATGTGTTTGCCATGTAGCCAGTCAACTCGAGCCGGGAGATAAGATTGACTGGATCTGTTTCGCGGTTATCACCATTTTCACTTGGGTATGACTTGGATGTGAAATCAACGCCAACAAGATCTCGAACCGTTTCCGGTGCAAATAGTTGCCGACTAATCTGATAGATAAGATGCGGATCACCCTTACTCGAGGCTAGCTGCAACAGTTTGCCCCGTCGCGAGGAACCGTTGCCTAGAAGACGTCCCACCCTCGCCAATGAAGGCAGCAATCTTTGAGCAAAAGCTCCAGTGGACCTTAGCTGCAACGCACGGCGGAAGCTCGGATAACCAGCAAAGAGTTCGTCTGCGCCAAGACCAGAAAGCGCCACCGTGATTCCCGCCGCTTTTACAGCCTTTGAAACAATGAAGGTATTTATTCCATCCATTGTGGGCTGATCGAGTGCGACTAGAGCGTCGGGGAGCATACTGAGCAGCGCCTGTTCGTTAAGCCTTACCTCGTGATGGTGGGTGTGAAATCTCTCTGCGACCGCCCTTGAGTGTTGCGCTTCACTGAAGTTGTCTTCATCGAAAACAACACTAAATGTCTGAGGGCGATCACTAGCGACCTCACTCATAAGAGCCACGATTGCGCTTGAATCCATCCCACCGGAGAGAAACACTCCAAGAGGAACGTCACTTACCAGATGCTCCTTCACTGACTGTTCGAGGATGCCGCGCAGTTCAGTTTTAACTTGAGACCGCGAGCGCCCAACTTGTTTGTGTAGACGCGACGTTACGGTGCCGAAGTCCGAAACAACAAAACCCAGTTCAGATGGCGAGTGCTGACTAATCTTCAAACAAGTGCCCGGCATCAATGACCAGACGTCTTCGATGATCGTCAACGGAGCCTGTACCGAACCATACTCTAAAAATGATGAGACAGCGGCAGCGCTTAGTCTTCTTGGTACCAGTTCGCTAGCCAGCAGTGCGCGAACCTCAGACGCAAACGCGAAAACGTTGGAAGGTATCAAGCGATCAGTTCCAACTCTTGTTGGGAAGGAAATACCGTTTCCGGTCTGAAGAGCTGGTCCGAAAAAACAATAAAGGGGCTTAATACCGAAACCGTCGCGCGCCAGCACCAACTCCTGTGTTTGTCCATCCCAAATCGCGAGCGCAAACATTCCACGAATTTTTGCAAACGCCTGAACACCCCACTTGCGATAAGCGCGCAGAACCACCTCTGTGTCTGTGTTCGAGCGCCAGGGTCCAAACTCGTTACCGATCTCAGAATGTAGCTGACTATAGTTGTAGGTTTCGCCGTTGTAGGTAATCCAGTTTCCCTTATCCACGTCTTGCATGGGCTGGTGCCCAGCCACGCTCGTATCGATTATTGCCAACCGAGTATTGCCCAGGCAAAGATCCAACCGAGTTGATTCGGTGTCGCCGCTCATGACGCCGCTAGCCACAATATCCACAATGCCCTGATCGTCAGGACCCCGATGACGCAGCGCAGCGTTCATCCGAGTAACAGCGGCCTTCGACTCGTCGTTTGGGCTTTGTGAATTGGTTAGCCGAATAATCCCGGAAATACTGCACATGAATAGTTACTCACGCCTGCCAGTTCGCCACGGTCTCGGATGAATACTGTTTGAATCGAACGGCGCCCTGTTGAAGACTATGGCCACTGACACTTTCCTGTGCGCAACGCCCAAGACCAGCTCGCTCTGGAGCAGAAAGAGAGACAGCCTGGCGCATCGCATTGAATACTGCTTCCTCATCATCCGCAGGTATCAGCCAACCATTCTTCCCAGATTCGATGAACTCCAGCGCTGCACCCATTCGATCCGTAGCAATGACTGGTAGACCTGATGCCAAGCCTTCTGGAACTACCAATCCCCAGCCGTCATAACGCGAGGGCACACAAAGCACATGACTCGCAGCGTAGTGCGAAGGCAAATCTTCCCAATTAACAAAGCCGATAAACTCGACAAAAGGACGGACTGGATGAAGCGTGCGTTCCAGCGAGCTTCGCAATTCACCGTCTCCAATTATCTTGAGTCTCGCACCGTAACCCTCTCTCAACAGACGTACGAAGGCCTTCGCCAGTAAGTCAACGCCCTTGCGATGGATTAGCGACCCCGAAAAAAGAAAGATCGGTTCCGATGTTGCTGGTGGCTGCGAGGTCTTAGCGGTGTTGAAGCGTTCTAGATCGGAGAAGTAAGGCAGGTTGAAATATTTGCGGCTCTTCCCGAATTCAATTCGGTAGCGATCCACTGCATATCGACCGATACCCCAGATTGGTGCCGCGGATGAATGAAGCCAACGCAGTTTCCAAAATCGAACAAGCCGTCCTGCCCACTCTGGTTTCCTGAGACCTGGTCGCTCTCCCCAAAAACACCACGGCCGTTTCAGTACTGCTCGATCCCAGATTAAACTCTCAGCATGAGGGTGTAGGTAGTAGTTGAAAACTGCGAGGTCCGCTTCACTCGCAAGGCGACGAGCGGTCGCTAGCTGGCCAATCCCATCATCTAACGTTACAAACTCATGACTAATAAGTCTCGTACTCCACAGTCGAGCTGGATCCTTACGTCTCAAGTAAGCGACTTGGAGAGTCAGATCTTTATCTCGAGCAATCTGGTTTAGGACCTCAACCTGGTATGGCGAGGGGCAGTCTGTTAGCAAAAAGATCTTCACGGTTTGTGTAGCGCGAATCAGGACCTCGCTTGGACAAGGTCAGTACCGTAACGCGGTAGCGTCGGGTCCTTTCAAATCTGGCGTATCTAGTGTTAGGTGCGGACACGACGCTACCGCGTTACCCGCTACTGACCTTGTCCAAGTGCGATCCTGTAGATGTGACCAACCCGACACTGGACTTTCGGTCAACACCGGCTAAGCCCGTGTAGTTCTGAAAAAGCGCGAAAGCGAAACCCACGCGAGAACAACATAGCTGACGAGTAACAGATCCAGCACGGAGCGCAGTCCAGCAAACAGGGCCATGACTACTATGCTATAGACAAGAAGTGCAGCCACTGTGTTGCACCGCTTCAATAATCCATTTGCCATCGACGCTACACGCCCGTAAAACCAACCGCCGATGGCGATCCCAATAAACCCAAGCGACATATAAAGTTCACCAATCACCGAGTAGGAATAAGAGACACCCTCAACACCCAACGCAGTCGGGAGATCGAACCCGGGGTCCACTGGTTTGCCGGGCCAGAATACACGGGGAATTGGGCGAACAATTACGTAAATGAAGTACCGGTGATAAACAAAAGGATACGACTTGGGGATCAATTCAATTACTTGACACAAGCGATAAAAATTGTCATCGACACGAAGGTACTGTTCCTCAAAGACTGCTCTTTTTTCGTTCGGTCCAACCACTGCCTCATTCTTTTGGCCCACCAAAACTCCCAGGCCCACATTTCGGTATTCCAGCATTACCTGGAGCACGAACAAGAGTAGCAATACGGAAATCAGACTAGCCACCACGTGTTTTATGCGCAGTCGCCGTTGACTTAGGACCCACAGAATCAGCGCGATGCCTAAGATCACCCCAAGGACTCGGCGACTCCCGCTTTGGGCAATAAACAGCGCCATGATCAGTGACATGGCAATGCACGTTAGCGTACGCAGATTGCGCCAGCCCACGTAGCGACTGACAATGATTGTCAGAACCGGCAGGAGGTAGCCAAAGTATTGCAGGTGATCTAGAAACGCATCCCAGCCACCAAGCTGTCCCCTTCCCCACGGAGCTGCCCATCGTTCCTGTCCAGCGTAGGAAAACATTTGGACCAGATCGAAATTGCAAGGTACGGCAAACTTCAGCATTCCGATCAGAAACGAAGCGATCGCTACAACAAAGTATGTATTTGTGGTGAAGTCGCGCGAGATGGAATTGATGATAAATCGCGGAGCTGACCAGGGCCGGCGCAGTGAACCTAGCCAAACCATCGAAATGAAAACACCGATCGCTACGAATCCCTGGGCAATTTCCCCGCTGGTGATTGAATCCATCGAGTAAACACCCTGTAACAAATCAAGCAGTAACCAGTAAATCGGGCCCAGGGCGAGTAAACAATCGGCGCGCAAAATTGCCCTTGGATTCTGAACAACCAAGGTCAACGGCGTAATGAGAAGACCGACGGACATGATGAGCGCGGAAGCAAACAGAGCACCCGGTGCTGTCGGATTGTTCGGGATAAGGAGGACTGCTCCCAAGGTCCCCAAACCTGTCATAGCTATCGCGACAAAGGAGGTAAGAGTTGTCCGACGCGAGGTACTAGCGACCACGCTCCGATGATCATGAACGACTGCGACTGATTCCATTTCAACCATTCACCAACGCCGAACTCAAAGACTGCAAACTAAACTGTTCACGCAGGCCGGATTGATCGGACATTCTTTGCAGTCGTCCCGGAGAACGCCGCAAGTCAAGCAGAGCCTTAGCGATTGATTCACCACTTACCTCGCTCAAGATTAAGCCGTTTACGCCATTCTCAACGACTGATCCGCAGCGTGAAGATGCGATAACTGGGAGTTTCCATGACTGAGCCTCCAACTGGGTCAGGCCGAAACCGTCAGAGAAAGTTGGAAAGATGAATAGATCGGCCGTCTGATAATACTTAGCCACGTCGCGGCGCGGGACGGCTCCGAACCATTTAATACAACTCTCGGACTCGATAGTCTTCGGCATTGCGAATTGCACTGGACCAACAAACCAGAATTCAACAAGTTCGCCGCTCAAAAGTTTTATTGCCTCCAGCAGCTCACATACTCCTTTACGCAAATTAATTTGGCCAAGAAACAAAACCCGCAAAGGCCGCTGCTCCGTGAACTCCTCTGGATACTCGCGCTTAAAAGAAATCGCTTCACGATCTGGTTCAAAAGCGAGGGGTATCACACTTATTTTGGTGGCGGGCACGCCTTCACTCTCAAGGGCGACACGAGACCAGTCAGAATTAACCACAATTCGATCGGCCAACTCGCATTCCGAACGCCAATCGTCCCAGTATTGAGCAGGTGCTGGCTCCCACAAGTGACCCTGCCCTGCATCTTCATGAAGTTGAGCCACAATCCGTTCCTCGGTTGGGCCGGGATCAATCTGGCCAAGAACTGTCGGCCATGAACGTTCCTTGGCAAGCTTCAAGATCTTGACTGCGGCGTAACTGTAAGCAAAAACGTTGGTGCGTGTGCCGTTGCTTTTCGCAGCGTGACGCGCAAGTTCCGACACCGCGAAGTTTTGAAACCAATCGTTTCTCCGCCCAATCAGTTGCCAGCCATTCAAGTCTCTTGCACGAGACATCAACTCAAACATCACATTCGATAGGTTTGCACTCCGCACTTTCGCTTCCTTAAGTTCAGGATGAAAGCGGTCGCCAAGGCCGTTACTCCATGGATTAAGAACGGATCGGGGCGAGAACCAAAAATCAGTTACTAACTCACTCAGCACGCCGCGCCGGTCGAGAGCGCGAGGCACAGCGTAATGCTCTCTAGCCCCTAGTTGGCAACAAACCCATTCTGAGTCACTCATATCTAAAGTTTGCAAGTGGACCTAGTTTGGTATCTGTACAGCACAGCGAAGCCGCAACCGTCCTTGGATGAAGTCAGTACCACCTCGTGAAAGAGACTCTGTCAAAACTCGGATTACGTTGGGTTGGTGTGATTTCGTGTGATGCGCGTGGATCGTCCGTTTTTGTTAACGAGCAACGCGATCCACGAAATCACACGAAATCACACCAATGAAACACTCCAGGCAAACCGAGTTTTGACAGAGTCTCTTCCGCAAGTTAGTACTGACTTCATTCAAGCTCGCCTTTGAAAAGTTGCTCCAAGGCGTTAGAAAGTTTGCGTCAAAGGAGCACGTCGCAGCGCAAGATACGACTTTATGTACCGATAGCTGACTCTCATCTTGTACCTTTGATGTGCCTTCAAATGCGCCGGAATCATTCGTACACCTAACCAAATACCGCGCCAGCGTCCGTGACTTACCAGCCACCAAATACGATTCACACACTGAAACAATCCCAAGGGCCAGAGTGATGGTGGGTAGCGTAGATAAGCAAGTAAGGCAACGTTCGCAATGCTTTTCCCTGTCAGTTCAGGATCTGCATGCCGGTCCAGATTCGTATCGTGCAAAACTCGGAGCCATCTTGTTCTCAAAATCCGACTGCCTTGAGCATGTAGGCGGATCGCGAGGTCAACTTCTTCCATTCCATACGCGACGGGCAACGGCACATATCCGCCTGTAGCAAGGAATGCCCGTCGATTGTAGATACAAGCACCGCCCGAAAAGTCCGCGCACCATTCCGCGGATAACACATCAGAGTCAATATGTTCACCCCTCTGATAGAGCGACGCGCAAATGATCGAAGCGTTCGGAAATTTCTCAAAGAGTTCCAAAGCACGAACGAAATATCCTGAATCAAATGGATAGGAGTCGTCGTCAAAACTGGCTACAAAGTCGTTGGTGGCAGCTTTTATCAGACTATTTCTTCCGCCCCCTGGCCCTACGTGACTCTCACTGACCATGATGCGGATGTTTGGAAACGACTGGCCTATTGCCTGAGCGCACTCTGCCTGGTTTTGATCGATGTGGACAATGAGTTCGTTTGGTCTCGGATCGCAATTCTGGATCGCGGTCAGTGTTTTTATAGTCTGCGCAATCCGCCTGTGGGCCGTAACGATCGCTGTAATTGCAACGCTACCGGAAGTCAAGCGACAGCTTCTCCCAGATGTCGTCGTAGGATTTCCGCGAGGAGCTTTGCTCCCTTGTGATTCGGATGAAAACCGTCTCGGTAAAACAACTCTTGATGCATCCCCAACGACGTAACACGTGCTCCCCAATCAAGGAACTCAACTCCAAGACGACCAGTAAGACTCCTCAATTCTTCATTGACCCGCCCGAAGTATTCGGCCGACCTGGGAAAACTACGATCATCAACGGGCAACAGTCCCAAAACCAAAACGCGACTATCGAGCGGCCGAAACTGCCATAACAATTCAGCGTAGGTGGTTATGAACGACTCCAAATCCAGTAGGGGCTTTCCCGGGCGAAGTTCGAGGAGTTTTCGCCGCGTGACTTGCTTTATCTTGTCGAGGGAACTTTGCTTTGCCCTGCGCCACCAGGTAGAGCTGAAATAGCAGCGAGGATCCAGCGTAGAATAGCTGCGCCACGAAGTAGGTACCCACCAGGGCCACAAGCCATCTTTGATCATTGCCGGGCGAATAATGCTTTCCAGACCGCCTCTGAAGATCACAATGCACTCGGGTCGAAGATTTGTGACAAAGGGTACCCACGCAAGATCTTCCTCAATCGTCCGACCCTCGCAACCTAGATTCCAAACCCATAACGCCGGCTCTATCTGTTTGTCCCGATCAATAAAGCCCGCAACATTAAACTTTACGAAGCGATCAAATCCCTGTGGGTCGACCTCCCGCAATCGCATGTGATGGACTGCACCAACCACAGATGATTTAGTGTCATTCTCCCGCAGACCGAGAACCAATTCACTAACGTGGCTGACGCGTTGCGATCCAATACCCTCGGTAAGACTGTCGCCGAGAAACACCCAGTTACGAGAGATTGAATCTACGCCCATGCGTTCCTGGAGCTAGACCAACAAAGCCGTTAATCATCGGTCGCAGCTCACGGCAAGTTTAGGTCAGCGATTTGTGAAGTTGTGCAGTTGGCTCAGGGTGCCAACGCAAACACGACACAAGGCCTCGTAATCTACCTAACCAAGCCTGTGGCAAATCGGAATGTATTTTTCCGCGGCGTATGTTTGCCAGCTCACTGAGACACTGAACCAAGGCCCACAGCAAGATATGAGCGAGGGCTTTAATGCGGCTTTTCTCCATCGAGACCGTAAGAATGCCAAAGCGAGATCGCATCGCAAGATATTGGTGTTGATCGGGTTTTTCGCGACCGAGCGAAGATTGATTATGAATGCAGGTGGCAGAAGGCACGTAATAGACCTTCCACTTCCGACTTAGACGATAACCAAGATCCAGGTCCTCACCGGGAGAACTTCCTTTAAAGAAAGAAGCAAAGCCTCCTATTGATTGAAACGCCTCGCGTCGTATTGCACTGGCGCCGCCGCCAATCCATTCGCACGGTATCAGGTTAGTTGCGTCAGTTGGAAATCCGTTTGGAAGCGCTGCGCCAACCAGAAGCCCAGGTTTAAGTCCTTGCCTTCTGCCGTGTAAGAGAATTCGATAGATGCGCCAAAAGGGGGTTGGCGTGGGCATCGGTTGGTTGAGCAAGTTCCCCATGGTTGCCCCCACCTTCGGGTCGTCCAAGATTGGTTTGAAGAGCTCCTCCGCCCAGCGCGCGTCAACTTCGACATCGTCGTCAATCAGGAGCAGGTTGTCGTGGCTGGCTTGCTCAATCGCAAAATTGCGCTGCGTTGCGCAGTTTCGTTCCGGATAGAAGTAGTAGCGGATGCGCATACCGTTTTCCAGCCAGCGTTCATCTCTGGTGACTATTTCAGTTGCGGCGTCTTCTCCACAATGCACAACGATAACTTCGGCAACCGGCATGGTTTGCTTAGCGAGACTCTCCAGACATCGAGTCAGCGGCTCTGGCCTACCAAGCGTTGCGATGATTGCTGAGATTTTGTGTTGCCGTGACAAAGAGAAGTTAGGTATTTAGATTCGACTAAACCAAAAACTTGATGAAAGCCTGGACTTTGTTGGATCCTCGGACCAGAGTTCTGCTGCGACATTTTGATAGTCGAGTGAAATCCAGGCGAAGTAGGCGCAGTTGTTGTTCCCAGTTAAGGGCAATTGCTGCCGGATCTCGCCTTCGATTGATCTGTTCCGCTTTGAGAGATCGGAAATCCGGTAGGGGCTCGTAGTAGTGGATGGGACGGATATGGTAGCCCCAGCGGTCGGGAATTGCAGGTTCACTTTGAACTAGAAACATCAAATGGTGCGCGACCTTGTTGGGAATCAATCTTGCCAACGCGAGAGCAATACGATCGAGGATTGGGCTAATCACTTAACGGTAGTTGCGCGATCCGAATTCGCCGGAGCCAGGGCATTAAGGAAAATGCGTTGCGCCACACCCTGTTCGAAGTAACGCCGACCAGTCTGAAGTGCTCGTGCTCCGAGCGCTACGCGTGTGGAAGCATCAGCCAGGCGTTGTATTGCCAGCGTCAGTAAAGATCGATCCTCGCTTTGAACGACTTCGGCTACGCCTGGGTTATCGTTGGCCCAACGGACAGCTGAACAATATGCTGGGCCGTAGATTAGCAACGGCAGGCCAATGCCTGTGTAGTCAGCAAGTTTACTCGGAAAGGCCATCTCCATATTCGGTTTGTCTACTTTGTCAAACGACATCGGGACAAAAAGCGCGTCAACTTCATCGCGCAGACGCGTGATCAGGTCCTCGGACCGCAGCAAACCACAGAGTTCAACCCTCGGATCATCAAGACCATTCTGTCGCGCGCTCTCTCGATCAAGCGGTCCAAAAATGAGGAGGCGGCCGTTAACTGTCGCCAGAGAATCACGAAGCGCAATCAAGGTCCGAAAGTAACCGTCGGAGTTAATGGTTCCGGCGAAGGCAATGGTCAACGGGTGATCGTTTCGACTGAGACGCAGCGGCGGCACACCAAACTCGGGACAGCTCAATGCGCGCGACGGATAAAGCACATCTGCGTCACAATCATACCTTTCGAAATAATGTTGTCTCATGAAGGGGGACACAGTCATTCTCGACGCTGCTTGCTGATAGACACTCGCGAAGTTTCTATCAAGCCAAGCCCGAAATCGACCTGGCACGTTGGCGGCTCGTGGCCAATCATCATGAATAATTAAATGAAGAGGTACGTTAGCGTTTCGAGCTAGTGCAGCTGCTGAAAGCCAACCTAAACCGTGAACCACTGTCAGAATAGAATCGAACTTCGTTTTGCTGAGGAGATCAATCAGACGGGCGTTGGGCCGCGCAGATCGAAACGTCAACCAAGCCATCACCATGGAGTGAAATCTGGTATTCAACCAACGTGAACCTAGCGGGACAGAGACGTAATTTACAGCTGGTAAGCGCCGGGCAAACTGGGACGCATTGCCGGTCTCCACAACAGTTAACTTTTCGCTCGGATAATCCTCAAGCAGGCGAAAAAGCAAGAGTGAACCGTGATAAGAGGCCTCAATCGGCACATCACCGAGATAAAGTAGTCTCGGCATCACCGGATGAGTGTCTCTCACGAGCGGCACGGTCATGATTTCACCAGGCAATGGGAGTGTTATGGGATTCAGTTTATCTATTGAGGCGATAAACGCCTTTCATCCAATCCGCGGTGATCAACATGCCGTCTTCCAGGCTATAAGAATTCTGGTGATCCAGGTCTCGTTGCGACTTCGAGGTATCGACTCGCTTAAACTTCGTTGTGAGGGTTTCGGAATCTTGATAGTGAACTAAAGAAGGGTTTGCGCCCGTAACCTTCAGCACAACGTCAGACAATTCCTCGATTGTGTGAAGATTGATACCTCCGATATTGTAAGTCTCGCCTGGCTTGAAGTTGCTCGATATGTTGGCAACGGTCCTGACAGTATCCGCGAGATAAGTCGACGTCCGCGAATGTCCTCTAAATACGGTCCACGGCAGGCCGTGTAGCGCGCAATAAAGAAAGCGACAGTTCACCGAGCGGTATGGACTGTAGTATTCGCCTGGTCCGTAGGTATTGAACAAACGAACCACAACGCTTTCAGTGCCATACTGAAGCGCCGAATTGCGAATCTGCATTTCGTTTACCCATTTCGTCATGGCGTAGTCGTTTAGCTGCTTAATCTCATATTCATCCATCACAGACTCGACCATGATTTCCGGCCAGTCCCCATACACTTCTGAGGACGAGAAATGGATAAGGCGAAACTTATGACGCTCCTGTAGTCTGATTATGTTCTTCGTACCAATCGCATTTGTTTGCCAGAGGGTCTCGTAAAAATCCTCGCCATTCCAACGACCGAATTCTGCGGCACAATGGTAGACGTAATCGAATGGTCCCATGCGATCAAACACGCGTTCGATCTGTTGGAAGTGTCCAACGTCACAACGCGCGTACAAAGAAGACTCCACATCAGTACCGAGCGAGAACCCTATCTCGTCAGGCTGATGGGAAAGATCACATGAGACGACGTGATGGCCACGAGCCCGTAGCTCCTGGATCAGTCCGGATCCAACTGTGCCCAACCCTCCCGTTACCAACATCCGCATAACTTGAAGCTGACCTCTCCTATTCAACATTGTCCGATATGCTTTAGCTTGTCGTGCGGCTGCCCAACGTAGTCGTTCTCAGGATCGGACGACAAGCTAAAGCATATCGGACATTCCCAACACTTTTCTCCAGCCCGGAGCGTCATCCGGTTGGATCCTTTTTGTGTATCGTCTTATCTGTAACTCGAGTTCGCTAATAATTGTCATAGAAACTGAATTGCCATTCCACACAACGCCCGTTTGGGGAGTAAAGGCTCTGAAGATTTGACGATGCTCGAAGCCTGTAGTGGCCAAACGGTATTCGCTGAGCTCGAAGTCATGAATGACGATCAGTCTGTTGTTGGGTCGCTTATTTGAGATCTCGTTTATAGTTTCAGCACGCTCAGAAGCGCTGGTCGAGTCGTCGACTAAGATCAGATCGAACTCTTCGAGATCTACTGCTCTAATTGCCGAAGACATGGAACCGTCGACGAAACGCGGGTAATAACGCTGATCTGTCCTCGCATACCCATTAGTCCTGTCCAACCAAGATTGGTCAGTGTCGAACGAATCCAGTCGCGTAAGGTTCGCGAAGCTCTGTCTATCTAAAAACGTGCGCGTACTGAACTCTCCGCAACCTAGTTCAAGCACTCGTTCAATTCTGAAGCGTTGAGAGAGGCCAACTAAGACAGGTATGTGGGTGGCGTAATCGTTATCCGCCCGGGGGGCAATACCCAAAAGTTTCTTCCTGACGGGCTCTGACAAAACTCTGAGCCGTCTCCCAACTCCACGTCTAATGCCGCGTGCAAGAATTGGTTTCAAGAAAGTCGTTCGCCAGACACGGTAGGATTATCGAGAGGCATCGTTACACGGGTTGTGTGCAGGGGAGTTGCTCTTAGTCCAACGGAACCGAACCACGCATCGAGTTTTCTTCCGCCATAGACCACGGTTTCCGCAACATCAAACTGAAACACATTCCCAACGCGTTCTATCTTGTGGTTGGCCACGTCCTTCAGATGGATCTCCAATTGATAAGTGCCCGCCAATAACGGCAGCTCATCAATCAAAAAGCCCATCTCAACTGCCTCACCAGCCTTAATTGGAGGAATTGACGCGAAGTCCTTAAAATCCAAACCCGCTATGCGCGCATTCTCAGTCGTCAAGATTGCAATGTAGAGGCCCGGATCACCTATATCTTCCTTGGCGATGAAACCAACCTTTATTTCAACTTGCTCAAACGTCTTAATGACATCAGATCCCAACGCCGTCACACTCACGTCGCTCAAAATAAAACTGGGCGTTTCTGTCTCGGCAAAAGTTCGTTTTGTAGTTCGAGCGAGGTAACTATCAATCACCGAATTAATCTCGCCCCGGTGCTCGACCTGACCCTCACTAAGTTCAAAGCCGTTTTCACAAATTCCTCTTACCGCCGCCATATTGTGACTGACAAAAAGGATCGTCCGTCCGTCCGTGCCGACCTGCCGCAATTTTTCCAAACACTTCTTCTGAAACTGGGCGTCGCCAACTGCCAGCACTTCATCCACGACTAGTATCTCGGTTTCAAGATGCGCTGCCACGGCGAACGCCAGGCGCACATACATACCACTTGAATAGCGCTTGACTGGCGTGTCAATAAATCTATCTATCTCGGCAAAGGCGACTATTTCGTCGAATTTTCTCGCGACCTCAAACCTGCGCATTCCGAGAATGGCGGCATTTAGATAAATGTTCTCACGACCGGATAGTTCCTGATGGAAGCCGGTACCGACTTCGAGAAGGCTGCCAACTCTTCCATTGATCTCAACATGACCCTGGGTGGGTTTCGTTATCCTTGAGAGTATTTTGAGAAGGGTGCTCTTCCCTGCACCGTTTCGACCAATGATGCCTACGATTTCGCCCCGCTTCACCTCAAACGAAACGTCTTTCAAAGCCCAAATCGACTGAGCACTCTTGCTTGTCGACTTAATCGCTGGCCCCCCATTTCCGTTCGAACTCCTCAACGAGTGTCGAAGTCGAACAATGGGACCAAATGCAGCTTCGCTTATGACGTCGCGTAGGAGGCGATAGCGCTCTCGTTGTCCTAACGCGTAACGCTTGCTCAGGTTTTCACAACGAATGGCAATTTCAGACATTTGACGAAGTAACAGGCAACCTTTCTACACTCTTAAACAAAGCGCCTCCTTGGAGTGCGGGGACTTGTCACCGCTTTGGTACAGCGAGTCTCACCGTCTAGAACGCCCTGTACC
>DASYRR010000308.1:0-58016 GCA_036004125.1 Pyrinomonadaceae bacterium | reverse complement strand
AGTCATCCGGCGGCGTAAAACTGTGATCTCAATGCGGCGCGATCTGGTCATATTTCGTCTTATTCCATATGGCTTTGGAAGCTCGCGGCGTCCTATAATCTTGTCGCGCTGCTTGGTTGGAAACGGCTTCAAAAACGGCCTCTACAGGTTTCGCAAACTAGCTCTAATCCGCAGGCGGAGTAACGAAGAAGCTCCTAAAGAACAACTAAAAAGCGACGAAAGATTCGCCTGACTCGCTCCGGACTGTGCGATATGCAACATCTCCAACATCGAACCCTCTCGTTCAACGAATTCACGCTCGACCTAACGCGTGGCTGTCTCTTCCGCGGTGACGAGGAGATCAAGCTGCGGCCTAAGTCATTCGAGGCGCTGAGACATCTGGTTGAGAACAGCGGGAGGCTGATCAGCAAGAGCGAATTGATAGCGGTGGTATGGCCAGACACTTCCGTGACGGACGACTCGCTCGTGCAATGCCTCATTGAAGTCAGGCGGGCACTGGGTGAGGAAGGTCAGCAGATAGTAAAAACTGTGCCACGGCGAGGCTACATCTTTGAGGCCCAGGTAAGGCAGAGCGATTTCGCTGAGCGAGAGCTTGTCTACACCGACGAACTAGAAAGCGTCAGCCTTACCATCGAAGAGGAAACAAATGGTGAGCTCGCACACGATACGGAAGGAGTGTCGGCAATCCGCCCAATCGACTCGCGCGCACTCCATCGTAGAACTTGGCTCCGCTCCCGCACCGGGCTAGCTTGTGTGGCGTTGATGGTTTTGGCGTTGGCCGGACTCGTCTTTTGGCAGGTCTGGCGAAAGCAGCTGAGGGCATCGCCTCCTGTCATTAAAGCCTTGGCGGTGCTGCCCCTCAAATCGCAAATCCGAGAGGGCCAGGACGACTACCTCGGCCTGGGCATTGCAAACGAGATTATCACTAAGGTCAGCCAAACCGGTGTGCTGACGGTTCGGCCGACTAGTGCCATTCGGAAATATACGAACCAGGAAGTTGACGCCTTGGCAGCGGCGCGTGAACTTCAGGTTGATGCCGTACTTGACGGAACGTATTTGCGTGTTGGGGACCAGTTACGAATCACAGTGAACCTGCTCAGGGTGTCGGACGGCGCATCGTTATGGGCCGAGACGTTTGACCAGCACTTCACGGACATCTTCGCAATTCAGGATCGCGTGTCGCAGCAGGTAGCTCAGCGTCTGTGGGTGAGACTTAGCCCTGCGGAGCAAGACCGGCTCAGTAAACGCTACACCTCGGATCCGAAGGCCTACAGCTATTACGCGAAAGCGATGTATCACTTCTTTAACATTCGTCCAGACCTCAACGGTCGGTCAGAGTCAGAGCTGACGGTTGACCTTTTCAAGAAAGCCATTGAGCTCGATCCGGATTATGCGTTGGCGCACGCTCAACTGGGATACGCCTTAACGAAGATAGCTGTGTTTCAAGAAGATAATCCCGGTCTAATCGATCAGGCCAAAAAGGAACTCGGTACAGCGGAGAAACTCGATCCGCAACTGGCTGAAGTTCATGTCGCACGTTACTTCATTGCGTTTAGTCAATACGAAGGATGGTCGGTTGAAACGGCGATTCGTGAGCTTCGTCTGGCACAACAGCTTGATCCAAGCGTAGGTCACCCAGAACTCGTAGACCTTTATGCTCATATTGGACTCGAAAAGCAGTCCGTCAACGAATTTAATCTAGCATTGCAGATGGACCCTAATAGCGAGGAGCTTAAGAACTTTTACATCAACTCACTTTTCATATCGGGCCGACCAGAGGAAGGTTTAGAGGCGCGTAAGAAGTTTTTCAATCACGGTCCCGACCTCCGTTATTTCCTGGAAAAAAGAATGGTAAAAGAGGCAGAACTGCTGGCGAAGCAGGAATACCAAAAAGATCCGACCGCCATCTGGAACTTTGTATATCAGGCAGTGCTACTTGCCCTGCAAGGGAAACACGGAGAGGCTCAAGCAGCGGTTCCGTTGATTCTCGAAAAGGAACGCAGATACCGTGGCTATCATCACGACACATACAACATCGCCCGCATTTATGCGCTAGATGGCAAGAGTGCCGAAGCTATCAAGTGGATGAGAGTAACCGCCGCCGAAGGTTTCCCGCACTACCCACGTTTTGAGCGCGATTCGTTCCTCGACCCAATTCGTGATGACCCGGCGTTCAAACAGTTCATGGCGGAGATGAAGACACGGTGGGAGGGTTACCAACGCGAGTTTGGATGAAGGGGTCAAGATTCTAGCACTTGGAAAAGAGACAGTCCTTCCTGACTTGTTCAAAATCACAGGCTCTGCCTACTGCCCTGAGTACATGGCAATGATGTTTTCAATTGCTCTTCTGCAAACTTTGCAAAAGTGATCCGTACGGGAAAACATTATGCAGTCGACTTCCGGCCGGTAATATCCTCGCGCTTCGTACATCGCACCTTCAAACACACCCACCTGTCCGAAGTGTTTCTCCGCCTTGAACATTGCTTGTTCGTGAGCGAGTTCTTCCCGGAAAAGCGCCTCCATCTCTTCTTCCGGTCGTTTGTCTTTTCTTAACTGTGTCCTGCGCGATTGGATTTCTCGTGAGTATTTTTCAAACTCTTCCTTATTCCATGGAGTTGGAATCGGTGTGACATTCGCAAAGGGTGAAACTAATGCGCGCCATTTGAGTGAGCTGATATCGAGCAAAGCAGTCACGTTTGGTTCCCATGGTTCGACTCGCTCAGTTGCGGGGCCATACGCTACTGCCGATGTGTAGTACTCATCTGCGAGTCCGGCAAAGTGATGACCGAACTCATGCACAAAAACGTAGTTCGCAAACGCATTATCGGAGGCGACAGTACTGTATAAGTTGAAGATCCCACCGCCGCCATAGGTCCGGTTATTCGCCAGCACTTCAATGAATTCATATGGCGCAAACGAAGCCACGCGTCGCAAAGCACGGTTATCGAAAGTCAGGACATATCGTTCTGAACCAAATGCATCGTAAGTGGCGCCGAGCGGGTTGTCGCGATACTGTCCTGTCGACGGTCTGGAAATACCTGACTCAGCTGCTGGAGGACACAGCGCCCAAACGTTGAACCTCCGGCGATTCTCCATGAATGGCGACGTTGAAAACAAAACTCCCGTAAGCCTGCGCGCGTCAGCCTCAAACTTTTTGGCCTCCGCTGCTGTATACCCATCCCCCAAAATCAAGAAGTCGACCATCTTTTCGGGATCCCCCATCTTCTGAATGGTGATCACGGGTGCAGGTGCTACCAGTTTCGTTCGATCGACAAACTGATCAGCTGGATCGATCTGAGTGGTCCAAATCTCTTGAAACACATTCTTCGCGTCTCGTTTCTTCAAGACGATATCGACGGGACTAGTTGGAGCAGGGAAGCGTAGCGATTCTTGAAAAGTGCGGTTCGCAGTCTTTGCTTCATCGGTTGTTTCCCACTCGCCATAGATCGATGCGAAGCCACGCGAGTAGAACACTTGCTTAGTCTTTTGATCGCGAACTTCAAAGAAATACTTGCCGAGGTTGCTTTTATCGATTGCTTGAGACAGATCGCCGGGCCACGGAAGTGGTTCGATGACCACGCGATCCGCACTAAATATTTCACGCGCTGAATTGCCGGAGTGGTAGTAGTCGAGACGCATCGTCTCGGTGGTTGCGAAAGCGAGCGTTGAAAGAAGGAGAATGAACGCAAAGGAAGAACAAAGTTTTCTCATGGTCTGATTGTGCAATCTCTCTGGTAAGCGACGCAAGAGTTGTGGTTGGTTGCAGGGCGCCTCCTTGGAGTGCGGGGACTTGTCACCGCTTTGGTACAGGGCGCCGCAGAAGGTTGCTTCCAGGTTTGTGATCATTACGTCTCGCTGTAACAAAGCGGTGACAGGTCCCCGCACTCCAAGGAGGTAAACTTGGCGGGTGGCCAAAAATGCCTAAGGCAAAATCGCTCGAAAGAGATCCAGCCAAATAGGGTTTCTGGCAAGGTCGCTATTTTGCTGGGCAAAACCAACCTGATCTACGACTGACAGTTTGGCATGCACATTGCCAAATGGAAGTCCGTCGCCGTCGCTCCGGCAGACTTCAGTAAAGGGTTACCCGGGTCAGGTGATCCAGTCTGAAATCAATTGGCAGAGATAGTGGAGAAATATGACAGGCTATCAAGGAGTAATTCGGGTTTAACAAGGAAGTAATTCACGCCCCTTGCCAATAACTGCCGCTGACGAAGACAAATTGGGTTAGTTCCCGGTCGTACTAGCGGACAATTGCCAAACTTATCGCTTGCTCAGAAGTGATTAGCTCCGGTCAATTGTCCGCTACTCGGCTTTTTGGCATTGAGATTTGAATGTCCGATATCCTTCTAGCTTGTCGCTAATGGCATCCAAGGCTAGGTGCCACCTTTGACAACGACGACAAGCTAAAGCATATCGGACATTCAGAGTGCACTCGCCTCGTTCCTGGCTCTGTTTCATTGTCCCGCCGGTCTTGCCAAGGCGCAACTTCTTCGTGTGCTATACTTTTCGGCCCGAAAAGCAAGTGCGTTAGGTTCCCCGGAGAGTAGAGTAACAACCAACAGTGAGTAGCGTTCTCGAGATCATCCCGCTCGGCGGTATCGGCGAGTTTGGAATGAATTGTATGGCTGTGCGTTATGGCGACGAGATGTTGATCCTCGACGCCGGCATGGGCTTTCCGGAAGAGTCCGCTTACGGCGTTGATGTTTCAATTCCAAATTTTTCGTTCCTGGATGAATACAAAGACGACATCACCGCGATAGTCCTCACGCACGGTCATGAAGATCATCTGGGGGCGCTGCCTTACCTTCTCAAAAGGTTTAATGTTCCAGTTTACTGTTCCCACTTCACCGCCGGACTTGCGGAAAGCAAACTCGAAGAGCACGACCTACTCGGCGATGTGTTGCTTCACCGAGTTGAGCCGCGCGATGTAGTTGATCTTGGCTCATTCAGCGTTGAGTTCATTCGTGTTTCGCATTCGCTCGTTGACTGTTTTTCACTGGCGATAAAGACGCCCGTCGGAACGATCATTCACACGGGAGATTACAAAGTTGATGAGACGCCGGTCATCGGTGAACCCATAGATCTGCGATCCTTTCGGCGTTACGGTCAGGACGGTGTGCTCGCCCTCCTGTCTGATTCAACGAATGCAACAGTACCGGGTCGAACGCCGTCGGAACGCGCTGTCATTCCCGCTTTCGAAGAAATATTTGCCGAGGCGAAGGGCCGCATCATTGTCGCCGCGTTTGCCTCGTCGATTCATCGTTTGCAAATCGTGTTGGATGTGGCTCAGCAGTTCAACCGTCGCGTTTGTGTGCTTGGTCGGTCAATGCAGAAGAATGTCGACATAGCTGATCGACTTGGCTATCTTGATATTCACGATGGACTACTCGTGTCGCTCAATCAGACAAAAGAGATGAGCGAGGATGAGATCGTATTTTTGGTTACCGGATCGCAAGGTGAATCCCGCGCGGCGCTGTCGCAGATGGCGATGCAGAGTTACAAGGGTCTAATGATCGAAGAGGGAGACACGGTAGTCCTGTCAGCTCGCATCATTCCCGGCAATGAACGTCTAATCTCACGAATGATCGGCTTCATTTACAAGCGCGGAGCCAACATCATTGAAGAAAAGCGTCGACTTGTACACGTAAGCGGACACGCTTCGCAGGAAGATATCCGCATCATGACTGAGGCTGTGCGTCCAAAATTTGTCGTGCCCATCCACGGCGAGTACCGCATGCTGTTTCGGCATAAAGAATTCGTTAAAAACCATCTGGGCTATGCTGAAGAAAACATTATCCTGATTGAGAATGGTGATGTACTGGAGTTCGACGGCGAGCGTGCGGCGGTTATCGATAAGCGGGAGATTGGTCGCACCTTTATTGATGATACTGGATTCGAAGAGATAGACAGTGAGACAGTCCGTCAACGTAAACAGTTAGCGTATGAGGGTACGGTTACAGTTGTCGTCTCAATCGATGAAGAGACTGGTGAAATCCTCGATGAGCCACAGATTGTTGCCAGAGGTGTGCGAGGGTTAATGTCCACCAACGGCTTTTCACCGATTGGTGGAAGCGTTCCAGCACCGACGCCAGTGGCGAACAACTACCTTCTCAGCGACGCCAAACGGGTGATCGCTGCAGCAGTAGCCGGTGCCTCACGTCAGACACTCGCTGAAGAATCGTTGTTGAAAGAACACCTGCGTGTCGAACTAAAGCGCTTTATTCAGAAGCGCACAGGCGCGAAACCGGTGATAACGTTTGTGATTGTTAAGACCTAAATGTCCGATAAACTTCAGTTTGTTGAGCGTCGCATTTAAGGCCTGAGCATTCACGAGGCGGAACCCCTCGACAAACTGAAGTTTATCGGACATCAAAACACCCACCACATTGACCCACTGGCAAAACAAGATCGTCATGATAACCGGCGCGTCGTCAGGTATTGGTAGAGGTTTGGCTCTGGAGTTGGCCCGTCGTGGAGCTGCGATTGGACTGGTTGCCCGACGCTCCGAACTTCTGACGGAGATAGTGACCGAAATCGAGGCGGCCCATGGCAGGGCATTGGCTCTTGTCGCGGATGTCAAGGATGCTGAGGCACTAAGACTAGAAGCGGATCGCCTTAGAAGAGAGCTCGGACCGATTGACGTGTTGATAGCGAATGCAGGCATCGCGACTGTGGATCACGCAGTCGATCTGCAACCCGTTCAAGTTGCGAATGTCATCAAGGTCAACGTACTAGGTGCGGTCAATAGCGTCGCTGCTGTTTTACCTGAAATGGTTGCGCGAGGAGAGGGCCAATTAGTCGCCATATCGAGTTTGTCGGCATATCGAGGACTTCCTAAGTCGGCTGCCTATTGTGCGAGCAAGGCCGCGCTGAGCTGCTTTTTCGAGAGTGTGAGAATTGATATCCAAAACTCAGGCGTCGAGGTAACGATCATTCATCCCGGCTTTATCAAGACGCCACTTACCGCGGGTCGCCAATCAAAGATGCCGTTTCTCATGGAGTTGGACGATGCAGTGAAGAAAATGATCCGAGCGATTGAGCAACGAAAGAAGACGGTTGCGTTTCCCTGGCAACTCGCAAGCATCGTCCGCTTGGGAATGGTGATGCCAAATTTCATGTACGATCGAATTGCGGCGAGAAATTCGTTTAGAGAATAGAAATGACCATCCTTCAAGCAATCATCCTTGGCCTCGTACAGGGGCTTACTGAATTCATACCGGTTAGTTCAACGGCTCACCTGGTTTTTGCAGCGCGTGCGGTTGGTCTTTACAGCGGGATGAACAAGACACTGCAGGCACAACAGACGACGGCAACCATCGCTGTCATTCAACTGGGAACGTTGTTGGCCGTGCTTGTTTACTTTGCCGGAGACATCGTAAATATCATTCGTGCTTTTGTCCGCGACCATCTCGCATTGCTCGGACGAACGAGCAATACGAGTGAAGCCAAACTCTCTCAAAACGCCTGGCTCGGATGGTTGGTGATTATCGGGTCGCTTCCGGTTGGCCTCGTTGGAGTACTCCTCAAAAAACAGATCGAGGGAACCTTCACGAAAAATCTTTGGGTGATTGCCACGATGATGATCGTTGTTGCTGTGCTCATGGCGATCGCTGAGTTAGTGGGAAAACGGAATCGTGGAATGGACCAGCTCCGAATCGGTGATGCGTTGGCAGTCGGCTCGGCGCAAGTTCTCGCTCTCATCCCCGGCTCAAGTAGATCTGGCTCGACGATCATGGCCGGTTTGTTTGCCGGCGAGACGCGTGAAACGGCGGCGAGGTTTTCGTTCCTTCTTTCGATTCCCGCGATTGCGGCGAGCGGACTGTTGGAACTGAAAGAAGCAATCGAGAAGATCCCACACGACGCCTACGCTGCTTTGGCAGTCGCTACAATTGTATCGGGCATAGTTGGCTATGCTTCGATCTGGTTCCTGCTTCGCTTTCTCAGAACTCACTCCACAGGGGTGTTCATTGTCTATCGCGTCATCGTGGGGGGATTGATTCTGACGGCTTTGGCTGCAGGTTATTTCTCAGCGAGCATTTAGTAATTGGCAATTGGCAATCAACTCGTTAAACTACCCCTCGCCCCTCCTCTCCGGCGCCGAGCAAAGCTGGCCCGACTCTACAGCTAAAAAGGGCGGTGATTCTTAATGAACGAGAACGATTCTCGACGTGACATTGCTTCCTCACAAAGACCTCGAAGTCCTCGCGTCCCCGTGGAATTCTCCTTGGATGTCGAAGGAAACGATCGCGCCGGTAAACCTTTTCAAGCGAAAGCGAAGGCGACGAAAATTAGTCGTGGCGGTGCGACTCTGATCATCGATGTGGACGTTGCGATGGGGTCAATCATCAGACTGGTCCCACCGTTTGGAAGCACACTCGAAGCTGAGGTAAATGGCTCCTGGGTCGACGACATCGACGGGAACAGGCGAATTGGTGTTAAGCTACTCGCGGCTGAGGGCTGGTTCGCGGAATAAACTGAAAGAACAATGACAAATTGATGAAGGCCAAACGCTGGATCGTGCGTTGGCAAGACGCCGCAAGGGCCGCCTCGCTCGCACGCGTTCTGGGTGTCTCACCAATCCTGGCTACCCTTCTAATCTCGCGCGGCTACGATGATGAATCCGCAGCGAGGTCGTTTCTTACTCCGTGCTACAAACAAATTCATGAGCCCTATCTCATGCTGGGGATGAGAGAGGCCGTAGCTCGTTTGCAGCAGGCTATCGACCGCGATGAACGGATATTGATCTACGGCGACTATGATGTGGATGGCACGACTGGAACAGCGGTCCTATTACGTGCCCTCAAACTGCTCGGTGCGCGCACGGGTTTTCATGTTCCCCACCGTTTTACTGAAGGCTATGGAATTCAGCAAGCAGCATTAGAAAAGGCTTTCCACGACGGCTATCGACTGGTTGTCAGTGTTGACTGTGGTATCCGAGCGCATGAGCCACTCTACTGGGCGCGCGACAACGGCTTGGACGTCGTCATCACGGATCATCACCTGCCAGATGATAACGAAGGTGCGCCGCCCGCATTTGCGGTTCTGAATCCAAACCAGGCTGGTTGTGCCTACCCAGACAAGAATCTGGCTGGAGTTGGGGTGGCGTTCAAACTGATTCACGCGTTGTTCCGGGAAAGGGGACGCGAGTCCCAAGTCGCCGCATTCATGAAGGTGGTGGCAATTGGAACCGTTGCAGATGTGGCCAAGCTCGTTGGCGAGAATCGCACCATTGTTGCGCTGGGTCTGAAGGATCTCGCCAAGGCTTCAAATCCCGGATTGCGGGCCCTGATCGAGGTTGCCGGTTGCGGAGATGGCAAGGGCATGACAGCATACGATCTGGGTTTTCGACTTGGCCCTCGTATAAACGCTGCCGGCAGGATGGATGCTGCCAAAGCGGTGGTTGAGCTATTTGACACTCGTGACGCAGACGAAGCGCGGCGACTCGCAATTCATCTTGATACGCGGAATGAAGAACGAAAGCTTGTGCAGCAGCAAATCATTGACCTGGCTGTTGCTGAGTTGTCGGGCGACAAAGAACCTCGTTCGCATGTCGCGGTGATTGCGGGTGTCGGGTGGCATCGCGGAGTGATTGGGATTGCGGCCTCGAAGATTGCCGAGCGCATTAACCGACCATGCGTCGTGTTTTCTATCGATGGTGACATCGCACACGGTTCAGGGCGCAGTATCGAGGCCTATCATCTCTTAGACGGGTTGACAACGTGCGCCGATTTGTTTGAAAAGTTTGGTGGGCATTCGCATGCAGCCGGCATCACGATACGCCCTGAGCGCATCGACCAATTCCGGCAGCGACTCAATCAGCACGCAGCGTCGTGCCTCAGCGATGAAGATTTGGAGCACTCGGTTACCATCGACATGGAATTGAAGGCTAACGAGGTGACTTTCAATCTGGCGAGGGAACTCGAGAAGTTGGAGCCATACGGGGCCGGCAATCCGCGACCAGTTTTCTGGACAAGGAACCTGCGCTGTTTGTCAGAGCCGGTGGTGATGAAGGATCGACATTTGAAGATGCGCGTCGCCGGAGAAAACAACAGGCCATTGGAGGCCGTTTGGTGGCACTGTTTGGAGTCGGGCCGGCAAACTCCCGAGATTAAAGGAAGCATCGAACTCGCCTATACGATCGAGACTAGCGTTTGGAATGACGAGATTAAGGTGCAGTTGAGTGTGCAGGACATGAGGTGCGGGTAGGACGGTCTTTGGTCTTTGGTCTTGGGCCTTGGATGTTCAGATCCAAGTAGAGCCACCAAAGACCAAAGACCTAAGACCAAAGACCATCATGCAAGAACTAACCAAACGACAAGCCATTGGAATCGGACTTCGTGCGCGGGTGCCGCTCGTGGCACGAATCCTTGCCTTTGTTTTGCTTGTCTCAGGCATCGCGTTTGTTGGTGTGTCGTATTACAAACTCCGCAACCGGGATAAGTTTGTCCCCAGCAAAAAACCCGCTGAGTTGTCGAAAGATGTCACCGGCATTGTCGAACGTTATGAACAGCGAGTAACAAAAACCGATGGTTCGTACCTGTTGGTAAGGGCCTCGAAAGACATTACATACTCAGATAGTCATCACGAACTCGAGAATGTAAGTGTAGCCGTCTACCCACCAGCGGGCGAGTTGCATGATCAAATCTCTGCAGCGCGCGCAATTTATCAGCCCACTACCTCCATTATCTCGTTCCTGGGTAATGTGATGGTTGAAACTAAAGACAAGTTGAAGGTGAAAACCGAAGCGTTGTCGTTTGACCAGAACACGGAAAGTTCACACACGGATAGTCCGGTGGTTTTTGAAAAAGAGAACATCGCCGGGAAGTCTATTGGCGCCGTAGTTGAACAAAAGGCGACCAAGTTGGAATTGAAGAAAGAAGTGGAAATTGTTGTGTCTCCCCGCGCTGGGACCGGGAACAACGTCAAAGCTTCACCTCGATCTCGGCCCGTCACCATCAAAGCGGCGCATGCTACGTTCGACCAGGGGACTCAAAGGCTTTCGTTTTCCGGTGGAGTAACCGCAGAGCAGGAAACGAGCATCATGAGCGGAGATACGCTCGATGCGCTTTTGAACCAGGAAAAGAACTTCCAAAAAGGTGAACTCCGTGGCAATTCATATTTGCGCACCATGGAACCGGGCCGGGCCGCTGAAATCCACGCGACGAACATGGATTTTAATCTCGATAAAGATCAACGACTCGAGAGCGCAGTTGCCTGGGAGGATGTTAAAGGAAGAACCCTCGACGCTGAGTCTGATATGGAACTGAGCGGGGTCAAATCGCTCGACATCAAGTTTCAGGCACAAAACGATCGCAGCTTGTTGAAGGAAATGAATGCTCTCGGGCGGGCCGTAATCACGCTGTCTGCCCCAAAGTCGAAGGCCAACGATAAACGAGCTGCTAACAAGCGATTGACTGCGGATCAAGTAAAACTGATCTGGCGAACTTCTGGACGTGATTTGGAAAAAGCCGAAGCGCACGGGAACGCTGAGTTGTTTGTTGATCCAGTTGACAGAAGCGGCGCGAGCGATAAGAAGACCCTGACAGCACCACACTTCATCTGCGAGTTCTTCGACACGGGGAACCTTGCCCGAAGCTGTAACGGTAATTCGGGCGCAAAGGCTGTCATCGATCCAGTGCAACCCGATCCTAAGAGAGGTACACGAACGATAACGTCCCAGACTATGATTGCCCTCTTTGTTCGTGATACTCAGGACGTCGAACGACTTGATGCGCAGGGTGACGCAAAATTCAATGAAAACGATCGTAATGGAATTGCGACGACTGCTTCGTATATCGCCGCTGATCAGCTGGTTCGACTTCGAGGTGGGGAACCTACTGTCTGGGATTCTCGCGGTCGCACCAAAGGCGTGGAAATCGATTCCGATCTGGCGAACAGAGTCTCCTACAGTCGCGGGAAAACGACTACCACCTACTACAGTCAGGAACAAACAAACGGAGCGACCCCATTCTCTAAAGTAAAAAGCCCCGTCTATGTTGTCAGCGACCGAGCTGAACTAAATCATGAAACCGGAGTGGCCACGTACACAGGCAATGCTCGCGCGTGGCAGGACGACAACTTCGTGCGCGGCGATAAGTTGAATCTCTATTTGAACGACAAAACGATGGATGCTACAGGTCATGTTCAGACGGCTCTTTATAACGCCAAGAGACGAATTGATGGCAACCCCTCGGTCGTCCCGGTGTTTGCCTCATCAGATTCGATGTCGTATTCAGACCCAAATCGGATCATTCATTACGAGGGGAATGTCGATATCAAACAAGGTACTGATCGCCTGACAGGAGGGGTCGCCGACGCTTATCTTCAAAAAGAAACCAACGACGTTGAGAAGACAATTGCCCAGCGTAACGTTGTTCTGACCCAGCCGGCGAGAAGAGGCATTGGGGACTGGGTTCAATATACCACCGCTGACGAAGTTGCTGTGTTCAAGGGTAATCCGGCTCGCGTCGAGGACAGCGAAAAAGGAACCACCGAAGGTGCTCGTTTGACGCTCTTCGTACACGACAATAAGGTTGTAGCGGATGACGCACGTGGACCACTGTCGCCTGGGCGAATTCGATCAACCCACAAGATTAAGAAGCCCTGACAGTTTCATTCTTAAAACCAAACGATGCAGGTAAAAGATCTGGAGCTCGACGAACGGCCTAAGCAAACTGCCGAGTCATTTGTTGTTGCGCAAGAGTCTGAGCTTTCGGCAGCGACTGCGCTTTGCAGTGTGGGGCTCGTTAAGAATTATGGACGGCGCCGCGTTGTCGACGACGTTAGCCTTCAAGTTAACAGGGGTGAAGTGGTTGGTCTGCTTGGTGCAAACGGGGCGGGTAAGACAACGACTTTCTACATGATTGTCGGACTTGAGCGTCCCGACTCAGGTAGCGTCCTGCTGGGAGATCGAGACCTCACAAAGCTACCCATGTATCTCAGGGCGCGATTAGGAATTGGCTACTTACCCCAAGAGCCTTCCGTATTTCGAAAAATGACGGCCGCCCAAAACATCCTGGCCGTTCTCGAAACGATTGGACTCCGACGCCGTGAACAACTCAAGCGGCTCGAAGAGCTCCTGGAAGAGTTTGGCATCAGCAACGTCCGCAATACGCGCGGCGACGCATTGTCGGGAGGCGAACGTCGTCGAACCGAAATTGCGCGTTCACTTGCAACGGAACCGCAATACATTCTGCTTGATGAACCTTTCGCGGGAATTGATCCAAAGGCCGTAGATGATATTCAAAATGTCATTCTGTATTTGCGGGGTCGAGGAATTGGCATCCTGATTACCGATCACAATGTGCGTGAAACCCTGGGTGTAACCGACAGAGCTTATATTATGGCTGAGGGCCGCATTTTTAGATCAGGCAAACCAAAAGACTTGACAGATGACACAGAAGTCCGAAGGCTTTATTTGGGTGAAAAATTCCGCATGTGAATGCTACGCGCAAACCTAGTCTGATCGGTTATAATCTCCCCGCGTGTAAAGCGCATAATCAGCATCATTAAAGACCAAATGATTTAAGGATGTCTCTTAAACTAACTACAAGCCTCTCCCAACGACTAGTGCTGACGCCGCAGTTGCGACAGCGCATAGAGATGCTGCAGATGACGACGCTGGAATTGACCGATCTCATTCAGCAGCAGTTGTTGGAGAATCCAGTGCTCGAGGAGGTGGCGAGTCAGGAGGAGGTTCAGGAACTGGCTGAGAAGGTCCTTGACCATCTGGCCAGCTCCGATGTTTCCTCTTTTGAAGCTGCGGCACCGGAAGCAGGGACTGCTGGGACAAATGGTTCCGTGGATGCAGATGCTGTTTCTTCGATCGCGGAAACTGGCGAGGATGTCAGCGAGACTTTTACGAGCGGTGAGATTGGCGAAGAGGGGCAACCTGAAGAGAGTTTCGGTGAAGAAGCCTCGCGAGATGCTTTTGAGGAGATCGACTTCGGTCGTGAGTTCCAAGACTATCTCGACCCTGGGTACAAGACTCAGGAAATTGAATACAAGGAAGACGCACCGACTTTCGAGCAGTTCCTAACCAGACCGCCTTCCCTTGCCGACCATCTTGAGTGGCAACTGCACATGAGTCCGCTAGACGCGGACGTGTGCGATGCGGCGATCGCGGTGATCGGAAACCTCAATGCTGATGGTCGTCTCAACGCCACCAACGAAGAGATCGCAATCATGGGTGGTTGGTCCGAAGATGTCGTTGAACACGCCCGACAAGCGCTCATGAGGCTGGATCCCGTTGGCTGCGGGGCTCGTGATGTTAAAGAGTGTCTGTTGGTGCAGTTGGAGGTTCTGGGGGAGAAAGATCGTCTTGCGTCAAAGTTGATCACTGATCACTTTGCTGAGCTGCAGCAGCACAAGTTACCAAACCTGTCGAAGCAGATTGGTGTCGACGTCGAACTGCTACTAAGCGAGTTACAGTTTATTCGCACGTTGGATCCTTATCCTGGTCGCCGCTACTCTTCTGAAGAGCCCATTCTCATTAGCCCTGAAATCTATATCGAAAAACTTGATGAGGATGACGACGAATATGTGATCTACTTTGCTGATGACGGTAGTCCGCGTCTAAGAGTCAGTCAACAGTATCAACAGATGCTTAGCCAGGGTGTGAGTAACGAGACGAAGAGTTTTATTAGAGAGAAGATGCGTTCGGCAGTCGACCTTTTAAGAAACATCGAACATCGACGGCAGACGATCTACAAAGTCGTCGAATCCATAGTGCAAAGACAACGCGACTTCCTCGATCACGGTGTGCAACACATAAAGCCAATGATGTTGAAAGATATCGCCGAAGACATTGGCATGCACCTTTCAACCGTCTCGAGAGTTGTGAACCGTAAGTATGCACACACGCCGCAGGGGGTCATTGAGCTGCGCCGATTTTTCACTGAAGGAATGATGAACGAAGACGGCGAAGAGATATCGACCCGGATCATCAAGTTGAAGATTAAGAAGCTTATCGAAGAGGAAGATTCACACAATCCGATAACCGATGATCAGGTCGTCAAGATCCTGGCGAAAGATGGAATAAAGTTATCGCGCCGAACAGTGGCAAAATATCGCGACCAGATGCAAATCCCTGGTTCGCGTGAACGTCGCGCTGTCGTCTGAAGATTTTCTTCGGCCGGCGCGGGACATAAAGTTTTTAGCAATCATTTTTTGCGCGCGCGCCCTCGGCCGGCCCCCGGTACGGTTGCGTATAAGTATCTTTTTCACCCGCTCGAGGAGGGAACTAATGAAATTTGAATACACGGGCCGACACGTTGAGGTATCGCCGGCGATACGTCGTCACGTAGAGGAGCACTTCAAGAAACTAGACCATATTTTTAACGGTACTCCATTACGGACGCATGTAGTCATCGAGGTTGAAAAGAACCGGCATATCGGCGAAATCATAGTCTACTGGCGCGAATACACACTCACCGCTAAGGATACGAACGCTGACATGTATATGGCCCTGACGCGGGCGATGGCGAAGATTGAAAAGCAGGCACTTAAGTTAAAAAAGAAGATTATCGATCGAAAACAAAGTGGGAAGCCTACCGCACGTGTGGCGCCGGAGCCGGATGGACATTTGGAAGCCATGCCTCGGCCGCCACGAATAGTTGCCGCCAGACGCTATTCAGTAAAACCAATGACAGCTGAGGAAGCAGCATTGCGACTTTCCGGTGAAACAGACCAGTTTTTGGTCTTTCGTGATGCCGATACGAGTCGTTTGGGTGTGCTCTACAAACGGAAAGACGGGAACTACGGACTGATAGAACCGTAAGAACCAGGAGGCAGGAGCAGGAGGCAGGAGCAGATCATTGGTCATATATCATTTGACATTTCTCATTTACCATTTTTCTCAACCCCAACTGCGAATCAACGCGAGCGCTTAGGTGTTTGATACAAAATGACAAATGAGAAATGTCAAATGATATATGACCAATGATCTGCTCCTGTTCCTGCCGCCTGCTCCTGCCCCTGTCGGTGAACAATGCCCCGCAAGAAAACTACCAAGCCACCCCTCGAAAAAGACAACGCACCCGATATAGTGATCATTACCGGCTTGAGTGGTTCCGGCATGTCTTCCGCCACCAACGCCTTTCAAGATCTTGGCTACTTCTGCGTCGATAATTTACCAACAACAATGCTGCAACCCTTCGCGCGCCTTGTAACTTCAGACGAGGACGAGAAGGGAATTCGTCGTGCTGCTTTGGTGATCGACATTCGTGAAGGAGGTTTTCTCGCCGACTTCGAAAGACAGCTGAAAGCGTTACGTGCGACTGGATTGAAGGTCGCTGTTCTCTTCTTCGAAGCCTCCGACGATGTCTTACAACATCGATTTAGTGAGACACGTCGACCGCATCCTGCGGAACGGGGCAAGGGACTACCTTCATCGATTGGTAAGGAACGAGCAGCAATGGCGAAGATTCGATCACTAGCTGATCAGATCATCGACACATCTGAGCATACAGTACACACTCTGCGTAGTTTTTTGCTCGATCGATTTAGTCCGAACCAAAAAGGTGCGCCGATGCGCGTTCAGGTATTAAGCTTCGGCCATAAATATGGTAATCCGGGAGACCTCGAGTTGCTCTTCGATGTGCGCCACCTGCCGAACCCGCATTTCGTTCCTGATCTCAAACGATTGTCCGGTCACGACAGTCGCGTTGTTAAATATTTGAATTCGCACAAAGAGGTGCACGAAACGCTCGCTCGATTTACCGACCTGCTCATTTATTTGTTGCCACTCTATAAACGAGAAGGCAAATCGTATGTTACGGTCGGTATCGGTTGCACGGGGGGCCGTCACCGATCAGTGATGATAGCCAGCGCTCTGACCCGAGCATTACGGCGGGCCGGTTTCGACGCTCATGCTGCCCACCGGGATGTGCGTAAAGTAAACCGCTCGCAGTTTCGTTCGAAGCTCATGAAAGTGTAAATGATCGTTTTCCACGATTGGAGGCGACAATGACCAACAACGCTCAGCAGCAATCGGCACAAACCGGAGAAGTAAAAAGAGTTTCAGGTGTAATCGTCACGCACGGACACCTGGCGGGCGAACTTCTTGCCGCGGCGGAAATGATCATTGGCCCGGTTTCGCACATAGCTGCGGTGTCGATCGGCTGGCACGACGACGTCGATGCCGCTCGAGATGAGGTTCAACGCGCGATTACACGGGTTCTTCAAGGTGCGGGGGTTCTATTGCTGACCGATATGTTTGGCGGAACACCGACCAACATTGCCTCGATGTTTCTCGAAGAAGGGGCAGTCGAAGTAGTGACCGGCGTTAACCTGCCCATGGTTATCAAGCTCGCGACTTACACTGGCCAGGACTCACTCGCAGAAGTCGCTCGAAAAATCTGCGATCAGGGACGTCAAGGAATCTATCTCGCTGGCGCATTGCTGGCGCCACCAGCAAAGGGCGGAGCTGATTGACGTGGCAGAACGGACACTTCGTGTAACAGGTCGTTTGGGTCTTCATGCCCGAGCCGCTGCAAACCTGGTTCGCGTGGCCAGCAAATTCCAAAGCAACATCACTCTCAAGCGACTCGACAATTCCGTCGAGGGCGACGCCAAGTCTATTTTGAGTATCTTGATGCTGGCAGCCAGCCAGGGGACTGAACTGCTCGTCGTTGCTGTGGGGTCCGATGAACAACTGGCGCTTGATGCCGTGCTTAGTTTGTTCGCGCGAGATTTCGACGAGCCCGAGCCGGTAAAGACCGAACAAGCCGTTACTGCTAAGGAAGAAACTCGATGCAAAGGCCTTGGTGTTTCTGAAGGCGTCGTAATTGGTAGAGTACTTCGATTGCAGGACGGAACCCGCGATGTCTACCGAGCAGAGATCGACGACAGGGACCTCGAACGGGAGCGTCGCAGATTCCGTGCTGCAGTACGTCTATCGCGACGGCAACTGGAGGCCATAAAAGAGCGTGCCGAGAGCGAACTCGGCCGTGGTCATGCTTATATCTTTGATGCCCACCTGTTGTTTCTTGAAGATGCCAAACTTACCCGCGACGTCGAAGATTATATCGTTAAAGAGCGGGCGAACGCGGAATGGGCAGCGAAAGTTGTGGGAGATCGATTGCTCTCGATTTATACGCAAATCAACGATGAGTATTTGCGTGAACGTGGATCAGACATCGAGGACGTCATTCAACGTCTGTTGGCAAATCTGACCGGGGAAGGACGAAGTCACCCGAAACTGTCGGAGGACGCCGTAATCGTTGCCCAGGACCTGTTGCCATCTACCATCGCCGAGTTAGACCTGAGTCATGTTCGGGCAATAGCGACTGATTCGGGAGGTTGGACCTCGCATATGGCGATCATCGCACGAGGCCTGGGTCTTACAAGTGTCATCGGTCTGCGCGATTTTTATCACCGAACACGCACCGGCGATCAAATCATCGTTGATGCCCAGCGCGGTGAAGTGATCCTAAATCCGTCTGCGGGAACTATTGGACACTACGAGTTCACTGCGCAAGGGTCGTATGTCTTTGCAAGCGTGGAATCGCCAGCCGAAAGCGGTCCGGTGTTAACTCACGATGGTGTTTCAATAGCATTGCGGGCGAATGTGGAGCTGCCGACAGAATTTGAAGCCGTGAGACGATTTGGAGCGTGTGGCGTTGGCCTATTTCGTTCTGAGTTTTTGCTGTCGCGTCCTGGCTTACTGCTGTCGGAAAACGAACAGTTTGGTTCATACCGGGCCTTGGCAGAAACCGCCGGTCCTGATGGTGCAATCATCAGACTCTTCGATCTGGGTGGTGAAACTGGTTACGAACTATCGGACCGGCCCGAGAAGAATCCCGCGCTGGGATTACGCGCAATTCGCTTTGGACTAAAGAATGAAAAGGTAATGCGCGCACAAGTCAGAGCTATTCTGCGCGCGGCAAAGTTCGGGTCTTTGAGTCTTGTCATTCCAATGGTTGCTGACATTGGAGATGTTAAGCGCGCAAAGAAGATAGTTGCGGAAGAATTGGCTGCATTGCAGCACCAAGGTGTCGAACACGCGGAAACAAGAATAGGAGCGATGATTGAAGTGCCTTCGGCAGTGCTTACAGCCAGCAAGATTGCTGCTGAAGTTGACTTCTTCGAACTCGGAACGAACGATCTGGTGCAATACACATTGGCAGTTGATCGTGGTAACGATGCAGTTTCCGATTGGTTTCGCACTCTTCATCCGGCAGTGCTGTTCGGAATAAATCAGACCTTGAAGACCGCTCGTGACGCGGGGATTCCCGCGATCGTTTGTGGTGAAATGGCTTCCACGCCGGCGTACGTGGTGCTGTTAGTTGGAATGGGGGCGGTCGATCTGAGCATGACTCCGGCTTTGATTCCACGGGTGCGGTCCACCCTTGTGAGGATAGACACTTCGGAAGCTGCTGAGGTGGCGCAAAGATGTCTGGAATGCGCCACGGCGGATGAAGTTGAGGAACTAGTCCGCATTGAGTTCAAGAGTCGATGGCCAGACGTTTTTCCGCCAATAACGTTACCCAAAGCACCAAGTAGTTGAGTGGTTCTGCATTTTATGCCGTTTCAACCAAACTGCTACAGTTCGTGTTGGGTCGGTAGTAACGGTCGCAGGTTTTTCACAAGGTGGAACGAATAATCCTTCTAGGCCCACTCCTCAGGAACCCAAAACAATTACTGATGCTGAAAGTGCAGCTCGGTCGTCTACGCGCCCGGCTTTAGCGCTCACTTGAATGACGTAGCTCCGTGACGTCTTTATCGCTCTGATTCCTGTTTAACGTCGTGGAGGCGGATTAACGCTGAGAGTTACATCCCAAGCCCAGCGTCCTACTTGAGCACCGTGCGCATCCTTCACTTTAGCCCTGAGACCAAACTGATTTCCATTATTGTCCGACTGTTTGGATTCCTTGTATTTGAGTTCTATGCTAGCAACTTCTAAAGACGGCAGAGTGTGTAATTCATTGGGCTCTGATATGCCATTATGATTTGTGTCTTGCCAAAGCCTAAGATTGGCGAAAACGGCATCACTCTTGGTTATTTCGCCGTCGTTATTACCACCCTGCTCAGTCCTATCGAATTCAGCTAGAGCGACGAAGCCGTTTCGAGTTATAGTTGCGTGTGGTTGGTCAGTAAAGTTACCGAACATTTCTTTACTGTTATCAATTGGGCCATTGGCATTGCGGTTCAATACGAGCCAAGCATCATCGCTACCGGCCGCTGTCCAAGCTATGGGCTCGCTGTGACCGTCGCCACCCATATCAAAATGGACACCACTATAAGCATCAGTCAGATTAAAGCCATTACCAGCGATGTCGATTACAACAGGAGTTGGGCCACAACAGCATCCTTGCCCTCCGTCCGTAAATCCAAATGCGCAGCCGTATTGAAAACCGCAGTAATCCACAGGGCTTTCACACCCTCCTGCTTCTAATGGCCAGTACGGCACGCAGTGCTCCCCACAAGTCTGCGGCTCTTCGTTACAAGTACTGTTTTGAAAATTCCAAAACCAGCTTTCCGCTTGACAGGCTGCTTGCATCTCTGCAGCAGTGCACAATTCCGGTTCTACAGAGAAGTCGACTTCGTCTAACGGACAATGTGTGCCAGAACTACAGTTTATTGAGCTTGGAGTCGGGTGCGTACATTGAACGCAGAGCCCAAAAATGGTTTTATCTTTGTGAGTGTGACTGAAAATCTCGAAGGTGGGTTGGTATCTTTTCCTGCAATCTTCGTTACTTGCACCAGTGCATGTAGCCCAAGAAGGGAAACCCGGATCCCAACATTGTGGCGTTTGTGTGATAGCTTCAGCCGGATTATGAGAAAAACTGGCTTGGAACAAACCTCGCGGACTTACTGCGTCCGCGCCGCCTAAACACCCCTGCAGCAGGAATGTCTAGCCAAGTCTGTGGGTTGGCAGGGTCACGGCGATACCACTTTCCAAGTAACCACATGCTTCCATCTTGGAAAATGACCTGGGATAGATAAACACGTAGACGTTTTACCTTCGTATATCCAACTTTGACTAGTGCCCTTTTTAAGCTTTCGAAGGTCTCATCAGCAAGCATCATGTTCACTGAGTCGTCAGGAGCTAACACTTTGAGCTCACTATCGGGCGCTGGTGCCGAGGTGCCGTAAAATAGAGAATGCACCAAGGGAGGTTGAGCGGAATTCGCGTCATCTTGAGGACGTTCAAATGAAAATCGAATTTCGATGTAAACTACATTCTTGCTTGAAACATTTTTTACGGTCAGGGTAAGTCCCTTAGTCCACTCATCATCATCGTCTTTGAAGGGTCTACCGAACGGAACGGTACCCTTTTTTGTCTTGGCTACAGTTATTTCGACAGGTTCATTTTGAATTGCGGAGTTTGATTTCTTTTCAATGATTCTGTCGTCGCCCAATCCAGAATTGTCTTTCTTATTTTGTCCTCTTGCTCCGTTGTAAGTGGCCCAACCCGCGACGACAATAATCACAAGAGTACCCAATACCCCTCTCTTATTGGCGAAGAGTGCTGCGAGCAACTGAGAAGTCATGAAGAACCTCCTTTGGTGTATATACAAATGGGAGAAAACTCCCAAGGGGAAAGAAGGTTGCGGAAAAGGCTAGACTAGAGTTAACGAGGAAATTCAGTCCAGTCGTGAGAAACCTGTGTCAGGACCAACTTGTTTACACCCATTAGGCTGTGGTGTCAATGTAAATCAAGGACAACAGTGGATCCGTTTAGTTATGATGTCGTCGATCTTCCTTAGTTGAACAACGCGCGCTCGTTCGATGAATTATTCTTCTGAGAAGCTAATAAACATCCTGATTGGCAAGGCTATCGCAGAAATAATACTCGTCGGCGTGATCTCGGTCGGCTTTTACATCACTGCCTTTCCGCCGACATTCAATGGGTGGGGAGAAGCCGTTGTCTCATCACGATCGATCTCGGGTTGGGCCGTCAACAGCGCTTCGCCCTGGGAGCGAGTTGAAGTTCAGTTATTTGTTGATGAAACGTTTGTAGGTACTCAGGTTGCAAACCGTTCGCGACCTGATGTCAGCGACGCTGGTTGGGCCAAGGACGAATGGCACGGCTACAGTTTCCAACTAGAGGATCTGAGTGAGGGGCCGCACCAGGCGCGAGTTTATGCTGTGCACCGAAGCGGCGCTGGAGTGCGCTACACACTTCAGTTGCTCGGCGATTCAGTCACGTTCGACGTTGATGCTAACGGAACGTGGCGAGCTAATGTTGCGTCCATACAACCCGCCAAGGATTGAAATCAGAATGAATCTATCCGAGAGTTCAACAGCAGTTAGGCCCAGCGTTATCGCCCGCTGGGAAATTGTGTCTGTACTGGTTTCGGGTTTGCTTGCTGAATGGGTAGTTATTTCTTTCGTTGGTTGGAGCAAGATAACTCTTGCGATTCCCATCGCACTCGCGCTGATTTTGATGGTTACGTCGCATCGAGTTTATGGCGAAGGTCTAAGAGATATTGGCTTTACTGCTACGAACCTAATTCCTGCTCTCAAAGCTGTAGTTTTGCCCACGTTCGTAGCATTACTGCTGATATTCGCCGTAGGCTGGTTGACCTCGAAGCAAAGTTTCGCTCCTGGAACGCCTCGTCTACGTTTTGTTCTTAGCCCGTTTTGGGCCTTATTTCAGCAATACATTCTGCAGGGTTTCATCAACCGTCGCGCTCAGATTTGGTTGGGTGTGGGTTGGAAGAGCGTGATTCTCGTCGCGCTGGTTTTTGCCATCGTTCACCTTCCTAATCCTCTCTTGACCGCCCTGACGTTCGCGGGTGGATTGATTTGGGCACATGTTTATCAGCGTTTCCCAAATCTGTATCCCCTCGCAATCTCCCACGCAATGTGTTCACTCGTGGGAGCAGTCTTCCTTCCCCATTCTTTGTTAAATGGTCTTCGGGTGGGTTTTAAGTACTTTGGTTAGCGTTGTCGGTATCCAGGTTTAAAGGAGTCTGCGCCGGTGCTATACCCGTTGAACACTCGTTTGCTATAATTTTCTGGCCTTGCAACGAACAGGTCGGGCGGTTGCTGCCGGCCACTGAGGGTTTCAAATCTCGATTTGAAACCTCAAGCCGGGAGAGGAAAGTCCGAACACTAAAGGGCAGCGAGCCCGCTAACGGCGGGGCGTTCAACAGCACACCCCGGGGCGCATAGCGACCCGAATCTGGGGGCAGTTGGACGACGACAAGTGCAACAGAGAACAGACCAGCCCCGATTCTATCGAGGTGATGGGTGAAACGGTGCGGCCCGTTAAGGGCTTAATGTAAGAGCGCACCGGCGCGTGTGGTGACATGCGCGGCCAGGCAAACTCCTCGCAGTGCAAGACCAAATAGGGAGGCGTCAAAAGGGCTGCCCGCCCAAATCCCGGTAATTCGGGATACGACCTCCGGGTAGGTCGCTCGAGCCCGCCGGTAACGGCTGGCCTAGATGAATGATCGCCATCCCGACGCAGTCGGGATACAGAATTCGGCTTACAGACCTGTTCAGTAGTTGCAGGGTTGAAATCGATGGCAAAGGAGCACACGACGAGAGATGGCAAATCGGAAAGGTGTTTTTATCGGAGCATATGTTCCCAACCACTTAAAGGAATCTCTGCGTCGACGTGCTGCCGCTGAACATCGCACACTGTCTCAGGAGATTACGAGAATCCTCGAAGAAGCGGTACATGGCCGAGGTCTACCCGCAGGAAGTATCGATCGCCGAGTGAAGGAGTCACAACCTCGCCGCCGCGCGACTGACCCCATGCCTCGTCGCCGGGCGGGCGATGAACCTTACGGTACCGGTGGAAACCGATCGGGAGATGATCGCGGTTAGTTAGACTTCCGGCAGGTTTTCATTCGCATCTAAGTACCCGTGAAGTATCTAATCATCGCAGCGATTGTTGGCCTTGTTTTTGTAGTCGTGTATTCGCGACTCCGTCCTTACCTCCAGCTGATTCTGAAAGTAGTCAACTCACTGAACGTCTCTGCTTCAGTTGGTAGTTCAACCGTCTCCCCGCAAAACAGGGCGGGAGAAAACAAACTCGTCCGTTGCGCTGCTTGTGAAACTTGGGTTCCTGAGGAGCGGGCGCTGAATCTCAGATCTGGTCTGGCGACCTACTGCTCGCCCGAGTGTTTGGAAAAGAAGTCAGCAACCAGGGAACGAAAGTTGGCGGGGTAATGTCCGATATGCTAATAAAGCATATCGGACATCAAGCCTCTCCGGGCACCGCATTTCCAGCCTCATGTATTCCTCGATCAGTGTTGGTAAGCCACAACGCAATAAGCCCGACAACGAAGAACACTATTAGCGAGAGAAGTGCTTGCCGATATGAGCCAGTTCGCGCGATGACAATGCTAAACAACAACGGTCCCATCCATGAGGTGCCGCGTTCGGAAACCTCGTAAAGTCCAAAGAATGCTGCTTCCTTTCCCGCTGGAATCATTCGCGAGAACAGAGAACGCGACAACGCTTGGGATCCTCCCAGCACAATCGCGATTACTCCTGCCATCACCCACGCCTGCGGCACACTGCGTAGAAACGCATACGCGTAGATTACAATCCCGGCCCAAATCACCAACGACACCAGAATCGCATTCTTCGTTTTGATCAAGTAAGCAAGCCGCTCGAACAGAAGAGCACCAAACACCGCAACGAACTGCACCATCAGAAAGATCTCAAGGAGAAAGGTTGGGTTGCCCTGCGGAAAAAGTTCCTGTTCGAGGAACGCACTGGATGCGAAAATTACCGTCTGGATGCCGTCGTTGTAGACAAGGTACGCTAGCAAGTATCGAAGCGTCAGTGGCAATCTTCGTAACTCACTAACGGTTGAGAAGATCTCCATAAAGCCCGCACGAATGTAGCCGCTACCAGGCGGCAGACTCTTTGCTTTTGGGCGCGACTTGAGGTTCAGAAACGTAAATACAGCAAAGCCACCCCACCAAAGGCCAGCCGACAGAAACGACAGCCGCACGGCGAGTCCGGTTGAGATTCCGAGCTTTTCCGCTTGAGTTACCAACAGAAGGTTGATTGTCAGCAATATTGCGCCGCCGAGATAGCCATAAGCGAAGCCTCGACTAGAAACTTTGTCAGCTTGATCCTCGGTTGCGATCTCCGGCAGGAACGCGTTGTAGAAAACGATCGATGCACCGAAACAGACATTTGCGATTATGAACAGAACACCACCCCAGATGTACAGAGTCCCCTGAATGAAGAACAACAGGCAGTTTGCAATTACCGCGATGTAACAGAACAGAGCCATTAATCGCTTCTTGAGATCGGAATAGTCGCCCAATGCACCCAACACCGGAAGTAGAAACACCTGAGCTCCGACCGAGATCGACACACATAAACTCGGTAACGACTTTGCAGTAACCGATCCGAGGAAGCCGAGGTCTAGTACTACCCCATTCTCGCCGACCGCCGCTTGCGCCAGACGGGTTAAGTACGGACTGAAGAGTGCGCCGACAACAGTGGTATAGAAGGCGGAGTTGGCCCAATCGTACATCTTCCAACCGAAGATTTCGCGAGGGTTGTTTTTGTCCGCGTTGGAACCGCCGATTGATGCCTCAGTTTGGGCTGAGTTCATTGGTTATTTGATTTTCCGTTAACAGCGCGACAATGGCTGGCGTAATGTCGGCGAGTGTTTGGATCCGAGCTGCGATTCGCTCACGTTGAGCACCCCATACAATAGTTGGTACTGCATGCAGCGTGTGATTGCGTGACGACAAATCTTCGATGTTCCCGTGATCGCTGGTGAGTATAACCGTTACCCGTTCGAGATCAACTCTGGCCAGCAACGCACGAATGAAAAGCGCCAAACTCGTCAGCACGGTCTTTGCAAGGGCCATGTCCTGCGCATGTCCAACCTTGTCAGTAATGAAATATTCGTAAAGTGTGAAGCGATTCTCGCTTGTGATTCTCGCTAGAACGGTAGCGGCATGTTCTTCACTTCGTTCGGGAATCTCTTCGCCTCTCTCAATGAGAATTCTATTCGTAAAGTCCATAAAAACAGCATTATCGTTCCGGAGATCCGCAACGGTTCGAAAATTCATTTGCGCCGCTTCAACGGCGGCGGTTGTCGCAGAAACCCATCGTGGCCGCTCAGCAAAAAAGCGCTTGGTATAAGCGTTGGCAAAGGTGATTGGTTGAACTGCTGCATCCCGAAGTTGTTTGAAGATTGAGTGCTTCTCGATGATCTCAAGCAAGGCTTTGTTTGGAAACCCTTGTTTGTGATAGCCGACAGCGGCAGGAGCGTTCACGCCAGTTAAGATCGTTGTTTGACCAGACGCACTTTGCGGTCGGCCTTCGATGCCCATCCGAGGGTCGGTAGAGACGACGATGCCTCCGCGAAACGATTCTGGCTCTTCGTTTTGAAAAACTGCAAGTGGAGTGGCGTTGAGACTGTCGAGCGGATTGTCAGGGCCCCGTTTGCCGATACCCAAACCATCAATGAAAAAAAGAAGCACTGATGGCTCAGTCGTCATGAAGCAAACCACGCTCGCGATATAGATTCAGTTTGTTGTGAAGCGTTTTCAGACTGATGCCGAGTAATTCCGCCGCGCGTGTCTTGTTGTTTTTGGTCTTTTGCAGTGTTCTCATGATCATTTGGCGCTCTACCTCTTCCAACGGGGTACCAACGGGAAGCGACAGAGTATCCTCGTTGCGCAAGCGTTCGCGTTGCTCGATGGGATAAGGAGCAAAGTGATGGCGTTCGATCTGTTCACCAGAACAAATAATTACTGCGCGTTCGATCACATTGCGAAGCTCGCGCACATTGCCGGGCCAGGCATGAAACTGGAGCGCGCTCAATGCGGATGGACTCAGAAACCGAGCTGGCCGGCCATGCTTTTCTGCAAGCTGAGTAACCAGATGTTGCGCGAGAAGGGGCAGGTCTTCTTTTCGTTCACCTAAGGGCGGTAGGTGAATACCGAAGACATTAAGACGATAAAGCAGATCACTGCGTAGTTTACCCTCAGCCACGGCTTGCTGAGGTTGTCGATTCGTAGCGGCCAGTAATCTGACATCCACTTCGATTTCTTTACGACTACCAAGTCGTCTAACTGCGCGTTCCTCAATCACTCGCAGCAGTTTTGCTTGCAAGAGTGACGGCATTTCACCAATTTCGTCGAGTAATAAAGTGCCTGTGTCCGCCAATTCGAAACAGCCCTGCCGGCGCGACGCTGCTCCGGTAAACGCTCCTTTTTCGTGGCCGAATAATTCCGATTCCATCAACGTCTCGGGAATAGCGGAGCAGTTGATAGCCACAAATGGCTTGTCCTTGCGCGGACTCATTTTGTGAATTGTACGCGCAACCAATTCCTTTCCTGTACCTGACTCACCTGTGATCAAAACGGAAGCTGAAGATGGCGCTACCTGTTCGATCAACGTATAGACCTTGCGAATCGAATCGGAGTTACCCACCAATTCGCCAAATGCGCCACGATCCTGCAACTGGCGTCTAAGCAATTCGTTTTCGCGCTTTGCTTGCGACAGTTCCAGCGCCCGCTCCAGGACCAGGCGAAGCTTGTGTGGATCGATGGGCTTCTCGAAATAGTGATACACACCTTCCTGCTGAATTGCTTGAACTGCATCCTCTACCGAGCCCTGATTGGTCAGCAATACAACTGGGATCCGCTCATCGATTGCACGGATCCTGCGTACCAGACTGAAGTCCTCATTTGATTCGCTTGTGCCACCGTTGACAACCAGGGTAGGTCTCGACTCATTTAGAGCTTTCAGTGCATTCGAAGGATCGTCAGTGAGGATCACCTGATAGCCCCAACCCGCAAGGAGCTCTCGCAGGGAAGATGCGCTCTCGTGATCTTTGTCGTAGATGAGTACGCTTTTCGATGACATTGAAAATCAGTTTAGCATAAGGACCAAAAGGTGTTTTGTGCCTCTTTGGAGTGCGGGAACCTGTTACCGCTTTGGTAAAGGGCGTCGTCGAAAAGCGAGGCCTGAACACGTGGGTTCAACGTCTCGCTGTATCAAAGCGGTAACAAGTTCCCGCACTCCAAGGAGGGGTCTTAACTCGTATAGTATTCAGCGATCGCCCGAGCTAACTCGACAACGTTGAACTGCGCCGGCTGAATATGCACCGTTAGACCATACTCTACTGCTGTTGCAGCGGTCACATCGCCAATGCAGGCGACCGCCAAACTCTGTAGGATCGTGCTCAGATCGTGAGTATCGAACAGCAACGCCAGATTCCTTACTGTAGAAGAACTGGTGAAGGCGATACAGTCGGCGCTGCCAGCTAACATGGCACTCAGGCGTCCTCGATCAAGTTGAGGTGGGATTACAGTCTGATAAGCAGTGACAATATCGACTCGCGCCCCGGCATCCTCCAGGGATCTTGGCAGATGATCCCGCGCAATTGCGGCCCGAGGAAGCAGGATGTTGAGGCCACGGAGCTTTTCAACACCACCAACGAATTCACTCAAGGCTGTAAACACGCCCTCCGCCTTTGACTTAGCGGGCTGCAGGTCGACATGTACATGGGCATCCCGCAATTTGTCGGCGGTTGCCGCTCCGATTGCGCATACTCGTAGATTGTCTAGTTCGCTTGTATCTTGGTGCAGCGTGGCGAGTCGTCGCAGGAAAAACTCGACGGCATTTGTGCTGGTGAAAATTGACCAGTCGTAACCGTATAGATGGTCAATCGCCTCATCCAGACGGGCGTAACTCTCAGCTTCTATGATTTCAATCGTGGGACAGTTAAGTACGTTAGCGCCATATCCTTCTAACGCTTGAATGAATTCTGCAGATTGCGAGGCTGCTCGTGTAATCACTATTGTGCGACCAGCCAAGGCTTGATTCATTGCACTAGTTGAGTAAGTAGAGATTCAGCCCCCCTCGCGCGTAGCTTTGCCGCCAGCGAAGTGCCAAGCTCTTCAGGTTGGGCTGGGGATCCGGAAACGCGGTCCCTGATGATTCTTGAACCATTGGGACTTGCAACCAAGCCATCCAGGTGCAGTGCGTCACCAGCAACAACAGCATGGGCCGCGATTGGAAACTGACAACCTCCCCCAAGGCTGCGTAAGTATGCGCGTTCTGCGCAGCAGGCGACCCGAGTTTCCGCGTGATCCAGATTGCGAACCGCCTCAATCGCAAACTCGTCGTCGCTACGAGTTTCAAGCGCAATTGCTCCTTGGCCCACAGCCGGAAGCATCTCCTGCGGTGAAATCGCATAGCTGATTCTGCTTTCCATGCCCAGCCGCCGTAAGCCAGCGGCAGCCAGGATCAGAGCGTCGTATTGCCCCTCATCCAATTTCCTCAATCGAGTATCGACGTTGCCGCGCAATTCCTTCACAACAACGTCGGGTCGCATAGACTTCAGTTGGGCCAGACGACGTTGACTCGAAGTACCGACAACCGCCTGACTCGCAAGGTCCGTCAGAGAATCAATACTCACAGATTCGCGCAAAACAAGTGCATCTCTCGGGTCCTCGCGTTCGCAGATCGCGGCGATGGTAAGTCGCTCAGGCAGGATTGTCGGTAGGTCCTTCAGCGAATGGACTGCTAAGTCGATGCGTCGTTCAAGAAGGGCATCTTCGAGTTCCTTCGTAAAGACACCCTTGCCGCCGATTATTGAAAGTGGATCGCGTTTTACGTCGCCGGTTGTTTTTATTATCTCAATTCTAACCGCCAGGCTGGGGTTTTGTTCGAGCAGACGAGTTTGGGCCTGTTCTGCCTGCCACAAAGCCAACTTGGATCCTCGGGAACCGATGACGAGAGAAGGCTGCATCGTTGCGATTGATTTACTCCTCCGGTCGAAACGTATCGGCGAGCTCTTGCATGGTTTCAGGATCGCTGGCTTCGTAAAAGCGCCGCATTTGATTGAGAACAGGATGAGAGATCTTGTTTACGGTTGACATCAGCAACTGCTCGATGGCGGATTCCTGCTCGGGCGTAAGTGGTCCGAGCTGGTTTCGTTGTCGTCCCAATTCCGACCGCGCGATTTCTTGCATACGTTGACGAAGTGCTCCAATTGTCGGTCCGAGATCCATTAAACGCAAAGACTGCTGAAACTGCATGACCTCGGATTGGACGATCAATTCGGCGCGCTCGGCCTCCTGTTCGCGTTCGCGAATATTCGAAGAGATCACTGACTCAAGGTCGTCGATGTCGAACACGAAAACGTTCGGGACCTTGCCCGCATTGGGATCGATGTTTCGGGGAACGCTGATATCGATCATGCACATCGGTCGATTTCGGCGTCGTTCGCTGGCTTTACGAGTCATCTCTTCGGTAATTACAAAACTCGGCGAGGCAGTGGAACAAATAACTATGTCTGCTTCGCTCAAAGATCCTCCGATCTCCGGAAAGGGAACTGCCTCGCCGCGAAATTCTGCGGCAAGGCGCCTGGATGCTTCCTCAGTGCGATTCGCAATCAACAGACGGGATGCACCGGCATTAAGCAAATGCCGGGCGGACAGTTCGGCCATCTCACCCGCGCCAATTAGCAGCACAGTCTGGTTTTTCAGAGAGTCGAAAATCTTCTTGCCAAGCTCGACGGCCATGTAGCTGATTGAAACAGCGTTCGCGGCTATTCCCGTCTCGTTACGAACCCGCTTGGCGACTCGAAAGGTGTGATGCACAAGACGATTAAGAACTCGACCTGCGGTACCCGCTTCTACCGCCAGCGAATACGCATGTCGAACTTGCCCGAGAACTTGAGGCTCGCCCACCACCATTGAGTCGAGCGATGAAGCAACTCGGAACAGATGCCGGACAGCTTCTTCGTCGCGGTGCGTGTATATGTGACGATCGAGAAAATCGGGTGGTAGTCTGTTACTGTCTAGAAACTGGGTAATCCGCTCGGTTCCTTGTTCGAATTGTTCTTCCTTTGTTGTGCTCAGAATCTCGACGCGATTGCAGGTAGATACGATCAATCCTTCGCGAACTACTTCACCATCGACGAGCCGCCGAAGTCCGTCGGTACACGCCTCGTCGGAGAACGCGAGCAGTTCGCGCACCTCGACTGGCGCAGTCTTGTGATTTACCCCTACTAAGACAATAGACATAGATTCAAAAGAACGTGTTGCAGGCCAAAGACGTGATAGCCACCAAGGAAACGTGTCCCGAAAAAAGTGCATAGCACCAACGCAAAGCCCGCGACACCCAACCACGCCGCGTTGCGGCCACGCCAACTAGCACTGGATCGATAAATCAGAAGCAGGAAATAGAGTAACCAGGTGAGCAGCGCAAAAATTTCTTTAGGATCGTTGTGCCAAATGCGGCCATCTCTTGCTGAGGACCAGAGCATGCCAGTCGCTATGCCTAACGTCAGTAGCGTTAGCCCGAATATCGCTGATGTCGTCGCGAGTTGGTTAACTGTTGACAGCGAGGGTAAGCGATGAAAAATTGCGCCAAAGGTTTTTAGTTTTAACTCGCGCTCTTGCAGTAAGTACATGACGCTGGCCATGAAGACGATAAAGAACGCGGCGTAAGCAAAGATCAGCAACGTAGTATGAATGGGAAACAGCCAGGTAGTCGAAAAACCTGCTGGCGTATCCGGAGGTCCGGATTTTATGAGCAGGGCAATGAACGTCAAAACTGAAATTAGTGGCATCGCAAAAACGCCGAGGGCCTGGGCCTTATATCGGTACAGAATCAAGGCGTAACCGGCGACAAGTGCCCAGGCCAGAAATGAAAGCGTTTCTCTGAGAAAGAAAAGTGGGTAATGGCCGTCAATAGCCCAGTCTGCGACCAGTGCGGCACTGTGAAGAACGAATCCGGCGGCAACCGACCATTCGGCGACACGTTGAACCGAGCGACGTTTGTTGATAAACGCCAGAATGGAATGGATGGCGGCGATAAGATAAGCCGCCAAGACTGCCAAAAGTAGGGATTTCATTGGGGGTTATATCTCAGGAGGGTGCATTTTAAGTGATGCCAATCGCAAATGCGAACTTGTGTGAATGGTCTTTGCCTTTTGGACTCTGGTCTTTGATAAGTTACCCCGACCGAGCAAATAAACACTCCCGGATAAAAGGTCAAAAACCAAAGACCTAAAGACCAGCGACGAATAGCAAACGCATTTCTGATCAGCTACATCCTAGAGACGCAGCAATTTCCTTTCGCGTTTTCGTTCCAGGCTTCATAATCAGTTTAAAGATCGGTCTTTAGGAGAACTGCATGCCTTCAGCAAAGCTCCGTTGGTGTTTGGTACTCGCGCTGGGAATAGCGTCGTCTTTGACCACGATCGCGCAGACTCGCCCAACTCGTCCGAAACCTCGCGCTACTCCAATACCGGAAACCAGGATTCCGGACGATGCCGACAAACCTGATGAGCCGCAAAATGTTGACACGATAAAGACTGACACAGATCTGGTTACGGTTCCCGTAATCGCAGCTGACGCCAACGGGGTTTATGTTCCCGATTTGTCTAAAGAAGAATTCAGCGTTATCGAAGACGGAGTGAAACAGGAGATTGCCTTTTTTGCCCAGATTTCTGCACCGTTCCACGTTGTCCTGATGTTGGATACAAGTGGCAGCACTAAGGAGAATCTAACTCAGATTCAGCAAGCTGCGTACGCATTCGTGCAGCAACTACAGGCCGCGGATAGCGTTAAGGTGATCTCGTTCGACGACAAGCTGAATGATCTTAATGAGTTCACGAGCGATCGAAACGTTCTGAAGGCGGCGATCAACCGAACCAGATCAGGACAAGGAACGCGAGTGTACGACGCGATGTCGTTGGCGCTAGACTCAATAAGGATCATAAAGGGGCGCAAAGCCATCGTCATTTTCACCGATGGAGTGGATTGGTACAGTAATGAGTCGACTTTTGAGGGCACGCTGCGGTGGCTTGATGAAGAGGGCGTAATTGTCTATCCGATTCGCTATGACACGCGCGAAGCAACCGAGCGACTTGCCAGCGAACAGGCAAACGAAATGAACCCTGTACTACCAACCATCGGTGTGTTGCGTGCACCACCGAGCGGTACCACACCAACTACGTTTCCAAGCGATGATCCAATACCAACTACGGGCACAACCTCGAAGACAGGACCATTGGGGTTACCATCTGCGGGAGAGATTATGCGCCGGCGGCGACAACAACAGGATCCGAATCGTGATCCGCGCATCGATCCCAATGATCCAACTCGAGATCCCTCGCGTGATCCAAACGATCCCAATCGCAGAAATGATCCCATCAAGTTTCCCACGCCGACAGGCTCTGATCCTTCTCCAACCGGGACTATCAGACGTTCTCCACGGCCGGATGATTCAATCGCTACGATGTTGGACATGGCCTACGCGACAGCCGATAGTTACTTGAAGACACTTGCCGATAAGTCAGGCGGAAGGCTGATGCGTGCTGATACATTGGGTTCGCTTCCTGACGCGTTTGCAAAAATTGCCGCCGAATTGCGAACCCAATACTCGCTGGGTTATTACCCTCTCAACAAAGAGCGCGATGAACGTTACCGCAAGATCAAGGTCACAACCTCTCGAAAGGAAGTTGTAATTCGAGCGCGGCCGGGTTATCTGGCGACGAAGGCGAGGTAGGATGGAGCCAGGAGCGGGAGCAGGGGCAGGAGCAGGGGCAGGAGCAGGCAGAACTATTGGTCATATATCATTGGTCATTTCTCATTTACCATTTCTCTTAACTGTTAGCTCCATTCCCTCGTAAGTGGTTCGGACATTCAACAAATGACCAATGATATATGACCAATAGTTCTGCCTGCTCCTGGCTCCTTCACTCTTCCGCCTTCATCCTTGTTCTCTCTCTTTCCCCGTGCTAGTTTTTAGTCAGCTCTTGCAACCCATTCTTAATCGCACTACTTCGACAAATGCCTGATAGAGCCGCAGCGTGGGAACTGCTCTGCGAATACACCAAGGGAGACAGCTTACGTAAACACGCTGTCGCAGTCGAAACTGCGATGCGTGCGTGTGCCCGGAAATACGGAGATGAGTCGGCGGATGTTGATGAGTGGGGATTGGTAGGTTTGTTGCACGACTTTGACTACGAGATGTTTCCCACAGCCGACCAGCACCCATTTACAGGCGCTAACATTCTTTGTGGGCGTGGTTACCCAGATCGGATCATTCGCGCAATCATGGGCCACGCTACATACACCGGTGTGCCTCGTGATACTGATATGGCTAAAGCTCTCTTTGCCACAGACGAACTCTGTGGCTTTTTAGTGGCGTGTGCTCTTGTGCGTCCCTCGAAAAGTCTCGACGACTTGGAAGTTTCTTCTGTCAAGAAAAAACTGAAAGATAAAGCATTTGCCAGATCTGTGAACCGCGATGATATCAAGCAGGGCGTCGAGGAGCTTGGCGTTGACATGGAGAGCCATATTCGCTTTGTGATTGATGCGCTTCGTCCCGTGCAGATGGAAATCGGTTTAAATCCGAGTGATGATTAGCTGGCGGAGTGAGGTTGAGTTACCGGCGGTCGGTCAATGGAATTTCGACGGGCGCTTAGAATCGTCGCAACTACAAAAAGTCCGAGGGTTAAAAGCGTAGCGAGAACAGCAGTCATAAATGCCTGGAGCGTCCGTCTACGCGCGGTATGACGATAGACAAAGACGGACGCGAAGACTATCGCCGCAATTGGCAAGACCAAGGCTGCGATTACAAGCAGGCCAGGATTCGAAATAGGGTTGAAAGAAGAGAAAACACCGAAGACGATTCCGATGCACGACCCAGCCCCGAGAACCGCCGCAATTAATGACACACCGAACACTAACTTTGGGCGCATCAGAGTCGTTCTCCTGTTTTACCTTTGTCCAGGAAATGCTACTAAACGTGGACCGCAAAACGCGGCCAAGAATACCACAGCCTTAGAATCAGTCCGTCCGCAAATATCCAACATCGGCCCACGGCTTAATCTTTTTTATCAGTCGTTAAGCGCCACTCATAACAAATGATAAGCAGAAGCGTGCTCATCTGGCTGTCTCGCCAGGAAGGCCTAAAGGACTTCGCCACAAGCTTTAGAGTCTTCAAGAAACTTACGACCCGCTTCGTTGCCGGCGAGACAATTGACGAAGCGGTTAACTTCATCCGCGAGATAAATGCCGAAGGTTGTAGCGCAACTTTCGATCATCTTAATGAAGCAGTGGCAAGCGCAGCCGAAGCGGACCTGGAAGTTGCCGAATATCTGAGCATCCTGGCAAAGATTGATGAAACTCGGATCAACTCAAACGCATCGATAAAACTGACCCAGTTTGGTTTGGGCCTCGATCATGAACTTGCTTACAAGAATGCCCGTCGAGTAGTTGAGGACGCGCAGCGTCGAGGCAATTTTGTGCGCGTTGACATGGAAGACTCAGCAGTCACTCAAGTGACAATCGACATCTTCAAGCGACTACGCGCTGAATTCGGAGTCGACGATGTGGGAATTGTCCTGCAATCCTATCTGAGACGCACTTTTGCGGACGCGCAACAGTTAACGAAAATACCCGCGCGGATTCGTATCTGCAAAGGAGCGTACAATGAACCACCAGAGGTTGCCTTCCCAGACAAGAAAGACGTCGATGATAATTACGTTCGGGTGATGCAACTGCTGCTGGGGAGTGGCACTTACCACGGAATCGCCACGCACGATCCAAAAATGATTGAGGCAACCATAAACTTCGCGAGCCGCGAGGGCATTGGTAAAGATAAATTTGAATTCCAGATGCTCTATGGAGTTCGGCGCGATCTGCAACGGCAACTAGCCCGCGACGCTTACAACATGAGGGTCTATGTTCCTTACGGAAAACACTGGTATCCTTACTTTATGCGCCGGTTGGCTGAACGGCCGGCGAACATCTGGTTTGTGCTAAAGAACCTTGCAAAAGGTTGATGGAGTGAAATGGGCAACTGGCTATGGATCTTTTGGACTGTTCTGGGCGCGATATTAATCGTGGCCGAGATATTCACGTCGGGCTTTGTGTTGCTGTGGTTTGGTATTGGCGCTCTTGCCGCAGCCCTCCTCGGAATCGTGGGCATTGATAGCCTCGCTCTTCAGTTTTTGGTTTTTGCATTTGTTTCGACGTCACTCACGGCGGCTTCACGAACTATTTTCCTAAACTATTTCTCTCGCGAGAAGACGGGCCAATCATTAAGAAGTGGCGTAGATGCGTTGCCTGGAAAGATTGGGACAGTGGTGTCTTCAAGTAAAGGTGCATTACACGAAGGCGCCGTCAAGGTGTTTGGCTCGACGTGGACCGCTTATCCCGCTCCCGGAGAACCACCCTTGGAAGCAGGCGAACGCGTTTGTGTGGAGAGCATTGAGGGCGCATCAATTTATGTGAAGCGGATTGGAACAGAAAGGGATTGGAGAGGGAAGGACGGGGGAGAGTTGGAGAGCTAAGATAATCAGACTTGCCTCGGTTCGGTATCCGCCTCGTATGTATCGTCGAGAGTCTTGTCTTCTTCGAGTGGTGGGAGTTCTATGGTGATTCGTTCGGTGGAGGGTTCCTGGAGTTCGTCTCCGAGAAATCTGGCCAGCACTACCGTGATGTTGTCTTCGCCGCCGCGATTGTTGGCTTCCTCGATTAAGTTATCGCAAGCGCTGGCAAGATTGCCATTGCTGCTCACAACGATTTGTTGAATGTCTTCCGCTCTTAATTTGCCCGACAGCCCATCGCTGCAAAGCAAAACGAGGTCGCCTTGCCTGAGTCGAATTTTTCCGGTCACCGGCGCGATCTCACTTTGAGCGCCAAGCGCCTGCAGGATCACATTGCGAAACATGTGCGTTTCAGCTTCGGTTTCGCTTATCTGTCCAACGTCGACCAGCTGCTGCACGAGTGATTGATCTTTGGTTGCGAGTCGAATCTGGTTTTTTCGAATTACGTAGCCGCGACTATCACCAACCTGGACCAGATCCAGTGTATCGCCCTTCACCGCTGCCCCGGTAAATGTAGCGCCCATTCCAGCGCAACGAGAATCTTCCTGGCTCCGCAGATGTATGGCGAGGTTCGCGTAAACAGTCGCATTCTTCAAGCACTCAACTAAATCAATTGAAGGGTCACACGCATCTTCGCCACCAGAACCTATCAGCATCTCGCGCACTGAATCGACCGCCATCCGGCTGGCAACATCACCGGCAAGCGCTCCGCCCATTCCGTCTGAGACAACGAGAACGAGTCCTTTAGCACCAAGATCAAATCGCCTAAGTTTTTCAGGCGGTGCTGCGCCGTCTGTTCCAGTCCAAGTCTGCTCTGTTGAGAGATCGAGAACTAGAAAATTGTCTTCATTGCCACGGCGAACACGGCCAACGTCAGATTTGGCGAATAACTCTACAATCATAAGGAGAGCGATTTATAGGAAGTCTTATAAAGGCTGAGAACCGTCGTGATTGTAACCCTTCTATAGTTTGACTGTCACTTGCGGATTTTCGCGCCCAGAATGTAGTTCGACTTGGCCAAGCGCGCAAAACAAAAGTAAAAATCTTATTTAGATCTTTTCCAGCGCTTGATCAATATCGGCGATGATGTCGTCAGTATCCTCGATTCCCACCGAGATTCGAACCAGGCCATCCGTAATGCCTAAACGTTCACGTTTTCCCACCTCAACAGAAGCGTGAGTCATCGTAGCTGGATGCGAAATCAGTGTTTCAACTCCCCCGAGGCTTTCGGCAAGCGTGCATAACTTCACAGATTCCAGGACTGTCCGAGCGGCGGCAAGCGAACCAACGTCGAACGCCACCATGCCACCAAATCCGTGCTGTTGTCGACGGGCCAAAGCATGTTGGGGATGAGATGCCGAACCCGGATAGTAAACTTTCCGCACCTTTGGGTGCTCCTCCAGGAAAGCTGCCACAGCTCGACCCGACTTATCATGTTGCTCCATTCGCAGCGCCAGGGTTTTTGTACCGCGTATCACCAGCCATGAATCAAACGGGGAAAGAATTGCCCCGGCGCTGTTCTGAACAAACCCGATCCACTTAGCGTCTTCCTCGTCGTTCAGGACGACCACTCCACCAACGCCGTCCGAGTGCCCATTTAGATACTTCGTGGTCGAATGGACAACGATGTCGACGCCAAATTCCAAAGGTCGCTGGAGGTAGGGTGACATGAAGGTGTTATCGCACACCACCCGTGCGCCTACTCGATGAGCGATGTCGCTGACTGCCTGCAAATCAGTCACTATCATCACTGGATTCGTGGGTGTCTCAAGAAACACCATCTTCGTATTTGGCTTAATCGCCGCTTCAACATTGAGCGGATCTGATGTGTCGACAAAATCAAACTCAACGTTGTAGTTAGCCAAGATCTTAGTGAACAAGCGAGCAGTGCCGCCATATGTGTTATCTGAAACGATGACGTGTTCGCCGGCCTTGACGAGTTTCAGGGTGGCATCGATCGCCGCCATCCCGGAAGCGAAAGCAAATCCGAACCGCGCACCTTCAAGCGCGGCAAGGTTGCGCTCAGCGGCCGAACGAGTTGGATTTTGAGTGCGGGCGTACTCGTAGCCTTTGTTTTTCCCCAGCGCGTCTTGAGCGTAGGTCGATGTTTGATAAATCGGAACCGTAACAGAGCCCGTGGCCTCGTCAGGTTCCGAGCCGGTGTGAATCGCGGTGGTTGCAAATCCCATAATTGTGAATCGCGAATATCTCACGACTCGCGGCTCTCCGCGCAACTCATATCGTCAAAGATTCCCTGGCTTTGATATCTTTCCGCACCATCCGGAAATACTGTAACAACTCTCTTTCCTGGGCCTAAACGCTCAGCCACTTTGCACGCCGCCGTGGCTGCGGCTCCCGACGACCAACCGCCCAGCAGGCCTTCAGATCTTGCCAAACGTTTCAGTGATGCGCATACGTCCTCATCCATCACCATCATGATCTCATCAGCGAGCGACGCATCATAAATCGGGGGAATAAAATCCTTCTGCCCGATTCCTTCAACCTTTTTTGGACCGGGTGGCCCCCCACCATAAATTGAGCCCTCCGGCTCAACCAGAATGCATCGAACGTTTGGGTTTAGTCTCTTCACCGCGCGCGCCACACCAACAAACGTTCCTGAAGTGCCAGCGCCGATAACGACCGCGTCAATATCTCCGCTCATTTGTTCAATGATCTCAGTTGCGGTCGTCAACTCATGAAAGCACGGGTTTGCAGTATTCTCAAACTGTTGGGGCACGAAACTCCCCTTAATCTCTCGAGCCAACTCATGACAGCGGTCGATGGCTCCCTGCATTCCGACTTCTTGAGGCACGTAGTCAATTTCACCACCCAATACTTCAATCAATTTCATCTTCTCAACCGCAAAGCCATGCGGGACGCATAAAACGACCCGGTAACCCTTGGCGATTCCGACCAGGGCCAAACCGATTCCCGTGTTGCCGGCGGTGGGTTCAATGATGGTCGAGCCCGGCCTCAATAGTCCTTTCTGTTCAGCATCGAGAATCATTCCCAGGGCCGCACGGTCTTTCACCGAGCCGCCAGGATTCAACCATTCGATCTTAGCGTAGATATCCGCAAGTGGCGGTGGAGCAAACCGAGCCAGGTGAAGGAGAGGAGTGTGACCGATAAGGTCGAGGACGCTTTCTGCGGTGCGGAGAGCCATTGATACGACGTTATACCTGAATGTCAGAGACTTATCCACAGACGGGGTCATGCCGATTGGACTTATTGCAGATTTCAGATTTCAGATTGCAGATTGAAGAACACTCGCCGACTGCAATCAACACCTAGAGTTCGTTGGAGTCCTGTTGGCAGAGAGTTAAGGTTCAGTTTTCAAATCTGCAATCTGCAATCTGAAATCTGCAATCATCGGGCTCGCTGCTTCGGATCGAGATACTCTCGCAACCCGTCGCCGATGAAGTTGAATGCCAGGACCGTGAGCGCGATAGCAACTCCTGGGAAGATCAACGCATGTGGGGCCGCTTGCAGTGTGGAAAGATCGCGTGCTTCCTCAATCATCACACCCCACGATGGAGCAGGAGGCGGCACTCCCAACCCCAAAAAGGATAGCGAAGCTTCCGATAAGACTGCACCCGCCATGCCTAAACTAGCCTGCACAATTAGTGGCTGAATTGCGTTAGGCAGAATATGAACTAGTAGAATCCGGGCGTCGCTGGCACCAAGGGCGCGCGCTGCTTGAACGAAATCATACTCACGGACCTTCAGTACTTGCCCACGAATAAGTCGCGCATAGCCGACCCAGCCGATGATGCATAGCGCGAGAATCAGTTTGTTCAAGCCTGCGCCAAGAAAGGCGACCATCGCGATAGCTAACAGTAATCCAGGGAAGGCGAGGAATACGTTGAAGACATAGCCTGAAACTACCCTATCAACCCAGCCGCCATAATAACCAGCAATTGCCCCTAGAATTGTTCCGACAAAAGCCGAGACCATCACGACAATTATTCCGACTTGAAGAGATATGCGGGCGCCGAAAACTACGCGCGAAAAAATGTCGCGGCCTGTCGAATCGGTGCCAAACCAATGCGACGACGACGGAGCGAGATAGCGGATCGCCAGATTAGTTGTGCCGACGTCATAAGGAGCGATCCAGGGCGCAAAGAGCGCGACGACAAGCAGGATCGCGACGATTATTAGGCCTACGGCGGTTAAGCGGTTCATTGAGGAAATGGTCTTCGGCCTTTGGTCTTTAAAATTCCAATTAGTTTTCCAGGTTGGCTATAGTCGACTTCAAAGCCCGAAGGCCAAAGTCCAAAGACCAAAGCCCGTTTTTCAAGAAACCCTAATCCTCGGATCCAACCACCTATACACAGTGTCAGTCAGCATGTTGGCAACTATGTAGGTGAGACTGATCACGAGTACGCAACCTTGCACGACCCGATAGTCACGTTTACCAATACCGTCTTCGACGAGCAACAATCCCAGACCCGGCCAGCCGAAGATCTTTTCGGTAATGATCGCGCCGGCCAGCAGGATTCCGAGTTGTAAACCAAGAATCGTGACGACGGGAATTAGGCCGTTCTTTAAAACGTGCTTGTAGATCACAGTTCGTTCGCTCAGGCCTTTTGCTCGCGCAGTTCTCACGTAATCTTCACCGAGTTCCTCAATCACAGACGAACGCACCATACGCGTTAGAATGGCTGAAAGAGCTGCGCCTAAGGTAACGGCCGGAAGAATGATGTCACTCCAATCAAATCGTCCTGATGGAGCGAGCCACCCAAGTTTAACTGCGAACACATAAACCAGCATCGGACCAATTACAAAGCTAGGAAGACTGATTCCAAGCAATGCCACGACGGATGCGGTATTGTCGATTAATGTTCCGCGATGTGTACCTGCGATGACGCCGAGGGGAATTGCAATTGATACTGCGACCAGCAGAGCAACGAATGCGAGTTCGATTGTGGCAGGATAGCGTTCGAGTATCAGGCTTCGTACGGGCTTGTCATTTCGAAACGACAATCCCATGTCGCCTCGAAGCAGGGCTCGCCAATAATCGACATATCGGTTATCCACTCCGTGCCAAACAAAGTGGCGCTGATCGTTGGTATCACGTGGAAACGAGAAAAAGAATGGTGGCCGGTCGAGCCCGTGCTTCTGACGAAACTGAGCAAACTGTTCTGGAGTTGCTTGTTCACCTAAAACGGCAACGGCTGGATCTCCAGGAACGAGTTCGATCAGGATTGTCACCAGCGAGACAACAGTCCACGCAACCAGCAGAAGTATTAGCAGACGTCGCAGACTGCCGAGGATCCGATACCGAAGAGTTGTCCGCACGCAGGCGAGTTCTCAATTTAGGAGTTTTGATTCTCGAAAACGGCGGGAATGATAGCAGAATTGTCCGTTAAACTTCAGTTTGTCGTTCGAGCAACTACGAGCCCTGAGTTGAGACAACGACAAACTGAAGTTTATCGGACATAAAAAACGTAGCCCGGGGTCGATTCGAATACTCGCACAGCCCCGACAACCGCGCGCTTACCAAATCAAACCCCGGGACTACGTATCTGGTTGCAAATTGAAAGCTGCAACCAATCCCTGAATTACTGCGGTTTTGTCCCTAAGTGCAAAGCCGCAATGCCTCCTGTCAAGTTTTCATAACTAACTTGATCGAAGCCTGCCTGCTCCATCAAGAGCGCGAGGTCACTCTGATCCGGAAATCGAGAAACTGATGCAGGCAAATAGCTGTAGGCACTATGTGACCCACTAATCAGACCGCCCATTAGCGGTAGCATCCCCCGGAAATAAAGGCTGAAGAATGACCGAAGAACTACGTTCGAGGGTCTAGAAAACTCGAGAATCGCCACCCAACCCTCGGTTCTCAAAACCCGACGTAGCTCGCACAAACCTCTTTCTACATTGGCAAGATTTCGTAAGCCGAATGCGATAGTAACTCCGTCGAACGTTGCGTCCTTAAACGGCAGTCTTAGCGCGTCGCCCTCGATTAGACTTATCTCGCCTGGGACTTTATCGGCCGCAATACTCAACATTGGCCGGCAAAAATCCATCGCAACGACTCGTGCTCCCATGGTTTCAAACAGCGTCAGTGATAAATCACCTGTGCCACACGCGACGTCCAGTATTAACGCATCGCTGATGGGAACCTTTGCCCGCACCCTATTCGCCACGATTCTGCGCCATCTCTTATCGACGTTCCCGGACAAGAGGTGATTCAGCAGGTCGTATCGCCCAGCGATCGTTGCAAACATCTCGCGAACACGACTAGCGTGTTCTTCTGCAGCACTTCTGTTCTCAGACACAGTTAAGCCAAATTTGATGGAGGTTTGGTTGCAAGACGCTTGCAAACAATTTGTGATTAACTGGGCTTATCACTCGCACCAGGTTTGATTGGCGGCTTGGGAGAAGGTGGCGGTTCCGTGGTTTCACCCAATACTTCAAATGAAAGATGTCCTTGAAGTGCCGATTTCAACTGCGGCGCGTCGCCCACAACTACAGTTGCTGTTGCCGCATCCTTGAAAAGTCGATTGGCGACTCGTTGAATATCTGCAGGCGTAACAGCTTGAATTGACGAGGTTCGATCTTGAGCCGATGCGAGCCGATAAGTATCCATGTCGAGCCAAGGATCAGGCTCGGTCTCCCGCGGCTGGGGATTTGTTTCAGAGAATGTATCCCGTTTTGCTCGATCAACCTCCTCAGCGGTCACAGGAGAGGTTGTCAAAGATTCGATCACTTTCTTAGCGCCTGCAATCGAACCTGCTACTGCCTCGTTGTTCACCGCAACACCCAAAACAAAGGTTCCACTAAGAGTGTAACTCTCACTTCTGACGAAAAGCGGTTTTGCAGCCAGTTCAGGTGACAATGCCTGCCACCGGTTTTGCACTATTCTCGCCAAAAGTGCAGCCGCATAGAAGTCTTGGTTGGATCTTGAAACGCCACGCACTGCAAACCGAACCTCTGTGTTCGGAGAGGGCCCATTAACTACTAGTGTGCGAGACTCGGGTGTTTTCGGTGATCTAAAGGTCGACGGGACGATTTGTTCACTCTTCCTCCAGGCTCCAAAGAGTTGCTTAAGAGTTCTCATCGCTCGACTTTGGGAAACGCCGCCAACAATCGCCAGTGTGGCGTTGTTTGAGTTGAGAAAACGCTCTCGGGCGAGCATTAAATCGCCACGTTCGACTCGTACAAGATCTTCGGCTGAGCCAGCCGACGGACGGCCATAAGGAAAATCTCCGAACAAGCGAGATGCGATAGCTCTGTCAGCGACTGTGGCAGGGGACACGGTGGTATCGCGAATCATCTTAATTCGGTTATCGCGTATACGAGCAACTACTTCAGGGGTCAGCTGGGTTGAAAGAATTGCGTTCCGCAAGACCTCCAGAATGTTATTGAGCTGCTCAGCCTTTCCGACCATCGTGACTGTTATGGAATCGTACGTGACTGACACATTCAGCTTGCCATCCATCTGCTCGCTGAAGTAATCGATGGTTGCTGGATCGGGAAATAGAATGTCACCCAGAAGCGCCATCTCGCCAGTTTTTCCGGCCAGATCAAAGGCACTGCCACTGTGAATTCTGAGTTTAACCAACACTTCCGAGCTTCCTGGTTTAGGCCAAAACAAGACCTTGAGTCCGTTGAGCAGCTCCTGACTTTCAGGAACCGCCGGCTGCGCTAGGGCAGGTTGAAGGGTGCTAAGAAGGCAGGCGGCGGTCGCGATCCATCGGATCGTCTGCTTACGTATTTTTGTACGCATAGACATCTGGAGGTTAAACAAGAGCTTTCACTCAATTATGGGCAATCTCAGGAGGACGAAAACATCTTAGATGCGAGGTGTTTGCCCGTCAACCGTTTGGCATTTGAGCGCATCCAACGCGTTGGCCAGTAAGCGATTTATGGGCAATCCGCCCTCCGAAAGCGTCAAGAGTTGTGAAAATTGATAACCTTTGAGGACTAATATTCAGCCCGAAAAGGAAATTCCGAGCGACGGAGCATAACTTTTCTCTTGTTCGCGGTAACAACAGTAGGAAGCGATTCCTGCAGGATCGAGTGCTTGATTGCCAGACAGAATCACAGATGAGCTTTTGCTTCAACGAGCGAGCGAGGGCGACCAGGCGGCCTTTCTAGAAATATATGAGCGGCATCGGCTGCCAGTATTCCGTTTTGCGTATCGGCTACTGGGCTCGGTCGAAACCGCCGAAGATGTTACTCATGACTGTTTTTTGAGTCTTATTCGAAAGCCTCGGAATTTTCATCCAGGGCGAGCCTCTTTGAGAACGTATTTGTTTTCTGCGGCAAGAAATCTCGCGATGAAGTACTTTCGGAGTACCGGTCGCGAAGGCAGTTTGGAAGAGTTAAAAGAGGAGCCAAGGTTTTCGTCAAAGCAAGAGCCGCTCAGACGAGTATTGGATGAAGAGTTGGCAAGTCAAGTCCGTGACGCTGTTATGAGTTTACCGGCTCTCCAGAGGGAAGCGCTGGTTCTGTTTGAATACGAAGATTTGAGCTTGAGTGAAATCGCAGATATCACTCAATCTGAGGTAGGGACCGTCAAAGCCCGTCTCTTTAGGGCCAGGGAAGGGCTACGGAGGATGTTAAGGCCTTATCTGGACGTTAATTCGGAATTGAATAGTCGTCGAGAAATTGTTACTTTGAGGGAGGCGTGAGATGGGCGTTGAGCCGGAAGATGAATTTGTTTCAGAGGACGAGCTCAAGTCGCTGCTCGATCGCTGGATTGTGCCCGAACCCTCAAGAGTTCTCGACAAGCGGATTGCAACGAGTTTCCAAAGAGAGGTTACAGGCGCAGACGGGCTGTCTCAGTCGGTGCTGCTCCCCCAAAGGCGAGAAGAGGTAGTATTGATGAAGTTCTGCACCAGATGCGAAGAAGAATTTGCCGATAAGTTTAGTTTCTGTCCTGTAGATGGCACTCCCTTGACTGCTGTCGAGCTCAAACCCGACGACGAGCCTAGTCTGACTATCAGCAAAGAAGAACCGGAACCATGGGTTGAGAACAACGGCTCTTACCCGAACGAGTCGGTTGTTGAAAGCACGCCGGTCTCAACGCAGCCTGTATTTGCCGCTACGTCGGCTTTAGCCCTCCGTGAGGAGTATCACCTCACGATTATGGACGATGCTGGTTTGCTCGCTCGTCTATCTCATGAGCTTAAAGATGTCGCTCACGAATACGAACTGACGTGGCCAGAGTTCAAGCGAGATCCGTTTGGTTTCACCAAACGAACATTTATTGGCTACGGACAGATGCTCAAGAAGTTTCTGTCGATCCCCTACATCAGAATTGCCATCGGGGCGGGGTTTGTTGCGATGATGGCTTTAGTTGGGGTGGTGATGTTGATGGACCGCACCCAGTCGACGAGAACGTCGCGCTTGGGCTTGATCGGTTTTTCTATGTTGGCGGCCGGGCTCCTGATAGCTTTGTTTACCACCTGGATTGGCCGTGAGCGTGGTGCCGCTGTCATGGGTGCTGAGCCTTCCGACTCTCGTAGCGTTATCTTCGCGATGGTGGCTTCATTTGTTTTCCTGTTCGTGATCCTCGGAATTGTTATTGGTCTCGATTATCGTCACCGGCAGTATCTTGCCCAAAATCCAAATCAGGAGGACCTCGAGGTTCAGCAAATGCTCGATATTCCGAACGAGCAGCCAACACCTGATCCAGGAACAGCCGGACTTAACAAGGGAAGTGGCGGTGGTAGTAAGCCCAAACCGGAGCGCGCGCAGGGCGGCGGTGGTGGCGGACGTGAGGAGCAGAAGCCGGCTTCATTTGGTAAGCCACCTCAAGCGTCTTTGGATATCCCTCAAGTAGTGGCTCCTGATCCAAAGCCACCTCAAATTAAGAATCCGTCATTGCCAGTTGCAGCAACCGTTGTTGCGGATCCGATGTTGGTGCCACCAGACACAAGAGTTCTTCCGTATGGTGATTACAAATCGAAGAGCACCGATCCTTCGTCAGGTCCCGGCACTGGAAACGGAATTGGAACCGGCCAGGGCGGCGGTATAGGACCGGGGGAAGGTGGTGGCCTTGGGCCTGGTCGTGGTGGAAACATGGGCGGCGGTGACTTCAACGCCGGCGGTGGCGGACCAGGTGGCGGCGGCGGCGGCGATTACAATCGCATCTTCACGGGCAAGGACGTAACCTCGAAGGCGCGTCTGATCTCGAAGCCTGAGCCGCAATACACCGAGGACGCACGCAAGAACCAGATCACCGGTACTGTGGTTTTGAAAGTTGTGTTCGCTTCTTCGGGGCAGGTGACCAATATCCGCACCGTTTCAGGTCTCCCCTATGGGTTAACTGAGCGAGCGATCGCAGCTGCCAGATTGATTAAGTTCGTTCCGGCAACGAAGGACGGTCATCAGGTTTCGATGTGGATGCAACTCGAGTACAACTTCAACCTGTACTAGTGATGTCCGATAAACTTCAGTTTGTCGGTGAGTCACATTGCATTTGAAACAAGAACGGCGCTGGAAATTCCAGCGCCGTTCTTGTATTCGGAAGAGTAGCAGCCCCGGTGCAGTAGCCCGACTGTTAAGGAGGGCTCGGTCATCGTAAAGGGCCTGTCTCAACGAGAACCCTCCTTAACAGTCGGGCTACTGCACCGGACCTCGCTTCCTAAGCATACTTCTCCGCGAATCTTCTAATCCGCCTCGCACCTTCCTCAAGCTGAGCCATCGAAGTCGCATAGGACATTCGAACAAAGCCCTCAGCACCAAATGCAGCCCCGTCAGTTACGACCGTTTGTTCTTCTTCAAGGAGACGTTGCGCGAAGTCAGCAGAGGTTTTCAAGTCTTTTGCCAGACACCCACGCACATCGGGAAACGCGTAGAAAGCCCCTTCCGGCTCGCCGCACTTAATTCCCGGAATGTCCTTGAGAGCATTCAGCAACCACTCACGGCGTCGTGTATATTCACCCAGCATTAGCCCGACAGATTCCTGCGGCCCATTGAAAGCTTCAATTGCTGCCCATTGAGCGATCGAGTTTGGATTCGATGTGCAATGCCCCTGAACCTTCAACATCGATTTGATCCATTCAGACGGCCCGAGCGCGTACCCCATTCGCCAACCGGTCATGGCATACGTCTTAGAAAATGATCCGGCAATGCAAAGTCGTGAACGCAGTTCCGCCGGTAAAGTTGCTGCGCTAAAGACCTCAGCGGGTGGATACACAAACCGCAGATAGCATTCATCGGAGATCACATAGACGCCTCTTTCGGAAGCGACTTCCATGATGCGTCGGAATTCCGCCGGCGCCAGGACTCGTCCAGATGGGTTCGATGGTGAGTTTAAGATAAGTAACTTTGTGCGTGGCGTTAGCGCTCGGGCGACCTGCTCAGCAGTCAGGAGGAAATCCGTTTCTTCAGTTTCAATGTAGACTGGCTTGCCACCGGCGAAAACTACAATCTCAGGAAATGTCACCCAGTAGGCCTTGGGAATAAGCACTTCATCGTCAGGATTCAAGAGCGTAACGATGGCATTAAATATGGCCTGCTTACCTCCGGACGTGCCCATCACTTCTGATGGTTGGTAATCCACCTGGAATTGCTTTTGATAAAAACCGATGATTGCTTTTTGCAGCTCACGCGTCCCGCCAGTCGAAGTATATTTCGTGTGGCCAACGCGCATTGCCTCAGCTGCCGCCAGCTTGATGTTCTCGGGCGTATCGAAGTCTGGTTCACCGGCTCCAAAATCGACCACATCGACACCAGTCGCACGTAAAGCTTCGGCAGCCTGCATCGCCGCCAGGGTTGAAGACGACTGCATTCGAGCGACGTTGTAGGAAGAGGAAAACGGGGACATAACGGGCCAGGTTTTCATTTGAGTTTAAGATTCAAGTGAGCGTGGTTGAATTCTCCCGCTCATCGTTTCGAGGGTCCTTTCGTTGAACTTTTCGGGAGTATAGCACGCGGTGAATAAGCGAGAACGTTACGCATTATTCATTTTTTCTTTCATCCGCTTTTCGATGAGCGAAGGGACAAGTCCATCAATTGCACCACCTAACTGGAAGACTTCTTTAACCAATCGCGAGCTGACATAAGAATACGTTTCGGCAGGCATCATGAAGACCGTTTCAATACTCGGCTCCAGACGACGATTCATTAGAGCCATCTGAAGTTCATACTCATAGTCGGAGATTGCGCGAATCCCTCGGACGATCGCATCAGCCTGTTGGGCAACGGCATAGTTAACGAGCAGACCGCGAAACGAGTCCACGCGCACGATGCAACGACCTTGACTGATATCCTTCAACACGATGTTGAGCATCTCCTCGCGCTCTTCAATCGTAAAGAACGGTTGCTTTTCAGGGTTAACCAGAATGGCAACGATTATTTCGTCGAATAATTTGCAGCCTCGTTCGATGATGTCGAGGTGACCGTTGGTGACGGGATCGAACGAACCGGGGTAAATGGCACGTCGCATGGCCCTGAATGGTAAATGGTAAAGGCATCAATGGTAAATAGAAATCAGGTCATTGCCGATTGCCAATTTGTCGAATTCCCGGGACCTATAGGCTTGTCGGGCTCTTGGAGTTACTGGTTTAGAGACAATTGACAATCGGCAATCAACAATCGGCAATCGCTTGACACCCCTTATGCGCAATGTTTCAATACGGCTTGACAGTGACGTGGTGAGTTAAGGCGACTTGCGGCCACGAAAAATAATCCGCTAAACAGCTCGGCGAGTCTAATTCGCAGCAAGGTTTTAGAGGCTCCGCGTTGTTTGGCGCGGGGCCTTAGTTATTTCAGATTGAAGATTGAGGCTGGAATTGAAGGGCTTTTAAATCTGCAATCTGCAATCAACCGACAGATCTCTTATGTCCAGTTTTCTCGACACCCTAAAAGAGCGCATCGTAGTTTTCGACGGCGCAATGGGCACGAATCTCCAGGTCCAGAATCTCTCGCTCGATGATTTTGGGGGGCTTCGCTTTGAAGGTTGTAACGAGAACCTGCTTGTCACGAGACCTGACGCTGTCGAGAAGGTGCACGCAGGATTCCTCGAAGTGGGCTGCGATGTCGTTGAAACAAATTCCTTCAACGGAACCCCAGTAGACTTTGCCGAGTACGACATAGCTGATAAAGCGTACGACATGAATGCGATGGCGGCGCGTTTGGCAAAACGCGTAGCGGCCGATTATACAACTGTGTCAAAACCCCGTTGGGTTGCTGGTTCGATGGGACCCGGTCGCAAACTTCCAACGTTAGGTCACATTTCTTTTCAAGAACTGAGGGATGCTTATCGTGTTCAGGTTGCCGGTCTACTGGATGGCGGGGTTGATCTTCTAATTGTTGAGACTTGTCAGGATTTACTGCAAACAAAAGCTGCATTGTCCGCGATCTTTTCTCATTTCTCGGCAACGAAGAGACGCGTACCAGTAATCGCGCAAGTCACTATCGAAATCTTCGGCACCATGCTCAATGGTACCGAGATCTCTGCTGCGCTTACCGCGCTCGCTCCATTCCCAATCGATATCATTGGGATGAATTGTGGTACTGGCCCACGCCACATGACCGAGAGCATTCGTTACCTTTGCCAGAACGCTCCAATACCAGTCTCAGTTTTACCGAACGCCGGCTTACCTTCAGTTGTTGATGGGAAAATGCATTACGACGAAACTCCCGAGAGTTTCACCGCCCAACTCCTTCATTTCGCGCAAGACTTCGGAGTCAATATCGTGGGTGGTTGTTGTGGTACCACTCCGGCTCACTTGAAACTGGCTGTTGAGGCCATGCAGGGGATCACTCCGAAGCAACGCAACGCAAAACTAGTAGCAGCCGCATCGTCAATCTATATTCAGCAACCTTACGTACAGGACAGTTCATTTCTGATTGTGGGCGAACGCGTGAATGCGAGCGGTTCCAAGAAGATGCGCGACCTATTGAACGTAGAAGATTGGGATGGTCTAGTTGCGCTAGGTAAAGAACAAGAGCGCGAAGGTGCACATATTCTGGACGTAAATGTCGACTTCGTCGGCCGCGACGGTGAGAAAGATATGCATGAGCTCGCCTCTCGACTGGCCACCAACGTCAAGATTCCGATGATGTTCGACTCGACCGAATGGCAGAAAATGGAGGCGGGTCTTCAACACGCCGGCGGCAAATGCATCCTGAATTCGACGAACTACGAGGATGGCGTCTCGCGCTTTTTGAAGGTAATTGAACTCGGGAAAGAATATGGCGCTAGTGTAGTCATTGGAACGATTGATGAAGACGGTATGGCGCGGACAGCCGAAAAGAAGTTTCAAATCGCGAAACGTGCGTATGAGCAGGCAACCAGCGAAGCGGGCCTGCCCGCGTCCGATATTTTCTTCGACGCTCTGGCACTACCGATTTCGACGGGAATCGAGGAAGACCGCAAGAACGCGCTCGAAACCATTGACGCTATACGCAGAATCAAAAGTGAACTTCCAGGCGCGTTTACGATTCTTGGAGTTTCCAACGTTTCATTTGGTCTCAGTCCAGCTTCGCGAGTAGTACTTAATTCAGTATTCCTACACGACGCCGTCGAGGCCGGCCTCGATTCGGCAATTGTCAACGCCAGCAAAATCGAACCACTCAATCGCATCGGCGAACAAGAACTAAAGGTTGCGCGGGAGTTGATTTACGACCAGCGCAGATTTGAGGGTGACGTCTGTACCTACGATCCGCTTACTGAATTCACAAAACTGTTTGAAGGCGTTAAGGCGAAGACGTCAAAGAAAGAAAGCAAGGGCGCCACCGTCGAGGAGCGTTTGAAGAATCACATCATCGATGGCGAAAAGATTGGACTTGAAAATGAATTGAAGACGGCGCTCCAACACTATTCAGCGCTCGACATCATCAACAATATTCTCCTTGAAGGAATGAAGGTGGTCGGCGATCTGTTTGGGAGTGGACAAATGCAGTTGCCGTTTGTACTCCAATCGGCAGAAGCAATGAAGTCAGCCGTACGTTTTCTCGAACCGTTCATGGAGAAGAAGGGTGGAGCAACCGCTAAGGGTAAGATGGTTCTGGCAACCGTGAAAGGCGATGTGCATGACATTGGTAAGAACCTCGTCGACATCATCCTGACCAACAACGGGTACAAAGTTTTCAACCTGGGGATAAAACAGACGATCGACAGCATTCTTGACGCCTACGACGAGCACAAGGCGGATGCCATCGGCATGAGTGGGCTGCTGGTTAAGTCGACCCTCATCATGAAGGAGAACCTCGAGCTTATGAATGAGCGTGGCATCAGGGTGCCAGTGGTTCTCGGAGGCGCGGCGCTCACTCGTCGATATGTGGAAGACGACCTCAAGTCAATCTATCGTGGTGAACTGTTTTACGCTCGTGATGCTTTTGCCGGGCTTCACACGATGGATAAGTTGGTGGGAATAGATGGAAATGGTCGGGCCGTTGCAGAAACCTTGGATGGAACCAAATCTGAAACGATTGGGGATCTCGAGGATCTAGTTGGAGAAGAAGCTAAGCTCGGCATTCGTAAGCCCTCTCGAGCGCAAAGTGTCGGTGACACGACGCACAGAGCACGGTCAAACGTCGCCGCGGATGCGTTGATTCCCAAGGCACCTTTCTTTGGTTCGCGAGTCGTTGAAGACATTCCGCTCGACGATGTCTTTTCCTTCATTAATGAAACTGCGCTGTTCAAAGGTCAGTGGCAATTCAAACAAGGCAGAACGTCGCCGGAAGACTACAAATCGTTAGTTGCTAGTAAAGTCCGACCTCTTTTTGACGAATTGAAGGAACGATCGAAGCGCGAAGGACTGCTGATTCCTAAGGTTGTCTATGGCTACTTCCAATGTCAGTCTGAAGGAAACGACCTTATTGTATTTGACGAAGCGAAAAAAGAGCTGGTTCGCTTCACGTTTCCTCGTCAGCCTGCCGGCAAACATCTTTGTCTCGCCGATTTCTTCGCGTCGCGCGAATCGGGAAGGATGGACGTAGTCGCCTTTCATTTGGTGACAGTTGGCAGACGGGCGAGCGAGTACGCGCAGGAATTGTTCAAGTCTGACAACTATGCTGATTACCTCTATTTCCACGGCCTGAGTGTTGAAAGTGCTGAGGCGTTGGCGGAGCTGTGGCATAAACGTATCCGTGAGGAACTTGGCATAGCAGACACCGATGCAAACGAACTGTCAAAGCTTTTCCACCAGCAGTATCAGGGATCGCGTTACAGTTTCGGTTACCCGGCCTGCCCACGTTTGGAGGACCAGGAAAAGCTGTTCGCCTTACTTGATCCGGCTCGAATCGACGTCACCCTCACAGAGGAGTTTCAGTTGGAGCCCGAACAGTCAACCTCGGCTATTATTGTTCATCATCCTGAAGCAAAATACTTCTCGATCGATTGAGTCTTTCGAGTGCGCTCTTTGTGGAGTGGGATTGAGAACAGCAGAATCCGATGTAAAAGCTGATGCCGTTACGGACGGAGCGACTGATCTTACGTACCGTAAGAAGTCCGTCTCAGCAGGTGAGGAACGATCTACTGAGGTCGAATCGCTGCAGCCAACTTCCGAAGAGCTGAATGTCCTCGCTCCGTTCGAGCGGTTTGCCTTTAGATTTGTTGGAAGAATGAATCATGGTGGTTGGAAGCGCTTCTGGACATTGTGTCAGAGAACACTGGGCGCCGGCTGGATTCACCTCTCGACGTACAACATTATGAATGTGTACGGCCTTGAAAACATCGAGGCGGTGTCGCGCGAACGTCCAATCCTGCTCGTGGCAAATCACCGCTCATTCTTTGACATGTACGCGGTATCAACAGAGCTTTTTAGACGGACGAAATGGCGCAAGCAATTATACTTTCCGGTTCGTGCAAGATTCTTTTATCAATCGCCTCTGGGACTGTTCGTCAACCTCATCATGGGGTGGTTCTCAATGTATCCGGCATTTTTTGCTACAGGAGACAACCCGATTCCAGAGAAACGAATATTCGACAAATTCTCTTTTAGGTTGTTGTCGGAGCTGACGCGAACAGGACCCGGCAATGTAATTGGTTTTCATCCCGAAGGCACACGCAACAAGAGTGACGATCCTTATTCATTCCTACGCGCTCAGCCGGGTGTGGGCAAGCTGATCATGGCTGCTAAACCCCAGGTCATACCAGTCTTCATTGCCGGTCTCTGTAACAATCTGCCCAAACAAATTGCCCGAAACTGGAACCGTGAAGATGTGATTAGGATCTACTTTGGACCGCAACTTGATCTCTTAGATGTCTTGAAGAAGCCTGATCGGTTGCGCACCCACAAAGAGATCGCCGACTTAGTTATGCAGAAGATTGCGGATCTTGCGGAACAGGACCGAGCAGCAAGGTCCACGGTCCAGGGCTAAATGCCACTTCCGTTAGTCATCGTGAATCCTACCTCTGCCGGTGGCGCTACAGGTTCTTCGTGGCCTGAACTAGCGAGCGATCTCAACTCACATTTTGGATCCTTTAAAAATGTCTTCACCAAAAAGCCTGGTGAAGCTACGGCGCTTGCCAGTGAAGCCGCAAGAAAAGGTACAGCGCTAATTATTGCGTGTGGCGGCGACGGAACAATCTCTGAAGTCGCCAATGGAATTCTCAATTCCGGCAAAGATGTTGAACTCGGGATACTACCAAGTGGAACCGGCGGAGATTTCAGGAAAACGCTTGAGATTCCCTCTCAGCCGCGCGCCGCAGCGAGGGTTTTACAGAACGGGCGCACGCGGCGAATCGATGTTGGTAGAGTCTCGTTCATCGATCACAGCGATGAAGAGCGAACACGATACTTCGTTGGTGTTGCTTCGTGCGGAATGAGCACCAAGGTCATCAAACGCGTAAAGGACGGAGGACCAGACTGGATACCTGCCAATACGCCCCAGTGGCTTGGAGATCGAGTTTCCTTCGGAGCGTCTCTACTTCAGACTGCCATTCGTTCAGAGGCAACAAGAGTCGTGGTTCAACTTGACGACTCCCACGAGCGGCATCTCTCGGTCGTTAGTCTCTGTATTGCTAATGCACGATACTTCGGCGGCGGGATGAAAATAGCTCCAGACGCTAAGTTGGCAGATGGAAAGTTCGACGTAGTTAGCGTCGGAGATCTGAGCGCCCTCAAGATCGTGACGAGCGCTCCTCGAGTCTATTTCGGCTCACATCTTTCGATGCCCGAAGTTAGTCATGCATTAGCAAAAAAAGTTGTAGTGCGAGCAGCGAGCAGAAACACCCTTGTCGAGCTTGAGATAGATGGCGAGCTTCCAGGACGACTGCCAGCAACATTTCAAATCATTCCGGAAGCACTTCGCGTACGTTGCAATACTTGAAGCCGAAATCCGAGAACGTCAAAACACTCATGATATTTAGTGACTTTGAGCGCAGACACGAGAGGTTGGCTCCTCTCAGCGTTTTTGTGTGGCGAATGGTTTCGTCAGTTGGCGTCGGTCTTCTTATTATTGGCAGCGCCTTAATAATAGGAGTTGTTGGTTATCATTGGATTGCCGGCTTTGGCTGGATTGATTCCATTCTTGAAGCATCGATGATTCTTGGTGGCATGGGACCTGTGAATCCGTTGCCGAATCAAGGGGCGAAACTTTTCGCCTCTGGGTATGCGTTATTCAGCGGATTGATTCTCATCGGCGTCATGGGAGTAGTACTTACGCCAGTCGTTCATAGACTAATGCATAAGTTTCATTTCGATAAAGGCTCGACGCCGTCATCGTCGGACGAGTAATGCCCAATAGTCGTTACTGGTCGTTTTCTGGGAAGCATCTCAGCTGATTCCAGAAACTTACTGCGATCAACCAAATGATTTTTCTTTGCCTCCTCTGGCAAAACTCCTATGATGTCATGACCTATGGATGATCGAAGATCGAAACCACGTTTGAGCGTTAGTTTGGATGCTGTCTGGGATCGAGAGAGTGGAGCCCGAAACTCGGCGCGTGTTACCGACTTGTCAGAGGGTGGTTGTTACCTGGATACCGTGGGAGAAGTAATGACCGGCGAGATTGTGGCTTTTCGAGTTTTACTCCCAGAAGTCGATTGGCTTTATCTTGAGGGCGAAGTCAAACATCACCGGCATGGTTTTGGTTTTGGTGTGCAGTTTGTGGACTTGAACGAAGAGCAGACCAGGAATTTGGCATTGTTGCTTAGACTGGCGAGAGAGTCAGGACCAGAGACTTTCACAATTTCGGCCGACCTGGTCGAAGATTAGAGCACCTTCATTCGTACCGGCGCGATCTTCATGGCAATCAATACCTTGATGAGCCTTCCCGTGGGGGCTCATCTCAGTCTATGAACTTGAATCTCGTGGTAATTCAAATGTACTCTGCTACAGTTTTGTTCTTTTGTGGTCCAAAAACAGCAACTTCCCTCCGGAGAGTCCCATCAAACAAGCCCAGGGCTTCAGGGCAGAGATAGAACCGACACATAATGGCGATCCAAGGCACTTTGACAACAATGAGTCTGACCGACTTGCTGCAGTTTCTAGCGGCGGGAAGGAAGACGGGGACTCTCAAATTTGATCTAGGCAAGATCACAAAGCAAGTCTACTTCCAGAAAGGTCTGATTGTCGGCTCCAAATCAAACGACCCCAGAGAATACCTTGGTCAAATCCTGTTGCATTACGGGAAGGTGGATGAGTCGCAATTGCAGGCTGCGCGCGAGATCCAAAGAACGTCCGGTGCCAAGCTGGGTGAAGTGCTGGTCGAACAAGGTTACTTAACTGAGAGTGATGTTCTCGACATCTTAAAGACGCGTACGCTTGACGCAATCTACGATTTGTTTGTTTGGACCGAAGGCCAATTTGAATTCTATGACGATGAGCCGTTACCTGAAGACTTGATCCTGATTGAAGTCGAACCGACGACTGTAATCATGGAAGGCATTTATCGGATTGATGAGTTGGCCCGTTACCGCAGTTTAGTTCCAACCGACAGATGTATTCTCGAATTGAATCCGGGCTGGACCTCATCTCTAAAGCTCGGGAAGGAGTTTCGTCAAATTCTATTCTTTGTTGAGAAACGGATGTCGGTTGCCGAGATCTGTTATCACATGCACGCTTCCTCATTCCATGTCTATGGACAACTTTATGATCTGATTAGCAAAGGTGTGGCCCGAGTTGCGGGGGAGCTTCCTGAGGGAACAGCCCCGACGCCACCTGAGATCGAGGATCTGCCGGAAAGCGTCACAGAGTTACTCTGGTCCGTAGAGCGAAAGCTCGACGACGATCCCGAATGGGGCCTGATGATGATTCAAAGAGTTCTGGAGGAAAATCCAAAAAACGCTGACGCACAAAGACTTCTACCTGAGGCTGAAGAGAAGTTGATAGCCCACATTTATGCAACCGATCTTGCTCCGACCTCGAAACCGGTACTTTTAGTTTCTCCTGCCGCTTTGACCGAACAGCAATTGGATCCCCAGGAAGGATTTATCCTCTCTCGCATCAACGGAGAATGGGACGTACAGTCGATTCTCTCGATCTGTCCGTTTCGAGATGCTGATTGCCTGAGAATGATTAAGAGACTGTTGGACCGGGGCGTGATTGGGGTATAGGGGCTTGGTCTTCGGTCTTTGGTTTTAGGCCGTGGCCATTGAATGCTGAATGCAAAAGCCAAGGACTCAAGACCTAAGTCCAAAGACCGAAGATCGCTTGTTCGGTACATTCCTTTACCTTAATAGAGATCAGGAGGTTCCTATATGTCTGATGAGAACAAGTCTTTGATACATCGATGGTTTGCCGAAGTTTGGAATAGTGGAAACACGGATAGCATAGGCGACATGTTGTTGGACGACGCAGTCATTCACGGACTCAACGACCCAAGTGGGAATGCTGTCACGGGCATTGACGCGTTTCGTGCTTTTCATGCGCAATTTCGAAAAGCATTTCCAGACATACTCGTCAACGTCGAAGATGTTATCGCCGAGGGAGACAAAGTGGTCGCACGCTGCAGTGTTCAGGCTAAACATACCGGCGAGTCTCTGGGAATAGCTGCTACGAATTCATCTGTAGACTTTACGGGCATCGCTATAGTGCGGGTCTGCGACGGAAAGATAGCGGAGGCTTGGAACAATTTCGACTTTCTAAAAATGAATCAGCAACTGGGTATTCTATGAAGAACAGAACTCCGCATCGCGTTGCGGTTCTTATCAGCTTGTTTCTTGGCTCGGTCGCATTGCTAGGCGATGCATGGTTACCCGCTGGGGCCGGCAGTGTGCAAATAACTTCACTCTGTACGAAAGGGGAGAAGATCGTCTTTAGTTGTCCGCTCAAGCGCTCTACGAAGATAGTCTCGCTTTGTAGCTCTACGAGGTTTACGAAAACGCAAGGTTATTTGCAGTATCGTTTCGGCGTGCCTGGAAAGGTCGAATTGGAGTATCCGAAGAATCGAGTGGAATCTCAGAAAGCGTTTCACTACAGTCACTACTTCCGCTACCAGGTGGACCTCACCGACATCAGTTTTTCACTCGAGGGCAACACCTACACGGTTTTTCATCAATTCAATGGTGAAGAAAAACCAAAGATTTCGGAATTTGGCCTCACCGTCGCGCCTCCGGACAAAAAAGAGGTGCAGTATTCATGTCGAGGTCGGGCCAAGGCTGACTTTGGTGATCTGCCGGATGTGTTCGAGAATGAGTTCCCGCTGTAGCAGAGCGCGGACCAGCGGCCACGTGGTCTGTTTGCACCTTACTAAACAGAAATGACAACCACGATGGACCAAATAAGGGGCGCCTCCTTGGAGTGCGGGGACTTGTCACCGCTTTGGTACAGGGAGGTCTAGATGCTGAGATTCGCTGTACCAAAGCGGTGACAAG